>CAYVAM010000210.1:0-7332 GCA_964449275.1 uncultured Anaerolineales bacterium
CGTACGCCTTCTCGGAAGACTGCTTCATGGTGGCGCGCGGCCGCAGCCTCTACGTCTTGGACGGGCAGGGCAGGAGCGAGACGTTCTACACGCTGCCTGCGGATGCCGCTCGCATGGAGGTGCACGAGCCGCGTCCCTTGCGGATCCGGCCTCGCGAGCCCGTCATCGCGCCGCGCATCGAGCCCGCCAGCCCCACCGGCCGCCTTCTCCTGGCCGACATCACCCACGGCCGCAACATGACGGGCGTGGAGGCCGGCGAAATCAAGAAACTCCTTGTCCTCGAAACGCTGCCCAAGCCGGTGAACTTCAGCGGCACGATGGAGCCGATCAGCCTGGGCGGCACGTTCACCCTGCCGCGAATCCTCGGCACGGTGCCGGTTGAGGCCGACGGGTCGGCCTATATCGAGGTACCGGTCCTGAGGCCGCTCTTCTTCGTCGCGCTCGATTCCAGCGACCTCAGCGTCAAACGCATGCAGTCGTTCGTCAGCGTGATGCCGGGTGAGACGACCGGCTGCTCCGGCTGCCATGAGAAGCGGACCGACACGGCCCACTTCAAGCCGACCCTGATGGCGCTGAAGCGCCCGCCCAGCCGCATCACGCCCATCAAGGACGTGCCGGGCGTCCTCGATTTCCCCCGCGACATCCAGCCGATTCTCAATAAGCACTGCGTCCGCTGCCACAACTACGAGAAGTTCAAGGGCAAGGTCGTCCTGACCGGCGACCGCGGGCCGCAGTACTCGCACGCCTACGCGACGCTGATGTCGCGCGGCCAGGTATCGCACGGCCGCGACGCCAACGGCAATCTCGAGCCGCGAAAGATCGGGTCCGCCGCCAGCCCGCTGATGACGAAGGTCCTCGAAGGCCACAACGGCGCCAAACTCTCGCCGCACGAACGCACCATGATACGCCTCTGGATCGAGTCGGGCGCGCAGTACCCCGGAACGTACGCCGCCCTCGGAAGCGGGATGGTCGCCGTAAGGTACGACGGCGCCGTCCTGGGCCGCCGGTGCGGCTCGTGCCACAAACGTGGACCGAAGTTTCGTGTCCACCAGGACCTGCTGGCGAACCTGACGCGGCCCGAGAAGTCGCTCATCCTGCTCGCGCCGCTCGCGAAGAAGGCCGGCGGCCTCGGCCTGTGCCGGAACGAGGCGAAGAGAGGCAAGACGCCCGGACCGGCAGACGTCTTCACGTCTCGCCGGGACCCGGGCTACCAGACACTCCTGGCCGCCGTCACCAGGGCGAAGGCGGACCTCGACCGGCGCAAGCGGTTCGACATGCCCGGCTTCCGCCCCAACGAGCACTACATCCGCGAGATGCAGCGCTACGGCATGCTCCCAGCCAACCTCGCCGCCGCCGACCCCATCGACCCCTACGCCACCGACGCGAAGTACTGGCGGAGTTTCTGGTACACGGGTCGGGGGCAGTGACGCTCGGTCACACGTCTACTCTTGCCCCCGAGAACGATTCCGCCACCACATAGGAGAACGCGCACTCCTGCCAGGTGTTCTCAAGAAGCAACAGGCGCAGAGGGCTCGTGGCCGTCTGCCATCTCCCGTCCTTCCACACAAATGGCCTCTGATCAGCCACAATGCTTGCACGTACGCCAAGAGCCTTCAGTGTGTCAGCATAGCGTTCTATCAGCCGCAGCGGACCTCGTGCGAGCATGCCCGACCCAGCGTCGAGCAGCTTGCCGCAGGGCTTGTAGAGGTGGTTGAAGTATGTGTTAAAGGGCACCCAGTCGCCCACGACTGACACGTGGGCTTCGTAGAGGGCCCCTACTGCCGTGCGCACATTCGCAGGCCTTCCCTTGAAACTCACATGTACCCAGTCTTGGCAGTAGTCCCAGAGCAGCACGTGGTCGTCATGGACCGTCATCTGATCGAAGGTCACATGACGTATCAGGCGTCTTTGCGGGTAGGTGCATTGTACTTCCCACGGTTGCGCTGCATCAGGCGCCGGATCCGTGTACAGGCAGATCTTCAACGTGAGCGACGAGTCCGAATCGTCCATGCCCGCTAGGTTGATTCTGACGTCGCCCTGCTCGTATAGCTGTTCAATCGCGTTGCTGATTGCGTCCATCACCGCCCATCCCCGTACACGTCGCGGAAGTGTTTCTGTGTGTCCGTCAGGCGCACGCGCGGCTTTTGCACGACCGTTGTGTCGCACAGGTGATCGTATCACGTGAGCCCGCTCAGTCAAGGCACGTCCCGTTTTGCCTTGATTCGTCCCGCGCGGCCGCATACCGTCAATCCCATCATGGGGCCCGACGAGCGCACCTACACGGCCGGCGACGGCACCGAACTGCCGGTGTGGGTTTGGTCGCCATCAAAAAAGGTACCAGGTACCTTTTTCGGGAGGCCCGCGGCGCTCGTGTATCTGCACGGCATCCAGAGCCACTCGGGATGGTACGAAGCGTCGTCGCGGCACTTGGCGGAGGCCGGCGTGGCGGTCTATCAGATTGAGCGTCGCGGCAGCGGGCGCGATGCGGACCACGAGCGCGGCCACGTCGATAGGGCCGAAACGTGGCCGCAGGACGTGGCGAAGGCGGCGGAACTGGCGCGCGACGAAACCGGCGCCGGCAGCGTCCACCTGATGGGCATCTCGTGGGGCGGCAAACTGGCGCTGGCGTGCGGGGCCCATCGGCCGGACCTGTACCGCAGCCTCATCCTCTCGGCGCCCGGCATCGTGCCGGTCGTCGATGTGGTGCTGCTGATGAAAGTCCGCATCGCCGGGCGCCTGCTGGCGGGCGATGACCTGGCGCGGTTCCCCATCCCGATCGACGACCCGCACCTTTTCACCGAGAATCCCGACCGGGTGCGCTACATCGCCGAGGACGAACTGAGTCTGCGCGACCTGACGGCCCGGTTCATGTACGAGAGCCGCCGCCTCGACCCCATGGTCCGCGCAGCCGCCGCGACCGTCCGCGTGCCCACGCTGCTGCTGCTTGCCGAGCACGACCGCGTCATCAACAACGAAGCCACGCGGGCGCTCATCTATTCGATGGCCGCACGCAAGCGGGTCATCACGTACCCGGGCGCGCACCACACGCTGGAGTTCGAGGTGGCCCCGCAGCCGTACTTCAAGGACCTCGTGGCCTGGATCGACCAGGTCGAGCGTGACGCAAGGCACGTTTAGCCGTCGGCGGTACGGCAGCGAAGGAGAAGACGAGCCCATGAGAGCCCTCATCGTTTACTTTTCGCAGACCGGCAACACCGAACAGGTGGCCCGCGCCATCGGCCGCGGTCTCCAAGGCGCGGGGTGCGAGACGGTGGACCTGGCGCCCATCCGCGAGGCGGGCCCGCAGGATTGGCTCGCCTACGACCTCGTCGGATTGGGAACGCCCGTCTTCTATTACAAGGAACCCGTGAACGTCCGTGACTGGATCGCGTCGCTCGCCCCCCGGCCGGAGCCGGGGCCCATGCTGACGTTCAACACCAACGGCGGCAACCCGACGAATACCTTCCGCCGGCTCCAGAAACTGCTGAAGCCGAAGGGCGGCCGCGTGCTCGGCTCCTTCGAGTGCTTCGGCTACGACACGTATCCGATCTACCTGAAATCGTTCCGGCAGTGGGGCCATCCGGACGCCGAGGAACTCGCCCTGGCCGAGACGTTCGGCGGCGAAATGAGCGAGAAGGCCGGGCGGTTCCTGGCGGGCGAGTTGGTCTCCGAGGCCGCGTACAAGTTTGTGGGCGGCAAACACTTCCGGCTCTCGTGGATTTGCCGCCGGCCGATCCTCAACACGTTCTTCCCGAAACTCAACCTGCGTGAAGACCTGTGCACGGCGTGCGGCGCGTGCGCGGGCGCGTGCCCGATGGAAAACATCGAGATGGCTCCCGGCCCGCGGTTCCTCGACCGCTGCATCCACTGCTACCTGTGCGAGCGGATCTGCCCCCAGAATGCCATCCAGTGCGACTGGCGCCGCCTGACCAAACGGATGAACCCCTGAGGTGCACCCTGTGCCGCGCGGCCCGCGAGCGGGCCGGCTAACAGGCTATCCCACTTGGCCGGCGCTGGCCCGCAGCGTGGTTGCGCGGCGGGTCTCCGTACCCGCCGCGCACAAACGCTCTGGTGCGTGGTGGCTGCGGAGACCCACCGCGCACGATGTATCTCGGGCCGCTCAGTCGCGAAGTGCGATGTCACGGGCGCCGATGCCGAAGCGTCGGAAGATCTCGATGATCCGCCGTGGCCCCAGCCGGCCGGTCCGCATGATGGCCACCCGCTTCCGGAGCATCCGCGTCAGGCCGGCCGCCGCCTCGCAGTACGCCTGCCAGAGGATCACTGCGACGTCCGCCTTGCCGCACTCGCAGCCAAGGGCGGCTGCCCGTCCGCGGCCGGTCAAGCCTCCCAAGACCTGCCAGAAGGTGCGCCAAACCGACCACGCCGCACCGTACAGAATGAGCCAGGTCGGGAAGTTCTTCACAGCCACCCATACACGATTCCGCTCCACCAGCCGCACCAGAAACGGGCTGACGCTTCCCGATGAGGCCGCGTGGTGATGGTACACCGCCGCCTCGGGAACATACAGGCTTCTCCATCCCAACCGCTGGGCGCGCCAGCCCATGTCGGTCTCGTCGGCGTAGGCGAAGAAGTCCTCGTCGTACAGTTCGCCGTCGGGCAGACGCAACTCCTCCAGCATGGCCGCACGGTACAGGCAGCAGCAGTCGGAGGCGTAGAAGACCTCGGCCGCTTCGCTCAGCGCCTCGGGCGGCTCGGCGCGGCCGCGCCCCAGGGCCAGACCGTCCGGGCAGACGACGATGCCGGTGGCGTCGACCTTGCCCGTCTCGGCCAGGATGATGCAGCCCGTGGCCGAGCCAGCCCACGGATCGGCCTCGAGCGTCTCGACGAGCAGGCGGACGGTGTCCGGCGCGAGGCGCGTATCGTTGTTGCACATCAGGACGTAGGGCGTTTCGGCCAGACGGATACCGACGTTGTTGCCGCCGCCGAAGCCGAGGTTCGCATCGTTGACGTGCAGGCGCACGTCCGGGAAGTCGCGCGCCGTCATCTCGGCCGACCCGTCCGTGGAAGCGTTGTCCACGACGAGGATGTCGAGGGCGGGATAGTCCTGCGCCTGGAGCGACCGCAGGCAGTCAGCCACCACCTCGCCGCCGTTCCAGTTCAGGACGAGCGCGGTGACGCCCGGACGATCGCGCTGCGCATTGGCCATCGTGGTGCTTCCCCTGGTGCGCGGCGGGTGATGCTAGGTCGCCTCCGGTGGCGAGTCAAGCGCAAAGGCCGCCCGCGCCGGCGCGATGGGTTTTTGGTTGACCGCAAGCGCCGGGCGGCCGACCATAAGCGGCGATGACGCGCGACGACGCACCAACGTACCTCTACTCGCCGCAGGTCCGCCGATGGTTGCCGGCCGTCGTACTGGCCCTGGCGATCCTATATGGTCTGGCCGTCGGCGGCCACTGGGCCATCCGCCCGGACAGCGGCCTCTATCTGGCCCTTGGCCGCAGCCTGGCCGAAGGCCGTGGGATGGATTACAACGGTCGGCAGATGTGGGGCGTTACTCCGCTGGTTCCGCTTTTGATTGCCGGGTGTCGGTGGCTGGCGGGACCGCACGCCATGTGGTTGATTAACGCGGCGATGAGCCTCTTTGGCGTCGGGACGGCCCTGGCGGCGCTTGGCATCGCGAACCGCTTGGCGTTTGGCGAGACCGAGCGGGTCCGGATCCAACTGGCCGTCGGGACGCTCCTCGTGGTCGGCGCGTCGGCACGCCTGTTCGGCGACGCCACGTTCGTATTGACCGACGTGCCGTTTACGTTTCTCTTCTCGCTGGGCCTCTACTTCTTCCTTCGCGCCGGTGGCCACGGGCAACTCGACGAGGCGAGTGGCGGGCATTGGGCGTGGTGCCTCGCGGGCGGTCTCGCACTCCTGGCAGGTGCGATGACACGACCGGTCATTGCCGTACTTGCGCCGGCGGTCCTCGTGGCGATGGCCCTCGACCCGAGACGCGAGGGGTACTGGAGGCGGCTGTCGGCCACGGTGGTCGCCGTAGCGATCGTGGCGGCTGGGTTTCTGTACTGGTGGTTCGAACTGCGGTCGTGGTCCGACCCGGCCAGTGCCGACTACGGAAAGGCCCTCGCGGGCGGGTTTCTGAGCAGCCTCTTAGCCGATCGCTTGCCGCTCATGGCCCGCGGTGTCGTCAACATCCCGCAGGCGATCGCGGGGACGCTCGTAGACCAGAAGTTGCCGTGGGCAAATCTGGTGGTCACGCTCGCTGTGCTGGTCGGTCTGGTGACGGCACTGCGGCGGAGGCAGTGGCTGGTCGTGATGCCGGTGGTCTTCTACATGGGTTTCCTCGTGGTTTGGGGGGGCGGGGCGATGGCGGCGCGGTACATGCTGCCCGTCATGCCGCTGCTGGCGTACTGCCTGCTCGTGGGCGTGCGGGTGGGTGTGCGTGGCCTGACGCAACTGGCGCGCCGGAGCGACGCAGCCGAGAGGCGGGCAGCGCTTGGGCTGGCTGTCGCTGTGGGCATCTGTCTTGGCATCAGCCTGCCGAAGGATATCCGGACGATCTACTGGGCCCGTCACGAGAAGTTCTACAAGCACTATGCGCACGGCCGGTGGCGGGGTCTCGTCGAGGTGTCGCAGGCAGTCCGCAAACGCTCTCGTCGCCAAACCGACGTCGTGGCGACCGAGGGAGGAGCGGTCGTGCATTACCTGACGGGCCTGCGGGTTGACGCGCTGCCGTTTTCGAAGCGGGAATACCAGGGCGTGTACGAGCGGCCGCCGAAGGAGGTTGCCGAACTGGTGGCGAAAGGAGACTTCCGGTTCGTCATCGTCCCGCTTGACGAGCCGGGACGGAGCAGGGCGACATTGGAAGAGATCGCGAAGACCGGCGCGTTCCGCCCCGCCCAGCGGTATCGCGATATGGCTTTGTTCGAACGGTGGTAGGCGAGGGGCGGCAGGAGGATGCCCTTGAGAGGTCGGCGCATCTTGCGAATCGTCGAGGACGTGGCGCTCTTCGTCGCCACCTTCCTCCTGGCGTTCTGGGCGTTCGGCAACCGATCGCCCGCGTGGTTGACGCCGATTTACGTGGCGATTGCGTTTGGAGTCGCCGTCTTCGTGCGGAGGCTGGTGGGATGGGTGCGGGCCCGGCGTGACTCCGATTGAGCACCGCGTCCGCTCTCCATCCGGCGGATCGCGTGTGCCACACTGACCGATCGGAGGCCGGTGCTACTACACTACCTGGGTCCGTGGCCGGTTGAGGCCCGGCCGGGAGAATCCGCAATGCACGCGCTCCCCTTCGGGTCGCGGCTAAAAGGGCCGTTGGCCGTTTGCTGTTCAATCCGAAATCCGCAATGCACGCGCTCCCCTTCGGGTCGCGGC
>CAYVAM010000211.1:0-7302 GCA_964449275.1 uncultured Anaerolineales bacterium
GCAGCGGGGGACCTGGAAACAGCGACGAAAGCCAATTGCCGATTGAACGGCAACACCGCCTCACGCCAAGACGCCAAGACGCAAAGAACGGCGGTTACGGGGTAACGGCAACGGCCTGGAACCTGCCAGGCCCGTTCACGGGCCTTGACCCGAAGGGGTATAGGCCAGGGCTTTTAGCCCTGGCTAGCGGCACTGCCACGACACAATTATCCTCGATCAGCATGCAGCCCGCTTCAACTGGCTTCTCGTCGTGGGCCGGGCACCGAGGAATGTGCCAAGAGTAAGGTCGCTGAAGCGACCTGGGATGGGCAGTAGAAAGGTCGGGGGCCCTCGTGGACCCGGCCCAAAGGGCCGGGCCTATACCCGCTTCGCGGGGACCAAGGCCCGCAGGCGGGCCTCATAAGCCCGCGCCGGGGTTCGCCCCAATCTCCCCCGGTTCGCCACCCGCCATGGCACCCGCCCCCTGCCGACGACGTACCTCACGAACCGCGTGGGTGCAGAGCACCCACCCTACGGCTACTGTCCCGCGATCGCGCACCGATTCGCCTTCGGCCATGGTCGCCGGTTTCTTCTTTTTTTTGAAAAACGTGCTGGACAAACGGGCGAATGTGTCGTAAACTAGTTTGTGGGACAAACAGGAAGGCAGAACCGGGCACAAGGAGGAACCGTCATGAACGGATCGCTTGAAACGCCCGAACGCCGGGCCGACCGGCCGCCAGACGCGGCGGCAGTCGCCTCGTCCGTCCGGGAGGCGCGGCGGCGGCTGGTGGCGTCGCAGGGCATCGTCCGAGCCATTCTCGGAGCCGTATTCTTCATCGCCTTCGCAGCGGTTCGGGCCGCCATGCCGTACAAGACCGAAATGCACATGCAGGCGGTCATGCTGCTGGTGGTGGCCTTCATCGCGCTGGTGATTCTGCTGCCGCCGGTCGTCTCGCGGCTGCGGCGAAACCGGGGCGTGACGCTGGTCGGCGAAGCCGAGGGCCAGGCCGTCCGCTTCTTCAGCCGTTCGGGTGTGGTGGCGGTGCTGGCCCTGGCGGGCGTAGGGGTGGCCGTCCTGGTGGCGCTGATCATGGTGGACCTGGATCGTCGCGGCGTCGCGGCCGAGCGGATCGACCGCCTCGACACCCTGGTAGCCCTCGTCTGCACGGCGGCGCTGGTGGCCCTCTATGTGGCGCGGTCGGTGCGGCTCGGCATGTGGGAAGACGTGCTCATGGCGGCCGGCGTGAGTATTGCGGGTGTGCTGTTTGTTTTGCTGCGCGACCGTGTGCGGGTGGAGATCATCGCCATGATTGCGGCGCACGCGGCGTTCGCATCGGGCCTCGCGCTGCACTTTCGTTGGCGCGAGTACCTGCGTGGCGGGCCGAAGGAGGTGACGCCATGACCGCTCCCGCGAGATCCCCTTCCGACCTGGACCCGCTGATTCACGAGGCAGCGCGGCTGCTCATCGTCTCGGTGCTGAATGAATGCCAGGTGGCGGACTTCAATTTCATCCTCGCCACGACGAACCTTACGCGCGGAAACCTGTCGCGGCACATGGCGAGACTCATCGAGGCCGGCTACGTCCGCGAGGCCAAGGAGTTCGTCAACCGCAAGCCGCACACCGAGTACCGCCTGACGCCCACCGGCCGAGGCGCCTTCAAACGGTACCAGAAAGCCTGGCGGCGGGTGACCGGCGGCGGGGGCGCATAGCCACGGCAAGACCAATGGCCCGCCATCCTGAAGACCATCCGCCTCAGGGGCTGGACCGAGATCTTCACGCACGCCGACAAGCACAAGGGCGCCGTGGCCTCCACCACAGATGCCGTCACGCGCGAGGTCGTCAGGAGTCGCCAGTCACTCGAGGCCTGCCTCGCCAAGGCATGAGCGTCAACCTCAGTCGTGCCGAAGCGCCCGGATGGGGTCCAGGCGCGCCGCTCGGCGGGCCGGGTAAACGCCGGCCACGACGCTGACGACCACCGAGAACACGACCGTTGCAACGAGCAGCCAGAGCGGAAAGGAGAAGATGTCGAAGTGCCGCGTCACGCCGTGGCTTCGCGCATAGATGTTGACCGCCGTTCCGAGGCCCCAGGCGACGGCCCAACCCAGGAGCAGGCCGCCCAGCCCTCCCAGGAGCCCCACGATGCCTGCCTCCGCCAGGAACAGTGCCACCAAGTCGCCGTCCGAGGCGCCCACCGCCTTGTAGATGCCGATTTCCTGGTAGCGCTCGAGCACCGACATCAGGAGCGTGTTGACGACGCCTAGTGCCGCCACCACCAGGGCCACCGCCCCGACGGCAGCCAGCGCGGCATCCATGAAAACGAAGAAGGTCCGCATGTTGTCGAGCCGTTCGAGCAGCGTCCGCGTCTGGAACCCCATGGCCCGAATCCGCTCCTCGAGCGGCAGCAGGTCGGCGAAGTGCTCGACGCGCACAATCGCCTTCTCGTACCCGGCCCCCACGGCACTCTTGCCGGCCCGGAGGCGCGCCATCGCCGACGACGCCCGGATGCCGGGAATCTCTTTCATCAGCCCCACCGGCATCAGCACGCCCCTACGCCCAAACCCCGGGACCATGGGCGGCATGGCGTACACGCCGATGACCGTGACGGCGAAGTCTCTCCGCTCGTAAGCGAAGGTCTCGGCATCGGTCGGCGACAGGCCATCGGCCTCCAGTTTCAGGACCGCCCCGACGGCCTGCTGCGGCGACTCGAACCCGAGGTCGCGCAGCAACACGACGCTCAGCAGCGCCTCCGGTCTCTGGCCCGAGCCGAAGAAGTGGCCGGCCAGCAGCAGGTCCTCGACCTCGCCGAGCATCGGCACGTGCGTCGCCACGCCCACGGCCGTGGCGCTCGCGGACTTCTCCCCGTTGAAGAGTTTCACCCCCGCCGCCCGGATGTTCGGGTACGCCGCCGCCACACCCGGCAGGGCAGCCAGTTCGTCGATGGCGGCGTCGTCCAGCGTCCGCGCCCCGTCGTCGTCACCCTTGCCGGGTGAGACCTCGATGTTGTTGAGCAGGCCGAGCATCTCGAACGGCGCCTCGGCCATCCGCTGGATGCCGAGCGCGAACGCCACCATCGACACCAGGGCCCCGCTGCCAACCGTGACGCCGAGGACGGTCAGGCCCATGCGGAGCGGCGTCCGACGCAGACCGCCCAGTGCCAGGATGACCAGCCGCAACAGCCTCATGGCGTGGTCCCCTCCCCGCCGATAAGTCGGCCGTCGCGCAGGTGGACGATGCGGTTGGCCACGCGCTCCGCCATCTCCCGATCGTGCGTCACCATGACCACCGTCGTGCCGAGGTCGCGGTGGATGCCGTGCAACAGCGCCATCACCTCCTCGGCGGTCGCACGGTCGAGGTTACCGGTGGGCTCGTCAACCAGCAGGAGGGGCGGCTGGTGAACGATGGCCCGGGCGATGGCCACTCGCTGCTGCTCGCCGCCGCTGAGTTGGCTCGGCCGGTGCGCCCGCCGGCGCTCCACGCCCACCCGGCGAAGGGCCTCCGCGGCCCGGCGACGCCCCGCCGGCCCGTACGTGCCCTGGAACAGCAACGCGACGGCCAGATTCTCCTCGGCCGTCAGGCTCGGCACGAGGTAGTACGACTGGAAGACGAACCCGACGGCCGTCCGCCGGTACAGCGTCCGCTCGCGAGGCGAGAGGGAGGCGAGGTCGCGCCCCTGCACGACGACGTCCCCGGCGGTGGGGGTGTCGAGACCGCCAAGCAAGTGCAACAGCGTCGACTTGCCCGACCCGCTGACGCCGAGAACCGCGAGGAACTCGCCCCGCCCCACCGCCAAGTCGAGGCCGTCGAGCGCCCGCACGACGCTGGGGCCGACGCGGAACTCGCGCACGAGGCCGCGCGTCTCCAGGAACACCTCGCCATCGCCGCCCACGTCCATCCCGACCCTCGCATGGCTGATGCGTATCGGGAACCCGCCTGTCAGGCCTCCCCGGTCCGGCGGCCCAGCATACCACGCCCCCCGTCCGAGTTTCCAGCGGAAGAACGCCGGCGGCAACGCCCTGGGGGGGAATCTCTCGAAACACCTTGCCAAACGGGTCGAGGCGGGTACGTCGCGGAGGCCAAGGCCCGCCTCAACCGCACACCGCATACGGAGTACCGCCTGACGCCCGCCGGCCGCAACGCATTCAAGCGCTACCGTAAAACCTGGCGGCGGCTGACGGGCGGCGGGGCGTGAGACGGAATACGCTGGAAACCGGGCGGTGGACGGCCTTAGAATCGTGCGGCCGGGCGTTTCGGCCCTGCTCGCGAAAGGATGCGAAATCCATGAAGCGTTTCCGCCTGCCGCATCTGCTCATCATCCCGCTGCTGCTCTATGCGAGCGCGCCTGCCGCCGCCGGCGCCTACGTGTCTAGCGTGGTCCTCAACGCTGTCACCCTGAGCGAAGCGAAGGGTCTCGCCGTGGCAACCGCCGAACGGCAACGACCACGGCGAGATTCATCACTCGCTGCGCTCGTTCAGAATGACACAACCCTAAACACCGCCGCCGGCGCGACGGCGGCGCCGGACCTGGCGAAGGTGGCGGACGAGGTGGCCAAGGAGGTGGAGGCCCTTCGCGGGTGGACGTTCAAGCAGATGGTCGAGAAACGGTTCTGCACGCCGCAGGACGCCATAGCGTACGTCGAAAAGGAGATCCAGGAGCAGGTGCCGCCCGAGCGCATCCGCAAGATCCAGGCGTTCCTTCGGACGGTCGGCCTGCTGCCGCAGGAGTGCGACCTGAAGAAGACGCTGCTCGGCCTTCTCGAAGAGCAAGTGGGCGGTTACTACGACACCGACACCAAGGCGTTGTACCTCGTTGCGCGGGATGAGAAAGTGCCGGAACTCGTCGTGCGGATCATGCTCGCCCACGAACTGACCCACGCCCTGGACGACCAGCACATCGGGCTCGAGAAGTTCTTCAAATCGCTCACCGGCAAGAGCGAGGACCTGGACCTGGTGGCCGCGTCGGTCGCCGAAGGGTCGGCCACGTCGCTGATGACGCAGTACATGGCCCGGGCGCAACTGTCGGGGCGTTTCAACCTGGCCGAACTCCAGGGGTACGCCGCCAAGGAAGTCGAGCGGAGCAAAGTCTTCACGAGCGCGCCGCGGTACTTCTCAACCATCCTGGCAACCTACATCTGCGGGATGCAGTTCCTGGCCAAGGGCAACCTGCTGGCGGCCATGCTGGGCGATAACCGGGCCGTCGGGCGCAACCTTCTGGCCGCCGCCAAAGACCCGCCGCGGTCCACCGAACAGATTCTGCACCCGGAAAAGTACTGGAACCCCGCCGCCCGAGACGACCCGGTCGAGGTGAACGATGCGGCCGCCGTCAAGATGCTCGAGCGGCCGGGACGATGGGTTGTCCATACCAACACGGCCGGCGAGATGCTCTGTGCGGTCCTGACCACGCCGCCCGACGGGCAGCGCAACCTCCTGACGATGCAGATGGCCGATGCCTGGACGAACGCCGCCGCCACCGGTTGGGGCGGCGACCGGTTCTACCTGCTCGCCTCCGGTCCGAGCGCCGAGGCGGCCGGCAAGACGCTCAAGGACCTGCGTGGCGTCTGGTTCACACTGTGGGATACGCCCAAGGACCGCGACGAGTTCGTTGCGGCGTACGAGCGGCAGCCCGTCGCGCGGCGTGGTGCCGCCGTCATGCTCGGCAACCTGGGGGCCGTGGCCCTGTTCGGGTTTGACGAGGCCGAGGAGAAGACCATCGCAGACCGGCTCAAGAAGGCGCCCCCGCCCATGACCCGCGCCGGCAAACCGTGGGCGCCGTGGGTGCTCTGAAAGGCAGGGAACAGGGGATGGGGAACAGGGAATAGCGGGGGATACGAGCCATCGCCATCCGCACCGACATCGCGTACCAGGAATGCATCAACGCCGATTGCCGCGCACGCTTCGGCGTGGACGAACCGCTTTTTGAGTGCCCGACGTGCGGCGACCTGCTCGACGTCCGCTACGACTGGTCGCGGGCGGTCCTGCCCGATCGTCTTGAAGGGTTCGAGGAAAAATGGTCGGTGCCGGGGGACCCGCTGGCGTTCTCCGGGGTATGGCAATACCACGAACTGTTGCCGTTTGCCGCCACCGAGCACATCATCACCGTCGGGGAAGGCAAGACCGTCTTTCAGCAGGCGGACCGAGTGGCGCCCTACGCGCGGCTGAATCCGGGCCGCCTGTTCCTCCAGTACGAGGGCATGAACCCCTCGGGCAGTTTCAAAGACAACGGGATGACGGCGGCGTTCACGCACGCTCACCTGGTGGGCGCCACGCGAGCCATCTGCGCCTCGACCGGCAACACCAGCGCTTCGGTGGCCATGTACTCCGCCGTGGACGGGCAGATTCCGGCGGTGGTCCTGGTGGGTAGCGGCAAGATCGCTTACGGCAAACTGGCGCAGGCGCTGGACTACGGCGTGCGGGTCGTCCAGGTCCAGGGCGACTTCGACACCTGCATGAAGCGGGTCAAGGAAGTGGCGAAGGAACTCGGCATCTACCTGATGAACAGCCTGAACCCGTTCCGCCTCGAAGGCCAGAAGACCATCATGTACCGCATCATCGAGGGGCTGCTGTGGGACGTGCCCGAATGGGTCGTGGTGCCGGGCGGCAACCTGGGCAACTCGTCGGCCTTCGGAAAGGCGTTTCGCGAACTCAAAGACCTCGGCCTCATTCCGCGAATCCCGCGGATGGCCGTCATCAACGCCGCAGGGGCCGACACGCTCTACCGAATCGTCAACGACGACAAGATAACCTGGAACGACGGGCACGTGGACGACGCCCGCATCGCCGCCTTCTACGAGCGGATGGACGCCGAGAACCGACGGGCCCGAACCCTGGCCTCGGCCATTGAGATCAACCGGCCCGTGAACCTGAAGAAATGCCTGCGGGCCCTCGCGTGGACCGATGGAATCGTCGAGACAGTGACCGATCAGGAGATACTCGACGCGAAGTCGCAAGTCAGCGCCGGCGGGTTCGGATGCGAGCCCGCCTCGGCCGCCACCGTCGCCGGCGTGCGGAAACTCCGCCAGACCGGCGCCATCGGCCCCGACGAGCGCGTCGCCTGCGTCCTGACCGGCCACCCGCTCAAGGACCCGAACATTACCGTCGCTTATCACACCCGCACCGACGAACAACTGGCCGACACGTACGCCGGATACGGCGTGCACGGCGCAACGTTCGCAAACCGCCCCGTTGTGGTTGAGGACAACCTGGATGAGATCATTGCGGCCATCCAGGCGTGAGGTGATTCGAGCCTGTTTGGAAACCTGCGCTGCAGCCAAACGCGGTGGGTCAGGAGACCCACCGCGCGAAGACCCGAAGTTTTGCGCGGTGGG
>CAYVAM010000212.1:0-5377 GCA_964449275.1 uncultured Anaerolineales bacterium
ACTCGTTCCACACGGCCGTCACGCGGGGCAGACCGTAGGAGACGTCCTCCACCTGCCTGGGGTAGGTGGGATAGTAGTCGTGGACGATGTCGGTCTCCGCGCCGCCGGGCATGACGAGGCCGAGGTATTCCGGGTTGTCGCCGCTGAGTTTGAAGTCGGTATGCAGGTCGTCGGGATGGTCAAGGTCGCCGTCCTCGAGCCCCGAGGCGAAGACGACCAGGTACTCGTCGGGGTCCAGCATGACGCCTGCGGGAAAGGTCCACTTGGCCAGTTCGTCGTAGTTATCGGTCAGGTGCCAGCCCTCGAGGTTGATGGTCTCGGTGGTGGGGTTGTAGATTTCGATCCAGTCCCAGTCGGAGTCGGGATTGGCCAAATACACGGGGGTGTTGTTGATGGCCAGGAACTCGCTGATGAGCGGACCGCCGTCGAGCAGCAGGCGCGGCTCGAGCGGCTCCATCGCGGGCACAGAACCCCCGCGAGACTCCAATGCAAAATGCATGTCGGTCCTCTCCTGATGCCCGCTTGTGGGTTTCCCGGCGCCGGGCCCAGGCCGAACCGTCTTCCCGCCCGGGCCGCCTGTGGTCATGCCGCAGGGGCAACCACGTGGCGATTCGGGCCGGACACCGCCCCCACACCCTAATTATACGCATGAAACGGCCCCTGCCAAGTCGAGAGCCGCGAAATGTGTGGTTTTGGCCACACAGGAGGGGTTCGCGCGACGGTCAGGCCATATTCAGGTTGCTCGTCTGGGACGTACCGGAGGCCGTGAACGTGTCGCTGACCGGCCCGAAACGCCCGCGCATCATGTTACCGCTCACGCTGGGCACGGCTTCGTTATCGTTCGACCCGATAGCGTCAAGGGAGAGCGAGTTGACCGCCGGCGCCTTCACTTTGTCATTCGGTTTTGGTCTTCCATCCGTCAGCCTTGTTGAAGGCGTCGGCGTCGAAGTCAATGCGGGGCCGGCTTCCAGCCTCGGACCCGACCCGGCTGTCGGCGTAGATCGCCACGTGTTGGACGATCCCGCTCTTGACGGACCGAGAGCATATCATCTCGGTGGCCAGTTTCATGGCCCGCCACGGCGACCGGTTGTCGGCACAGAGCAGGAACTCCGTGCCGTCCTTGGCGATGAGCCATGCCTCGCGGGTCACCGGCCAGTTGCGGTACCTCGCCCGTAAGCGATAGATGCGCTTCTCGTCGAAGGTGTACTGTCCTGTCCCCGTCCGGCCGCCGCCGGGGTTGAACGTGACCGTATTGTCGGAGACGCGCAGGTGGAGGTCACCGCAGCGGAAGATATATCCGCCGTCTCTGGTGGCTTCGAAAACGATTTCGACCTCTCCGGAGTCCGGGCCGATCATGTTCTTGCGTCCGGCGCCGCCGATCCAGAGTTTGGTCGGGTCCTTCTTGCTGAGGACCGGTTTGAAGAGCGGCAGCGGCTTGCCCGTGCGGAACGTCCGCTTGCCCCAGCGAGGGCGGCTGTCGAAGACGTTCCTGTACGGGTCGGTCAGGACAAGGCGCCAGGCGTACGTCGTTTCCGGCTCCAGGCCCCGAAGGACCAGAAGCGGCCGCTTGCGGTACGAGGCATCGCTGGAGACCCTGACGACCTCGGGAGCATCCACGCTCCAGTACTCGACGGTCGAGGCGACGAGTTCCGGGTTCTCCGGTGACGTTGCCAGATCGGCTCGCAGGATGCCGGCGTATCGGTCGGCCGCAGGCAAGAGTTCGATGGCAACATCTTCGGGCTTGGCGATTTCAGGCGCACTGGCGTCGAACCGGGTCTGCCGCAAGTCGGGACGGTAGAGAGGGTCGCCGAAAAAGGACGTGCACCACTGGACCTTGTACCTCGAAAGGAGCCACGCCTCGCCCAGTGTGTAGCCGCGCAAGAGGTAATGGTGAAAGACCTTGGCATCCCACCACGCGTGCGTCGTGGTGTGCGGGCAGCCACGATACGCCCGGGCGGCGCCGCCGGTGACCGTGACGCCGTCGCGCAGCATGCGGCTGACTTGACTGTTCGGGTTGTTGCACCCGTTGCCGGAGATAACGTACCAGTCGACCGCGCCGGGGAAGTAGCCACCCTGCTCTCGCCGCCCGAAATAGGCGGAGTGGTTGATTGACTTATCGGCGCCCGGGAAGCCGAGCGTCTTGAGTTCGTCGACGCCAACAAGGCGCGACGTTTCGGCGAGGGCCTTGACGCCGTCCCACGTGCCTTCGGCCGGGCCGCCGATGCGCGGCGTAAGGTACCGCGTTGCGTACGCAGCGGCATCGACCTGGTATTTGGCCGTCTGCGGATCGTCGGCATCGACGCGGGAACAGACGAACAGGAAGCGTTTCGGAAACCGGCGGCGGTGTTCCGGGGTGAAATGCGGCGGCGGCGGCCATGGCGGCTTCAGATTGGGTTGCTTCCGAAGGTCTCGATACGCCGCCGGGTGCAGATATGGCTGCACCCCGGGCCCGACAAAGGGCATCCAGAACGTCGATACCGGCACCCGGGCCTGGAAGCCCTCGACCTTCTCCTTGAACCGCGCCGGTACCAGGCGCAGCGGCCGGACGCCTTCGAAATCATAGTAGGCCGACTCGAGACGCTGACAGAGCGAGACAAGGTTGCCCGCGTCGCGCCGCGAATCGGGCACGGCGGTCTGCGCAATTCCGTAGAGGCGCGAGACCGTTCGCGGCAGCCCGTAGCAGAGCACAACGCACAGGATCCGATCCTTGAGCGGTCTCCCGTCAGCCACGTTGGCGGGGTCTTCCAGAAACGCTTTGACGGGCCGCTCGATGTCGTCGAGGTAATGAAGATCGTCGCGGACCCCGTCGGGGCCGGTGCGGGAGACCTCGAAGTCCCCCGGGTCGAAGAACCTTGCCCTGGCAGCGAGGTCGTCACTGCCATCGCGGCTCTTGGCGGAAACCCACACGGTGACGTCGCCGTCGAAGCCGCCTCGCTTGGCATTGGCAAACAGCGTCTTCGAGGCAATGCGCTTCCCGCCCTTCTTCGTCTCGGTCTCGCGGACGCGGACCAGGTGTTCCTTGACGAGGCACTCGCCTTTTTCCCAGAGCGTCCGGGCGCCGGGGGGGTCGTCGCGGCCCGAGTAGCGAAGCGTGAGGGAGTTCCAGTCCACGCGCCCGTCCGGGTCCGGGACCTCGACGTGCATGATGCGCCTGTCGCGGAAGATCGAGGTCTTGCCTTCGAGCGGCTCACCGTCGGTGTTTCTGGCGGTCCATCTGATGAAGAAGTCCCCGCGGAAGCCGGCGGCCTCGGCGTTCAGGTCGAGGCCGGAGGGGGACCCGCCGGCGCCGCGGTGGAGCGTCAGATGTTCGCCGATCCGCGAGCGCCCCTCCCGCCAGATGGACAGGCCCCGGCCCGGGACGTTCGTGCTGCCGGCAATGGCCTCAAACGTGTCCCAATCGAGCGCTCTTGCCGCACTTCTAATCGTAATGTGTTTGTAATCATGAAAACGAAGTGCTCGATCGATGAGGGGCCTGCCTTCCTCGTCGTTTACCGCGACCCATAGGGACACATCCCCGGCCACGCCGAGCCGGCCCCCGTCGGCCAGAAAGCGCTTGCCCTTTCCGTTCGCCAGATCCTGCACCACGACGGCTTCGCACGGGACCGACTCGCCGTCCGTATAGATGAGTGTCCCGTCGCTCTTCTCGGCGGTGCGGCCGATTATCATCTTGACGCTATTCCAAGCGTACCGGTTCGTATCGACCGGGACTTCGATGGCTGTGGACAGCAGGTAGTACTTCTGCTTCTTGAGTTCGTCGTCCAGGAGCGGGCGGCCTTTGCCCTTGTAGACGACGCCGAAGAAATTGTCGTTGCCGGCCTCTTCGATGAACTCGGCGTTGAGGTGGCCCGAGCCCTTGGCGGTCTTCTTGTGCTTGCAGGAAAGGCCGAGCAGGTACGGCTTCTTGCCGGTCTTCGGGTCCGTGTGCCGCGCGACGTAGTAACGGGCGACTTCCTCAGAATCCTGGCCGGGCTCCGTACCCGGCAGGTCTTCGGTCCAGTCCTTATTGTAGAGGACAAGCACCTGGTCCGGCGTCATCCGGGCCTCTAAAGGAAGGGCCAGTGCTGCGCCCACGGCAATCGTAAGTACAAGGCCGCGACTACGAATTCGCTAATCCTCCTGTCTTGACAGGTATCTCCCAGACAGATGCCACCCATTTCGGATCCCCGCCATCGCAGACCCCGCTTATCACCCCAAGGCGCCCCTGGCATCCGCACCAAGACTCCCTGGCCGCTTTAGAGTATCAGGCCGGCGCAACGTATCGCAAGAGGCATTCGGGACCTGCCGCACGGCCGTCTGCGCGGCGTGTGCGGCGTCCCGGGTATCATGGCGCGTTGCAGGAAGCCACTTTACGATGGAGCGGGCGAAGGGATTCGAACCCTCGACGTTCAGCTTGGGAAGCTGACACCACGCCGCGCAAGAGGCGATTCAACAAAGACTTACAACCGCTCGCGCGGCGGTGATAGCAGTTCTGATAGCAGTAGTCTGCCGCCTGACCTCGCGACCGTAGTCGAAGTGTGGCCCCGGCTGCCCGAGGCCATACGCACCGCCATCCTCACCCTCGTCCGCGCCACGCCACTTGAGTCGCTTTCCTCCCAGAGGCACAGCCAACCGTCACAACCGTCACGCAACGACGCAAATAGCTGCAAGGCCAAAGGTTAAGGAATGACGCTGTACGCAAACCATCGTCGTCACAGACCGCCACGCGACCGTCATGGGCGGGTTGTCGTCACGTCAGCCAGTGTGAAGTACCCGCGCTGGGTGACTGTCTTTCCGTCGCGGGGCTCCTCGACCCCAGCCCGGCGGAAGCGGGCTGTGCGGCCTGGCCGCGGCTGCCGGAGGCCATGCGGGATCGTGGCGATGATTAAGGTCGCCGTGGGCCCGCCGTCCGGCGACGCCGCCGGCCGGACGAGTGGACCGAGGCCGCCCGCTGAGGGCACGAGCGCCGCGTAGCAGCGGGGCCGAGGCAAGAAGCAGGGTTGCCGTGGACACATGACAGGCCTAAAATAAGGGCGCGCGACAGCCCATCACTGGCTGCGGCGGGAGTAAGGCAAAGGCCGTTCGGGGCCACATGCCCCGGCGGCCTTCTTCTTTTAGCGGGCAGGTGGCTGGGAGGCATAGGTACTTCCTGGCCGACTGGCAGCGGGACGGCACGCGGAACAATCGCGGTTATCGGTAGTATTTATTTCGCGCGGCGCGCGGGTGCGCGCACCACGGGCGCGCACCTCGTGCGCGCAAAAGACGGCCGTAACAGGCCAAAAACGGGGATTATGCTGCGGTGGCGCGCACGAGCGCGCACGCAATGAGCGCTGTGATGCGCGCCGAAGGGAAGGCAAAACGGCATGGCGAAGCAAAGACGACCTCAGAAGCCGAAGGAAAA
>CAYVAM010000212.1:5387-7174 GCA_964449275.1 uncultured Anaerolineales bacterium
AAAAACTGGGATTATGCTGCGGTGGCGCGCACGAGCGCGCTAAAATGTGAGCGCAGTGATGCGCAGCGAAAGGAGGGCAAAACGACGTGGCGAAGCAAAGACGACCTCAGAAGCCGAAGGAGAAGGTGCTGCCTGGCCTGAGGAAGCACCTCGTGCCAATGGACTCGATCGCGCCGGATCCGGCCAACGCCCGCCAGCACCCGGAGGCGAACGTGGACGCCGTCCGCGGCAGCCTGCTCGCATTCGGCCAGCAGAAGCCGGTCGTGGTGGATAACCGCGGCGTCATCGTCGCCGGCAACGGCCTGTACCAGGCGGCCCGCCAACTGGGGTGGGGCAAGATCGCGGCGGTCCGCACAACGCTCCGCGGCGTCGACCGCATGGCCTATTCGCTCGCCGACAACCGCACGGCCGAACTCGCCGAGTGGGACGAGGAGGCCCTCCTGCGGCAACTCCAGGAGCTCGAGGACCAGACCGACCTCTCGGCCCTGGGCTTCGACGAGGAGGAACTCGCGCGGCTGCTCCACCCCGGCGTCCAGGAGGGGCTGACGGACCCGGACGACGTGCCCGAGCCGCCGGACGAGGCGACCACGCAGCCGGGCGACCTGTGGATTCTCGGCGACCACCGCCTGCTCTGCGGCGACGCCGGCAGCACCGAGGATGTGGACAGGCTGCTCGGCCGCGCGCCCGTCCACCTCGTCAACACCGACCCGCCGTACAACGTGAGCGTCGAGCCGCGGTCGAACACGGCCATCGCGGCCGGCCTCACATCCTTCACGCGCCGCGCAGATTTGCAGTGTCAGAGGTCAAAGAGCGAGCGTGGCAAGAAGGATCGCCGGCGGCTGGCCAAAAAGATGCACCACCAGCAGTTTGACGTGGCCCGCGGCGCGGGCCACCCCGACAAGGCCCTCAAGAAGATGCGGCCGAGGGACCGGCCGCTCGAGAACGATTTCCTTTCGGCCGAGGACTTCGCCAAGTTGCTCCTGGCCTGGTTCGGCCAGATGGCTCGCGTGCTGGGGCCCGGCCGGTCGTTTTACATCTGGGGCGGCTATGCGAACCTCGGCAACTACCCTCTGGCCCTTGCGGCCTCGGACCTCTACTTCGCGCAGGCCATCGTGTGGGACAAGGAGTGGCCGGTCCTGACGCGCAAGGACTTCATGGGCGGCTTCGAACTCGCGTTCTACGGGTGGCGGAAGGGGGCCGGCCACCACTTCTTCGGACCCGACAACGCCACCGACCTCTGGCACGTGAAGAAGGTGGCCCCGCCCAAAATGGTCCACCTGACGGAGAAGCCGGTCGAACTGGCCATCCGCGCCATGCAGTACTCCTCGAAGCCTGGCCAGAACGTTCTGGACCTCTTCGCCGGCTCGGGTTCGACACTCATCGGCGCCGAGCAGACAGGCCGGCGCGCGTACCTGATGGAGATGGACCGGCTGTACTGTGACGTCGTCGTCCAGCGCTACGAGCAGTTCACGGGGAAGAAGGCACAGCGGGGGAAGGTCGCTCGCCCGAAGACCAAACAGCGGCCGACCGGGAAGCGACGGGAGACGTGATGGCCTACCAGGTGGAACCCGTCCCGCGGCGGGTGATGGCCGACTTTGTGGCGACGCACCATTACGCGGTCCGCGTGCCGCCGCACTGCCTCTTGTCGCTGGGATGCTTCTCCGATGCCGACCTTGTCGGCGCGGCGTCGTGGGGGTTCGGCGTCCGGCCCCGGCACACCATCCAGCGGCTCTTCCCGTCGCTGGGGACGGGCGATTACTACGAACTCAACCGCCTCTGCATGCTGG
>CAYVAM010000213.1:0-7164 GCA_964449275.1 uncultured Anaerolineales bacterium
TGGCGGTCAAGCCGCCAGTGGCACCCGGCTGTTATGCATCAGATGACGCGTAACGAAGCACTAGGCCCTTGCAGGCTTCTTCTTGAGAAAGGCGGCCAAGCGGTGTGGCGGGTGAGGACACCCGCCACCCAAGGGATATGAAACAGTTTCTTAGCCGCTCGCCGAAGGCGTCGGTAAGGGCCGACTTGACACGATGGAGAAGTTCGTCGCGGTCCATCAGCGGTCCCTCTGTTCGCAGTCGGCATCGGGCTGCTCACCTTCCGGGCTGGTAAAGTGTTCCGGATGGGCCTCGGCCACCGCCCGTAGGATTTCGGCAGCCGCTGCAATGGCCTTCTTCGCATCTTCTCGTGAGACGTTCTGTCCCGGCCCGTAGTCGCTTACGCTGCGGGTCTTGAGCAGTTGGCTGTAGCCCTCGCCGAGACGAGCAGGCCACCGGCCGGACCGGACAAGATCACGATGGACGGCTGCTTCCAGGGCGGAATGCCGACGGAAGGTCTTTCCTTCGAGTGCGAAAACGGCAGAGACCGCATAGAAGGCGGCATAGTATGCGCGCGAGGCGGCCGCGTTGGGACTCAGCGGCAGATCGTGCCGGGCCACGCAAAGCGCTTCGTTCGCATCCTTCCAGAAATCAGAGGCTAAATCGGTCACGCTGGGATGCCCTCCCGGCGCACGTCCCTGTACCAAGGGAGTCGCTGCGATTCATAGTCCTTCGCATCCACAGGCTTGGCGTCGATAGGGCGTCCCTGGAGTTCGAGAACGAGCGGATACAAGGCGTGCACGCAGGTTCCGCAATCGTCCCACCAGTTGACCGGCCCTTGAAGAAGGACAAGGAAGTCGATGTCGCTGTCGGGTTGCGCATCGCCGCGCGCTTCCGAACCGTACAGGACGACGCCGCGCAGACGCTCGCCGAAAGCGTCTTGAACAGCACCCTTGACGCGCTTGAGCAGTTCGTCGCGCTCCATGGCAATCCTTTTGAGTAAGGCCACGACGCGGGCAGCCCGAGATGCCGGCGCTTCGCGCCGCCAAGGCTGCGTGCCGTCGCCATAGCGGCTTTGGCGCGTCGGCCGCCTACGCCAGCGCCTCGTCCAGCGCCGCTTTCAGGTTGTCCTTGGACGTGACGCCGACGAAGCGTTTCACTTCCTCGCCGTTCTTGAAGATGATGAGCGAGGGGATGGCCGTGATGCTGAACTTGGCGGCCGTCTCGCGGTTGGGGTCGCAGTCGAGGCTGCCGATTTTGGCCTTCCCGGCGTACTCATCGGCGAGTTCTTCGACAATGGGTGAGACCATAAGGCACGGGGCGCACCATTCGGCCCAGAAGTCGACCAGGCACACGCCTTCGGCTCCCTCGACCTCGGTGGCGAAGTTGCCATCAGTCAGTTCCAGTTTGTTGCCGGCCATTCGCTCTCTCCGTTTCCGTTCGGTCCGAGTTCCAATTGCTACCAGCCCTCTGCAGGGCCGCGCTCCGCCGCTATCCTCGACCGGGCAGACGGTTCACGAAAATACTCCTTGGCCATCATCGCCGCCAGCGCTCCGTCGGCGCAGGCCGTGACCAACTGCATGGGGGCGCCCTGGCGGCAGTCGCCGGCCACGAATACGCCGCGCATCGACGTCGTCAACCTCCGCGGGTCGCAGGCGATGTGCCCTGCGTCGTCCATATCGACGGTACCCCGAAGGAATTGCGAGTCGGGAACCGTGCCGACGAGAACGAAGACGCCATCCGGCCGCATCGCTTCGGTTTCGTCCGTCTCGACGTTCCGGATGGTCACGTGATCGATCTTGGTCTTGTCGTCGCTCCCGACGATCTCCGCGATGACGTAAGGCAACTTGACGTCGACATCCTTTTCATTGGCGACGGCATAGAGTTCCTCAACGAGGACCTTTTCGGCGCGGAATTCGCGCCGCCGGTGGACGATGGTTAGTTTCCGCGTGAATTGCTTCGCCAGATAGGCGGCATCCTGGACGGCTGTGTTACCCCCGCCGACCACCAGCACCTCCTTGTCGCGGTAGAATGGGCCGTCACAGATGGCGCAGTAACTGACGCGGCCGGCCTGCCGCATCTCGGCCTCGCCCGGAACCCCGAGTTGGCGATAGTGGCTGCCGAGCGCGAGAATGGCAGCCCTCGTCACGTAAGCGCGTTCATCCCCGTTGGCGGCGACCTCCAGCAGCCCGTCCGGCCGGGGGCGCAATACGGTTGCGGCCCGGCCCGTGGCAATCTCCCCGCCAAAGGCTGCGACCTGTTTCGCCATGTGGTCAATGAGGTCTCGCCCGGTGATACTTTCGTAGCCGGGGTAATTCTCCACCCGGTTCGCCAGCATGATCTGCCCCCCGGGCAGGGCACTCTTTTCGAACAAGAGAGTCCTGTGCCGGTCGCGTGCGGCGTAAATGCCCGCGGCCAACCCGGCCGGGCCGGCGCCGATGATGATAACATCGTAGACCTGATCCACGCCCGCTTCCACCTATGGCAGCCTCCCATTGTTCACGGAAGCCCGTATTATACGCTTGGGCTGGTTGTAGGACAAAGGAAAACGCACCGCCAACCATTCGGCGCGGTGTGGCAACGATTTCTGGCGTGGGACGATTTCCTGCGGCTTGGCCGTAGCGCCGGGGTTTATCCCCGGCGCATCCTGGCCGGCGCCGCCGCCAATCCCGATACATCGGGACCGGGCATAAAGCCCGGCGCTACAACCGCCTGCGACCCCCCAGATGCCCCGACCGTGGCGCCGGGCATCGTCCTGGAGCAGTAGGAACTCCGCCCGGTATCGGTACGGACGGTCGGCGTCAACCCCCGCGAGCCCTTCCTGGACCAAGGCCCTGGCAACGAGTCGCGCCTCGGCGTACGGAAACGGGCCGGTTCGGGCGGCGTCTTTCGGCGGAAGATAGACCGTGGCCAGAGCGGGTGTGGCGTCGCCGTTGTGGGCGTGCGGCTCGATCTCGACGTAGACGTCGGCGCCGCTTGGGAGGAGGTTCCGGAGGAAGGCCGCCGCGCGGTCGCGGGCCGCCGCTTCCTCCGGCTCGGAGACGCCGGCCAGGCGGATCGCTCCCATCCCGCGCAGGCGGATCGAGACAGGGCCGGTTACCTCCTCGACCGCGTCATAGGCGCCGTGGGCCCGGAGTTCCACGCGTGGGAATTGCGGCCCGGCTCGCGTCTGTAGAACGTGCCGGACGGCCAGCGCCACGGTCATCCAAGCGACAAAGAGAAGAAACCAGACGAGGCGGCGCTGCGTTGGAGTGGCTGCGAACGGGCGCCGGCACGGTTCGTCAGGAGATTCGACCACGGCGGGTCCTACCGCGTCAGGAAGTACTCCATCAGTTCGTGGCCGACAGCCACGTGCATGCCGGCCTTGCGTGCGGCCGCCTCGGTCATGGCACGCTCGCGGCGGCCGGGCTCCAGACCGTCGCCCATCATGGCGAAGGGAACCGGCTTGGACTCGTGTGTGCGGATCTCAAGCGGCGTCTCATGATCGGGCGCCACGAGGATCCGCCACGGCTGGTCCGTGGCTTCGAGCGCCTTGAGAAGGGGGCCGAGGACGTCGCGGTCCACGGCTTCCAGTGCGCGGACCTTTTCGCGCGCATCGCCGTTGTGGCCGGCTTCGTCGGTGGCCTCGACGTGAACCAGAACGATGTCGTGGTCTTTGAGGGCGTTGATGGCGGCCTGGGCCTTGCCGGTGTAGTTGGTGTCGTAGTAGCCGGTAGCGCCTTCGACCTCGATGACGTCCCACCCGATGAGCCGCGCGATGCCGCGCACCAGGTCCACCGCCGTGATGGCCGCACCCGCCAGGCCCCACCGCTGACGGAAGGGGGTGAGTGCGGGTTTCTGTCCCTCTCCCCAGAGCCAAATCTGGGTGGCGGGGTTTTCGCCCAAGTCGCGGCGAACCTGATTCACCGGGTGGGGGGCCAGCACGCCGCGCGAGGCGTCCATGAGTTCCCGCAAGCGGGCGGAGTTCTTGCCCTTCGGGAAGTGCTTCTTGATTGCCAGGCCGATGATGTCGTGAGGGGGTGTTGTCCGGACCTTGAACGACTCGCCGCGTATGACCAGCAGGTGCCGGTAGCCAACCCCCGGATAGAACCGGAGCGTGTCGCTGCCGAAGTGTTCCTCCAGGGCGCGGACGAGGACCTCGGCCTCCTGCGTCGAGATGTGGCCGGCCGAGTAATCGACCATCCGCTCGTCGGCAACCGTCACGAGGTTGCAGCGGAAGATCCAGTCGTCGGGCCGGGCCTCGATGCCGCGCGCCGCCGCCTCAAGCGGCGCCCGCCCCGTGTAATTCCTGGCCGGGTCGTAACCGAGCAGGCTGAGGATGGCGACGTCGCTTCCGGGGGCCATGCCGGCCGGTATGGTCTGAACGGTGCCGAGGCGCCCCTCGGTGGCGAGGCAGTCCATGTTCGGCAATCGCGCCACCTCGAAGGGCGTCCGCCCGCCCAGTGCTTCGGCCGGGCGGTCGGCCGCACCGTCGGGAATGACGATGGCGTATTTCATGGTTTGGCCTCGCGTTTCTCTTCGAGCATGCGTACCCGCACGGCCGGTCCGGCCATGGCGGGGAGTTCCCGGATCTCCGCGAGCGCCGACGCCATGTTGCCTTCGCGCGCAGCATGTGTCGTGATGACGAGCGGCACGGAGCCCGAACGCGTCGGCTCATGCTGGAGCACCGACGCGATGCTGATGTCGTGCCGCCCGAGGCCACCGGCGATCCCGGCCAGCACGCCAGGCTGGTCCACGACGTCAAAGCGCAGGTAATAGCGCGTTGTTATCTCGTCCATCGGTTGGACTTGAAGGGCAGGGCACCGACCGGCCGGCCACGCGAGGTTCTTGCACGTCAGTTGGGCCCGCCCCAGCGCCGCGTCGGCAAGGTCCGCGATGATGCTCGAGGCGGTCGGCATCTGGCCCGCGCCCGGGCCGACATAGAACGTGTTGCCGACGGCGTCGCCCGTGACGAGGACGGCGTTGTCGGGGCCCGAGACGGTCGCCAGAGGACTGTCGGCCGGGACAAACGTCGGATGGACGCGCAGGCTGAGGGCGTCGCCGGCCCGGCGGCCGATGGCCAGCAATTTCAGCACGTACCCGATCTGCGCGCCGAAGAGGATGTCGTGCGGGCTGATGCCGGCGATGCCTTCGACGTACACGTCGTCGAGGGTGATCTGCGTTCCGAAGGCGAGCGCCGCAAGGATGGCCAGTTTGTGGCGTGTGTCCTCACCGGAAACATCGAGTGTGGGGTCTGCCTCGGCATAGCCCTTGGCCTGGGCCTCGGCAAGGGCGTCGTCATAGACGGCCCCGGTCGACGACATCCGGGTCAGGATGTAGTTGCACGTGCCGTTCAGGATTCCGGTGACGGCGGTCAGGCGGTTGGCAATGAGGCCGTCGCGTATGGCGCGGATGATAGGGATGCCCGCAGCGCACGACGCCTCGAAACTGATGGAGCGTCCGGCGGCGCGCGCAGCCTCGAACAGTTCGTTTCCACGCTGAGCAAGCGCCGCCTTGTTGGCCGTGACAACGTCTTTGCCGGCTGCCAGGGCGCGCTTCATCAGGTCCACCGCGACCGTCGTGCCGCCGATCGTCTCGACAACAATGGCAACCTCCGGATCATCGAGGCAGGCATCGGGGTTGTCGGTCAGAATCTCCCGGGGCACACGGACGTCGCGGGGTCGCTCCAGATCGCAGTCGCACACATGCCTGAGGTGGAGGCGGCAGCCGATGGCTTCGGCCAGGCGCGCTCCGTCTTCCATCAACAGCCGCACCACACCCGTGCCGACCGTTCCAAAACCGATAACGGCAACGCCGGTGGTTTTCATCGTTTCTCCTGAGGCGCCCCGGGCACGCGTCCGACCTAGGGAAAATAGCGTGGAATCGGCGTTCTTCAAGGGAAAAAGCCGGGCGCCAACTCCGGCTGAAACCGCAGGCGGCGTCTGGTCGATAAAATAGTGCAACACAGGCTCCGCGAGAGCGTTCAGCAGAGTGAAGAAACTCGGAACCCCGTATGTCCCCGGGGGTTAGAATGAGGGAAGAGGCGGCAAGCGCGCTTGGTGTGCGCCGTGGCCGCCGGAGGGACCGGCACATCGTATGAGCATCGTCGAAGTGTTGCTCGAACAAGGCCTGATTCAGCCGGAGCAGTTGACTGAGGCCATGAACCTGCGCAAGAAGGAGGGGTTGCGCCTGGACCGCGCGCTGATGCGGCTGGGGTACGTTACCGAAGAATCGCTCCTTCGTATCATGAGCGACCAGTTGTCGATTCCGCTGGTGGACCTTTCCGATGTAGAGATCGACGTCGAGACCCTCCGCAGTCTGCCGGCCAAACTCGTGTATCGGAAGAACCTGGTTCCCGTCAGCCGCTCCGACGGCACCCTGACCGTCGCGACGAGCGACCCGTTTGACCTGTACGCCTTCGATGAGTTGCGCCTGCTGACCGGGCTGACGATCCAGCCGGCGCTGGCGCCGGAGGAGGACATCCGCAAGGTCATCAAGACGCATTACGGCGTGGGCGGTGACACGGTCGACGAGATGGTGAGCGCCGAGGACATTGAGGTCCTCGGCGACGCCGCCAAGGAGACCGAAGACCTGCTCGAGATGGCGCAGGAGGCGAGCGTCATCAAACTCGTCAACGAGGTCTTCCTGGAGGCGCTCAACGAACGGGCCAGCGACATCCACATCGAGCCATACGAGAACAATCTCGTGGTGCGGTACCGGATCGACGGTGTTCTGCACGTGGCGTCGATGCCGCCGCAGATCGAGCGGTTCCAGGCCGCCATCATCAGCCGCATTAAGATTCTTGCCCATCTGAACATAGCCGAGAAACGCCTGCCGCAGGACGGCCGCATCAAGTTCCAGGTGGGCAACCGGTCTGTCGACGTCCGCGTCAGCGTCATCCCGATGCTCTTCGGCGAGGGTATCGTCATGCGCCTCCTCGAGACCTCGACCGTCCTGTACACGCTGCCCGAACTCGGCATGGCCGAGGACACGTTCGCCATCTTCCGCGGGGTCATCTCCCGGCCGCACGGCATTCTTCTGGTGACCGGGCCGACGGGGTGCGGCAAGACGACGACGCTGTACGCGGCGCTTCAGGCCATGGTCAGCCCCGAACTGAAACTCGTGACAATCGAGGACCCCGTGGAGTATCATCTGGAGGGCGTGAATCAGATTCAGGTGTCCACGAAGACGGGGCTGACGTTCGCGCG
>CAYVAM010000214.1:0-7051 GCA_964449275.1 uncultured Anaerolineales bacterium
TAGCAGACCGCGACGCTGCCGCCTTCGGCCTTGCGACGTTCCAAACTGGCGGTGCTGCCCGGCACGCGGACCATGTCGCCGAACGTCGCAACGGTTACGCCCTCGCGGGCCGCCAGGTCCACCAGCACGTCGATCGTGCCCTGGCTCGTCACGCACACCGGGCACCCCGGCCCGCTGATGAGTCGCACGCGCTCCGGCAGCAGGCTGCGGAGCCCCGTCCGGCGAATCGCCACCGTGTGCGTGCCGCAGATCTCCATCAGCGCAATCGGACCGTCGCCGGGGACCGCCGCCGCAGCCTCGGCCATGTCGCGCCTGTATTGTTCGATGCGGGTGGTTTGCATGGGTCACGCCAGCGTTGTGGAACGTGTCCCGCCGCTTCCGCGGCGGGCTCGGACCGCGCGCGGCGGGCTCGGGCGCCGTCACTGCTCTTCGCGTTTGAGGTCCTCGATCTGGTCCCACAAGGCGTTGGTTTCGGCGGCGTCATCCGGGGTGATCTTCGTGATGGCAAAGCCTGCGTGGACGAGGACCCAGTCGCCGATGCCGGCTTCCGGCACGAGCAGGAGCCCCGCGCGCATGCGGTTGCCGCGGATGTCCACGACGCCCATCCCGGCTTCTTTCGTGATGATCTGACCGGGTATGGCCAGGCACATTGCTGTTACCTCACGTGCGACAGAACACGCCGGGCAAGCCCGGCGGCTAACTTCGCAATCGCGCTGCGGCTACGAACTGTGTTCGGCTCGCAATCGCGCTGCGGCTACGTACGCCTGGCCGAGGGCTACACCGCCGTCGCCGGGCGGAACGTCGCGGTGACCATACACCTGGAGGCCGTCGGATTCAAGCGCGGGCGCCAGCGTCCGGACGAGCCGGTCGTTGGCGAAGCACCCGCCCGACAGGGCGATTCGCGCCAGTCCCGTTTCGTCCCTCGCCCGCCGCGCGGCCGCAAGGAGCATCGCCGCGACGGTGGCGTGGAACCGGGCGCTGACGGCCTCGGCGCCCGTGCCCGCCTCGACGTCCGCCACCACGCCGCAAATCAGGGCAGAGGAGTCGATGACCCAGCCCTCGGCCTGGCCGGGGCCGTCGGGCGGCGGCTCGAGAATGGCGAACTCGTAAGCCGGCGCATCGTCCGGTGCGCCGGCCGCCGCGGCCTCGAGTTCCATCGCCGCCCGGCCTTCGTGTGTGTTCTCGGCACAGACGCCCGCCAGGACGCTGACCGCATCGAACAGCCGTCCCAGGCCGCACGCCCGCGGCGCATTGACGCCGCCCGCCATCATGTCGGTCCACAGCGCCCGGTCCTTCGCGCTTGTCCGGGCGAGGTGTCCGACGCGATGCCGCTCGGCCTCCTCGGCGCCGTACGCCTGAACGAGGTACGCCCAGGCGGTCCGTGCGGGATGCTCGATGGCGGCGTCGCCGCCCGGAAGAGAAACGTAAGCCAGGCGCCCGAGTCTCGTGAAATCCGTTGCGGACGCCCGCAGCACCTCGCCGCCCCAGACGCCGGCGTCGGTTCCATAGCCGGTGCCGTCCATCGCCAGGCCGAGGACGTCGCCTTCCAGGCCACACTCGGCCATCACGGAGGCGACGTGGGCGTGGTGATGCTGGACGCCGATGAGGGGAACGCCGGCGTCCGCCGCCCGGCGGCGGGCGTACCGCGTCGAGAGGTAGGCCGGATGCAGGTCGCAGGCGACGGCGGCCGGCGTGATCTCCAGCAGCCGCTCCAGTTTCTCGATCGTGGCCTCGAAGTACGTGGCCGCCAGCGCGTTCTTCAGGTCGCCGATGTGCTGGCTGACAAACGCCTCGCGGCCGCGCACCAGGCATACGCAGTTCTTCAACTCCGGCCCGACCGCAAGGACCGGCTCCGCGGCGGCGAGCGGCAGCCGTAGCGGCCGCGGCGCATATCCCCGGCCGCGACGCAGCATCAGCCCGCGCCCACGCTGGACGGTCGTCACCGAATCGTCGCAGACGGTCTGGATCGGCCGGTCGTGCAGCAGGTACAGGTCGGCGATGCCGGAAAGGCGGCGGACGGCCTCATCGTCCCGGCGGCAGATAGGCTCCTCCGACAGGTTGCCGCTCGTCATGACCATCGGCGGAAAATCGTTCTCGAACAGGAGGTAGTGGACCGGCGCGTACGGCAGCAGAAAACCGAAGTACGGACTCCTCGGCGCGACCAGCGACGAGAGACCGTGGTCGGTGCGCTTCGGCAGGAGAACGATCGGCCGCTGGATCGATTCGAGCAGCGCCCGTCCCGCGCCGTTCAACCGAGTTCGCCGGGCGACCTCTTCGACCGAAGCGGCCATCATGGCGAATGCCTTCCGGTCGCGGCCCTTGCGGCGGCGGAGCGAGCGGACGGCCTCGTCGCTGTGCGCGTCGCAGGCCAGGTGAAAACCGGTCAGCCCTTTGATGGCCACAGTGCGGCCGGCCAGAAGGGCCCGGCGGACCTCGCCGACCGGGTCGTCGCACGCGACGGGCTCGCCCTGGGCATCGTGCAGCGCCAGGCGTGGACCGCACACCGGGCACGCGTTCGGCTGGGCGTGGAAGCGGCGGTCGGCCGGGTCGTCGTATTCGGCCTGGCACCTCGGGCACATGGCGAAACGCCGCATCGTGGTGTTCGGCCGGTCGTAGGGAATGTCGCGGATGATGGAGTACCGCGGGCCGCAATTCGTGCAGTTGATGAACGGGTAGCGGAACCGCCGGTCGGCCGGGTCCATGAGTTCCCGGAGGCAGTCGGGGCAGATGGCCATGTCGGGCGACACGAGGGCGGCGGTCTCGCCCCCGGCCGATGGTGCAATCGAGAAGGCGGTCTGGCGCTCGGGCCGGACCTCGGCGCTCTCGACGGCGGTGATCTCGGCAAGCGGCGGCGGGTGGGCCGACAGGTGACCGAGGAAGTCGTCGATGACCGGCGCCGGGCCTTCGAGTTCGATGACCACGCCCTCGGCATCGTTCAGCACCCAGCCGCCCAGACCGCGCTCCACCGCCAGGCGGTAAACGGCGGGCCTGAAACCCACGCCCTGAACGATGCCGCGCACGCGGATGCGCCGCCGGGTCGCCACCTCGTCTTGCCTGCCGTCGCTCACACCCGTCTGCCTTGCCCCCGCCCACGCGCGGGTCGTGTATTCTACGCGAAAGGCCGGCCGAAAGCCAACCGCGCGCCGGATCAACGATAGGGTGCGCGGCGGAGGGGCATGGTACAGCGTGCATTCGCGATGCGCATCGAGCCGGCCGCCGGGAGCTCCCGGGGGCGTGTTCCGGCCGTGGCACGCTCCATCGTGCGTCGAGGCCACCGGGAGCTCCCGGGGGCGTGTTCCGGCCGTGGCACGCTCCATCGTGCGTCGAGGCCACCGGGAGCTCCCGCTCCCGGCTCGAAGGCGAGTGTGCGCGGCGGGTGTCCCCACCCGCCGTGCAAAGCGCGTTACAAGGTTTTTACAGTACACCTCGGCGCGGCGCTCGTATTGAAGGTGGAGAATGATAGGGGTTTCTGTGCCTTCGCAGCGGCGTCTTGTGGCGGCCGGCGGCGTGGGCTATAGTAGAGGCTCCGGACGAGGCGGCAGCCGGCCCGCGCGCGAAACGGCGCGGAATTTCCGGCTTTTCGGGAACCCGCCCCAAGCGGCGGAGTCTAACAGAACAGGTTGGACGCATTGGCGCGACGAGCAGCATCCAGGAGCAACCTGACCGACGGTGAACTGGTCGGGCAGGTGCTCGCCGGAGACGGCGCCCCGTTCGGCGAGATCGTCCAGCGCCACGAGGACCGTCTGTACAACACGATCTATCGGCTCGTGGGCTCGGCCGAGGACGCACGGGACCTGCTTCAGGACACGTTCGTCAAGGCGTATGAAAATCTGAAGACCTTCCGCGGCGGCAGCAGCCTGTACACGTGGTTGTTCCGGATTGCGGTGAACACCTCGCTGAGTCACCGCCGAAGAAGGAAATGGGTCCAGATGGGCGCGCCGGCGGGCAACGAGGACGACCCGAACCCCGGCAACGCCGTGGCGGACACGGCGGCGGTTGACCCGGCCGATCCGATCATAACGGCCGAAACGGAGACCCTGGTTCAGGAGGCGATCAACGGCCTCGACGACGAACATCGGACGGTTGTCGTCTTGCGGGACATCCAGCACTGCGACTACCGCCAGATAGCCGAGATCCTGGAGGTGCCGCCGGGAACCGTGAAGTCGCGGCTGCATCGAGCACGGATGATGCTCAAGGACAAACTCCAGCCGCTGCTGGAACGCTGACAACCGATTGGGCTGCCCCCTTGGGGGATGGAGTAACCAGCCATGCTGTGCGAGCAAGCACGTGGCCATCTTTCGGCGTACCTGGACAAGGAATTGACGGCCGACCTGTCGGCCGCCGTCCGGGCGCATCTCGATACGTGTCCCGACTGCCGCAGGCTCTTTGAGGACCTCCGCGCCACGGTCGACCTGCTCGCGCGTCTGCCGGTCCGCGCGGCCCCGGAGGGGGTGGCGGGGGACGTGATGCGCGAGATGGAACGCCGCAGTCTCCTTGAATCTCCCGAGACGGCGGCGGGCCAACCGCACGAGCGTACGCTGGCCATCCAGCGTGCCCGGCCGTGGCCGCGCGCCTTGGCCGTCGCCGCCACGCTGCTCCTGGCCGCCGGCATCGGCTTGTTCGCCTACCTGGGCGGTCGCCCCGGCTCGCCGGCGCCGTCGGTCGGCTCGCCGGCGCCGTCGGTCGAACTCGGCCGCCGCAGCCTTGATAAACCCCCCGCCGCCGCCGCGATCAAGAGCGGCGGCGACCTGGCGGCACCGGCCGGCGCGACCCAACTCGCACGCGAGCGAGGTGGCCTCGGCGGCGAGAAATATGAGTGGGCCGACGAAGCCCGCCGCGGCGCCGTTGCGCGCGCCGGAACGGGCGACTTGGCGGGAGATGAGTTCGCGGCTGGTGAAGAGCAAAACGGCGCCACCAGGTTAGGGACGGCCCTTGCCGGCGCCCCGACGGCAGGCTTGGCGAATGTCGAAGACGTTGCCGGCCGGCAGGCCATCTTCGGCAACGAGACGGTGGTGCGCTCGGCTCCGGCCACGCAGCGTCCGGCGCCGGCCCGCGGGACGGTCCACGACAAGGATCTCACGCTGGCTTGGTTCGGCCCTGCCAAAGGCGTCCGCCTTACGCCGGACGGCTACGGCTACACGTCGAACGGCTCGGTGGTGCACTACTTCGGCACAGTCGCGACGGCGGAGTCCGGGTTGAAGAAACTCGCCCCGCCCGATTCGGGCGCGGTGGTCACAGGGGCGGTGGCCCGGACGGACGAAAAACTTACAGAGCATGGCGCGGCTGCGGCCGGATTGAGCGGGCCCGCCATGGTGCAGCAGGTGATGAACTACGTCGCGGAAGGACAGGCCCCCGTCGAGAAACTGAAAGCCGTCGCCACCCGCGGCAACCTCGACCTGGCCGAGAACCAGTTGGTCGTCCGCGCCGCATCGCGCGACGAGGCCAACAAGGAACTGGTGGGGCTGTTCGGCGCCAATGGATGGGAGGCGCTCCCACAAGAGGAAGCATCGGCGTACCTGCGCGACGGCCGCATGCTGACCGAAGCCGACGGCGACGTGGTGGACGCCTTGGATGTGGCCGGAACCGCCGTCCTCGCCCGCAAGAGCGCCCCACGGCGTGCGGCGGCGGGGTGGTACTTCCGGGCCGGCCGCAACGGCGAAGACACGTGGGTCATCCTGACGGACCGCGATAATCTGTCGCGTTTTGGCGGCCAGTTGGCCCAAGCCCGTGTGATGACCGTCGGGACGGACTCCAGCGAACAGTTCCGCGCCATCGAGCGGCTCCAGCAACAACTCCGGGCGCACGCCGTCGCGAAAGCCGATACATCGGGTCTGGAGGAAGCCCGGGCACGCTCCCGGCAGTGGGGCAAAGCCGCACGCGAGACCGGAACGATGGACTCCAACGGCCTCGGCGAAACCAAGGCCAAGGCGATACGGGCGGAGCCCGACCTCAAACGAAGCCCAGAGACACAGGTCGTTCGAGGCGTCCCGGCCGAGAAGGCGGCAGAGGCGGAGACCGCCCGGATTCTCGGCGACCGGGACGCCGACGGGATGGCCCGGCATCGAGACGAGGCCTTCCTGAGCAGTACCGCCGCCAGCAGGGGGGCCAAGCGACCGCCGGTGGGCGGGACACCGGCTGCGAAACCGCCCATCACCCCCACGGACGACGACCAAAAGGCCAGGCGTCCCAAGCCGGCCGAGACTCCGGAAGCCGCAATCCCCGAGACACCCGTCATCGCGTTGCAAGAGCGCTTGCAGACCGGCCGGAAGAAGGTGGCCGCCGGGCCTGCTGCCGGTTTCGCTGTCGCGACGCCGGCCAAGCCGAGTGTCACCACTCCGGGCGAACCGCCCGCGCCGACGGCCAAGCCGAGCATCTCCGCTTTGGCCAAGCCGGCCGCGCCGCCGCCCGCAGCGGTGCCCGCGCCGGTGATGAAGGCCAAACCGGCCGCACGCTGGAGCCTCGAGGAAAAGGAGGCGCCCGCCGACACGGCCGTCGCGCTGCGGGGAGCGGACGAGCGCCGCGCCGGGCAGCGCAAGGACGCCGTCCTGAAAGAGCAGACGAAGGCAGAAGCCACCGAAAAACGCCGGAGTTTCGCCGGGCACAAAGAAGCCGAAAAACTCGATAAGGCCGGCGCCGGGCAGCGCAAGCCGGCGAAGCAGACGGTCGCCTTCAGCATCCCCGCGGACGGCCTGACGCTCCATCGCGTTCTCGTGCTGCCCAAGAACCAGGTTCTGCTGGTCGTCCGTGTACGTCAGGCTGCCCAGGCTGCCGGGGCCGCCGGCAAGCCGGCGTCGAAGGAAGCGGAAGAAGGTCAACGGTCCGTTGGCGAGAAGTAGCCGCCGGACGTTTGCAACAGCAAACAGGCCCGGGCCATAGGCGGCGTGGGCCTGTTGGTTTGTTCGGATGCCGGCTCGGCTAGCGCTCCGTGACTGCTCATCTGAGGGGTGCCATGCCCACGTTTGCGTGTGCATGCCGTGGCGACAACTGATTGGGCTGGTAGCCCAAGTGGTTGCGCCGCTTACTTACGTGCGCGGCTAGTTTTCTCACGTGG
>CAYVAM010000215.1:0-7028 GCA_964449275.1 uncultured Anaerolineales bacterium
AGGTGGAGAACACTTTGTGAACGTTCCCGCTCTTGCAGTGCGGGCATTTCGGACGGCGACGTTCGGTCATCGACCGAAACAGTTCCTCAAACTCCTTGCCGCACGCGTCACAGGCGAACTCGTACACGGGCATGTTTGCAACCCTCCTTTGCGGCAGGGACCCTTTTCAGGCCGTGTGTATTCTATCCGCCGGAGGCGTTTTCCTCAAGCGAGAACGGTCGCAGAAATGGCTGCCCGTCACGAGCAGAATGGACCTTCCATCATCCTCGAAGAGTGGGTAGAATACAAGGCTTTCGGTTGGTTGGCGAAAGGGGTTGGAATGAGGACGTATCTGGATTGTATTCCGTGCTTTGTGCGTCAGACGCTGGACGCTGTTCGCTTCGTGACCGACGACGAGGCGGTCCAGGCGGAAGTCCTGCGGAAGGTGCTGCGCGCCGCAAGCGAAATGGATATGCGGATGGCCCCGCCGGCGATGGGCCAACAGATTCATCGGCTTATCCGACAGTGCACCGGGCAGGGCGACCCGTACCGCCGGGTCAAGGACCACTTCAATCGTTTTGCGATGGACCTGTATCCGGACCTCATGGTCCGTGTCGAGCGATCGTCGGATCCGCTCGCAACGGCGGTCCGCCTGGCGATTGCCGGGAACGTGATCGATTTCGGCGTCAGTTCGACGCTGACCGAGGCGGACGTCCGCGGGGTCATCGAGCGGGCGATGACCGATCCGCTGCGCGGAAGCGTGGACGGACTGCGCGACGCGGCGGCAGAGGCCAACGACATCCTCTTCCTCGCAGACAACGCCGGTGAAATCGTCTTCGACCGCGTACTCATCGAGACGTTGCCAACCGAGAAGATTACCGTGGTCGTCAAGGCCCAGCCCGTTATCAACGATGCCACGATCGAGGACGCCCGGGCCGCCGGCCTCACCGACCGCGTGGACGTGATGGACAACGGCTCCGACGCGCCGGGCACGCTCCTTGGCGAGTGCTCCGAGACGTTCCGGCGTCGGTTCCACGAGGCCGACATGGTCATCGCAAAAGGCCAGGGCAACTACGAGACGTTGAGCGACGCGGCGCGGCCCGTCTTCTTCATCCTCATGGCGAAGTGCCCGGTCATCGCCAGGGATCTTGAGTGTGAACAGGGAGCGCTGATCGTCCGGCGGTCCATCGCAGACAGAAAGGGTGTAACGTGAAGATTATTGCTGTTGCGTGCAGTCCGCGAAAGGGCAAGACAACCAAGGCGGCCCTCGAAGTGTGTCTTGCGTCGGCCCGCGAGGTCGGCGGCGGAATCGAGACGGAACTGCTGGAACTGGCCGGCCTCTCCGTCAACGGGTGCATTGCTTGCGGCAAGTGCAACGACGGTCTCGTCTGCACCCACGACGATGGGTTCATGAGCCTGGTGCCGGCCCTATCGTCGGCGGACCTGATGGGCCTGATCGTCGGGACGCCGGTATACTTGGGTTCGATGACGAGCCAATGCAAGGCGTTCCTGGACCGGTCCGTCATGTTCCGCCGTAACGGGTTCCTGTTCCGCAACAAGGTGGGCGGCGCGTTGGCCGTCGGCGGGGTCCGCAACGGCGGCCAGGAACTGACGGTTCAGGCGATCCATGCGGCCATGCTGTGCCACGACATGGTGGTGGTGGGCGACGGGCGGCCTACCGCCCACTTCGGGGCCGCCCTGTGGAGCGGCGGCGACCAGGGCGTGGCGGACGACGAGGCGGGGCTCGAGACCGCGCGGAACCTCGGACGCCGCGTGGCCGAGATCTGCCTCCGGCTGGCCGGCGAGTAGCACTCCAGCGCCACTTCCCGCGCGGCGGGTCTCCTGACCCGCCGCGCAGCGGCGAAAATGGGCTTTCAAGCGCGGTGGGTCCGGAGACCCACCGCGCGAAATGGCGAAGTGGCGCTGTAGCGTTAGGGCCCCGCCGTATAATGACTTGACATAGGAACCGTTTCGGATGGTGGCGCCGTGAGCGAGATCGTTCGACCGTTTCACATCATGTGCAAGCCCGTGTGCGGCGTCTGCAACCTCGACTGCCGCTACTGCTACTATACCATGAAGCCGCGCGAACTCTATCCGGACACGAAGCGGTTCATGATGACCGACGAAATCCTCTCGACCTACACCCGCCAGTACCTCGAGGCGATGCCGGTGCAGTGCGAGTTCGGCTGGCAGGGCGGGGAGCCCCTTCTGGCCGGAAAGGAGTTCTTCAGGAAGGCCGTCGCCTTCCAGAAGCAGTTCGGCCGCTCGGGACAGGTCGTCTCGAACGGTCTCCAGACGAACGGCACGCTGCTCGACGACGAGTGGTGCCAGTTCCTGGCCGAGAACAAGTTCCTGGTCGGCATCAGCATCGACGGGCCCGCTCAGGTGCATGACGTCAACCGCGTGGACAAACAGGGCCGGCCTACCTGGCACCGGGCGTGGGCCGGCATGGAACTGCTGAAGAAACACAACGTGGAATTCAACGTCCTCGTGACCCTCAACAGCGCCAACGCGCCGCACGCGGGAAACATCTACCGGTTCTTCATCAATCGCGGCATCCGGTACCTCCAGTTCATCCAGATCCTCGAACGCCGGCCCGGCACGGACGAGCCGAGCGACTTCTCGTGCACGGCCGAGCAGTTGGGCCGGTGGATGCTCGACATCTTCGAGCAGTGGACCCGGCGGGATGTCGGCCGCGTCTCGGTCCGCTTCATCGACGACGTGCTCCACACGATCCTTTACGGCCGGGCCTCGACGTGCGTGCACTCCGAACGGTGTGCGGCGGCCCACATCCTCGAATGGAACGGCGACGTGTACGCCTGCGACCACTTCGTTTTCAAGGAGTGGCTGCTGGGGAACATTATGGAGACGCCGCTGGTCGAGATCCTCAAGAGCCCCCGCCTCGAAGAGTTTGCCGCCCTCAAGACCGACCGGCCGGCGGCGTGTCGCGATTGCGAGTACCTGACGTACTGCCAGGGCGGCTGCCCGAAGCATCACCGACCCATCGGGACGGACCCGAACCGGGTCAACCATTTCTGCGAGGGGTACAAGATGTTCTACTCGCGGGCGCTGCCCGAACTCAAGCGCATCGCCGAGTACATCCGGCGCGGCGAACTGCCGCCCACCAAAGGCGACCTCCCCGACCGGGCCGCCCACGCCGCACCTCCTGGGCGACGCTACACCGGTCCGAAGGTCGGCCGCAACGATCCCTGTCCCTGCGGCTCGGGACGCAAGTACAAGAACTGCTGCGGGCGCACGTGAGAGGCGCTGCCGGTCAGAAGTTCCAGATCAGGTCGGTCTGGAGCCGGACATGGTCTCCGTCCGGGTCCGGGTTGTAGATCGGCTCGGTCAGGAAGAGCGTTGCGGCCGCCTGCATGTAGTCGGTGATGTTATACTTGAAGCCCATGACGTGCCCTTTGCGGCCGTCGCCGAAATCGGCGTCGTTGAAGGCGCGGGGTGAGGCCTCCAGTTGGATATACTTGTACACGTACCGGACCGACCAGTCGCCCTTCTTCTTGTTCTTGCCCGCCTTGACCCCGAACGCGACGCCGTCGTTCTGTTCGTCGGGCGTATCGCGGTTGGCGCCGCAGTTGTGCACCCAATCCACGTAGGCCTGCATGGGGACCTTGCCCGCCATGAAGTTCAGTTTGTTCGTCAGGTTGAGATAATCCCATTCCTCCCCGGCTGCCAGGCCCGCCTGGTAGTGGTAGGTCTCGTAGAAGGTGAAGGCCTGGGTCCACATGAGGTCGTCGTCGAGTTGCCAGTGATAGCCGGTGGACCAGGCGTTCATGTTCGCGTCGTCGCCGGGGTTGTTGTTGGAGAGGAACAAGGCGCCTGCGGCCACGAAGGGCGTGATGTCTTCGATGCCCGGGACGGCGTACCGGACCCAGACGCCTTCCGGGTTGATGTCGGCATCCCACACCAGGTCGGTAGTCACCCACGGCTGGGCGATCTTGCCGCCCGTCACCAGCAGGCCGGGGATGGCCTTCGGCGTCCACGTGGCGTACGCCCGGTCGATCATGAACTGGTCGCGGGCGAAGAAGTCGCCCATGGTTTCGTTGGTCGAGGTGGGTACGCCGGTGTCGCCGCTGGCGATCCGAAAGCCGACCTCGAGGTCTTCCTGCGGCCATTTTTTCTTGACGCCGACGCGGAGGCGGTATCGTCCGCGTCCCTCGTCGTCGTGGAGGCCGCCCGTCGATTCGGCCCACCGGCGATACTCGTACCGCAGGCGGAAATCGCCGAAGAACGTCAGGTTCTCCATCCAGCCGGGCTTCATGGCGTCGCGCGATTCCTCCATCATCTTCTCAACGAGTGCACGGACCTGGTCGCGGCTGAGTTCCGGACCGCCGGCGCCCTGAACCACCCTGGCCTCGAGGTCCGCCAAGCGCTGTTCCAGCAACTCGTTCCGCTTCTTGAGGGCCTGAATCATGGCGAGCAGTTCTTGCCTGGTGGGGCCTTCCTCGGCTGCTGCCGCCGTGCCGACCGCCAGCAACAGCCCCATGGTGAGCAAGACAATCCTGTGACTCATCGTTTCTCCTTTCACACTTAGCCAGGATTTTAGCAAGGCACTCCGGCCGGCGTCAACCTGTGGCGGCAACCGCAGCGTTGATGAAGAAGGATGCCGGAGACGGTTGCCGCGCACTGAGATCGACATGGATCGTCTGATTCCAGGTTTCGGCGAGGTTTCGGATAACCGTTGTCAGTTGGTTTCTCTCCCGCTACCCTGATTCCCTGCGACGTTGGTGCGCAGGCTTCAGACCCGATCGACCCGGCCGCCTTGGCCACGACGCAAAGGAGAGACCGTGGAGCCGAATCTGACGGGCAGCGTTGCCCTGGTGACGGGCGCCGGCCGGGGCATCGGCCGCGCGATCGCTCTGGCACTCGGAGCGGCCGGCGCCCACATCGTTGTGGCCGCCAGGACTCAGAGCGAGATCGGCGACGTCGCACAGGAGATTGCGGACGCCGGCGGCGTTGCCTCGGCCCGCGCGGTGGACGTGGCTGCCGAGCCGTCGGTCCGGGCCCTGTTCGCCGCCGTGCGCGAGACCGGCCGGCGGCTCGACGTGCTCGTCAACAATGCCGGCATCGGCCTTTATGGCTCTGTGAAGGACTTCCCCGTCGCGGATCTCGACCGCGTGGTGGCCGTCAATCTGCGCGGCACGTTCCTGTGCTGCCAGGAGGCGATGAAGATGATGGTGCCGCAGCGGAGCGGGTACATCATCAACATCTCCAGTGTTGTCGGGTTCAAGGGTTATCCGAATCAGGCAGCCTACACCGCCACCAAGCACGCCATCATGGGGCTGACGAAAACACTGGCTGTCGAGGCCGGGAAAGACGGCATACGGGTCAGTGTGATTCTTCCGGGCGGGGTGGACACCGCGATGGCCCGCAAGGCGAGGCCCGACCTGGACCCGTCGGTCCTTCTTCGGCCCGGGGATATCGCCCGGACGGTTCTGTACCTGCTGTCGCTTTCGGATCGGGCTGCCGTTGACCAGATCTACATTCGCCGCCGCACCAGCCGGCCGTTTTAGTACTACAACGCTCTTTTGCGCGGCGGGTCTCCGTACCCGCCGCGTGAAGGGCTCTCGAGCGCGGCGTGTCATGCCCATCGCTCAATCCATCGCTTCCCCTCTCCTTAGCGCAGTTGCCCGTCCTGCAGCCGGGCGCCAACTACTTTACTCCAGCCACACCCGCTGACAAGAGAAACCGCCCGAATCTCCCGCCGCCGGCCAGTCTGTTATGACCCAAAAACCGCCGCCCGCCCCATTTCCGCCTGGCAGACGAGCGAAGCGTGGTGTATACTATTCTGTTGAATCCTGACGCTACAAGCGTACAGCGGGTCAGCCGTATACGAGGGCAATGGCTATGAACCCGTCAAACCGCACGTCGGACCCAGCACCTCTTTTCGAGTCGCTCGAGCCGCGCCTGCTGCTGGATGCAGCCATCACGGGCACCGTCTGGTTCGACGACGATCATGTCGGATTCCGCGACGACTGGGAAACCGGTCAGAGTGGTGTCACGGTCCATCTTCTGGACGAGGCGCTGACGCCCGTTGCGACGGCCACGACTGTCGGCGACGGAGATTACGTCTTTGCCGCCGTGCCGGACGGCGTCTACGTTCTGGAGGTCGTCGCGCCCCTCGGCCGGTACTTCAGCCCTGGAGACGCCGCTTGGTCCGACGAATTCGACAGCGACGTCGACCGTCTCACCGGCCGCACCGACCCCTTCACGGCGAACGCCTGCTCCGGCGAACTCGTGTTCGATGCCGGCCTGATGGATGCCTCCGGCCTCGTTCTGGCCGACTTGCGCGTCACGGAACTCATGTACAACCCGCCGCCGGGCTACGGGTTCGTCAGTTACGAGTTCGAGTTCATCGAACTGGCGAACACGGGTCCCTTCCCGCTCGACCTCACAGGCGTGCGGTTCCTCGACGGCGTGGCGTTCGATTTCACCGGCTCCGGCGTCACGGCCCTTCCCCCCGACCAGCGTACCCTGGTGGTCAAGAACCGCGAGGCCTTCGAGTCGCGGTACGACACGACGGGCCTCTCCATCGCCGGCGAATACGACGGACGACTCAACGACGACGGCGAAGCCATGATACTCGTCGGCCCCATCAACCGCGAGATCCACGTGTTCTCCTACAACTGGTCGTTCGAGACCCGGCGCACGGGGTACTCGCTCGTACCCTGTGACATGCCGCCGGGCCCCTGGGCACTCTGGAGCGAAGCCGGGACGGTCCCCGGCGGGACCCCCGGCCTCGCCGAGGCCGACGCCGTCGCGACGGCAGCCGTCGGCGGCTTCGTGCTCAACGCAGCCAATGGGTACGGCATTCCCAACGTGGCGGTCCGTCTGCGAGATATGATTACCGGCGCGCTGGTCACCACGAAGACGAACCACGACGGGCGGTACGACATCTTCGGCGTCGTCCCGTGGGCCTACGAACTGGAAGTCCGGCACCTGGACGGCGCCTGGGAGGTGCAGCTGTCTCTCGGGCTGATCGACCGCGAGTACAAGGAGATGCCGCCGGTCAATCTCATAGCCCACGTGCCACT
>CAYVAM010000216.1:0-3890 GCA_964449275.1 uncultured Anaerolineales bacterium
CGGTGGAACTGGTGGCCGGGTTCGAGGAGGAGTTCGGCATCGAGATGGACGAGGAGGCCGCCCTGTCGGTCGAGACGGTGGGCATGGCGGTCGAGTTCATCACCAAGGTTTGCAAGGAGCAGGGCGTTGAGGTGGACGAGTAGCGCCCGGTTGAGCCCAACCTGCTGAAAACCGATGAAAGGACCCCCGATGGCCGACGTGAAGACGCCGCATCCGCTGGTCGATACGACCGAGCCGAACCTCCTGGAGGACGTGTATCCGTACGATCTCCCGCCGCTGATCCAGTTTGAGGGGCCGGCGGTTGAGACGATTGACGGACGGGCGGTGGAGTTCGATCTCGGCGCGGTCAAGGACCGCCCGATCTACATCACCGACACGACCTTCCGCGACGGCCAGCAGGCACGGCCGCCGTACACGATCGACCAGATGGTGCACATCTACGACCTGATGGCGCGCATCAGCGGCCCGGGCGGCGTGGTCCGCCAGACCGAGTTCTTCCTGTATACCAAGAACGACCGCGAAACGCTCGACCGCTGCCGCGCACTCGGCCACACGTATCCGGAGTGCACCGGCTGGATTCGGGCCGTCAAGGGCGACTTCCGCCTCGTCAAAGAGGCCGGACTCGCCGAAAGCGGCATGCTCACCTCCTCCAGCGACTACCACATCTTCCACAAACTCAAGTTCAAGAGCCGCAAAGAGTGCATGGACAGTTACTGCGAGGTGGTCGATGCGGCGCTGGAGGCGGGGGTGCGGCCGCGGTGCCACCTGGAGGACGTGACCCGGGCCGACATCGACGGCTTCGTCCTGCCATTCGTGGACCGGCTGATGGAGATGAGCCGGGGTGTGCCTGAGGAACAGACCGTCAAGATCCGCCTGTGCGACACGATGGGCTTCGGTATCTCGTATCCCGGTGCGCGGCTGCCGCGGAGCATCCCCAAACTTATCTACAAACTCAACCGCGAGTGCGGCGTGCCGAGCGACCGCCTCGAATGGCACGGCCACAACGACTTCCACAAGGTCCACGCCAACGGGGCGACGGCGTGGTTGTACGGATGCGATTTCGTCAACACGACGGTCTTCGGCTTCGGCGAACGCACCGGCAACCCGCCGCTTGAAGGGGCCGTCTTCGAGTACATCGCCCTGAAAGGCGGCCTGTGCGGCATCGACACGACCGCCATCACGGAACTGGCCGAGTACATGACGTCGATTGGCCTGCCGATTCCCGACAACTACCCCTTCGCCGGCCGCGCGTTCAACGTGACACGGGCGGGTATCCACGCGGGCGGCCTGCGACAGGACGAGCGCATCTACAACATCTTCGACACCGCCAAACTCCTCGGCCGCCCGCCGCGCGTCGCCATCACCGACAAGAGCGGCACCGATGGCGTCGCCCACTGGGTCAACGAGTTCTTCGGCCTCAAAGGCGACGAGCGCATCTCGAAGATCAAGTGCGCCAAACTCGCCCGATGGGTCATCGACCAGTACGAGGTCGAAGGACGCCTCACCGCCATCAGCGACACCGAACTCGAAACCAAGACCCACGAACTGATGCCCGACTTCTGGCAGAAGTTCAAGTAAAAAAGGTACCAGGTACCTTTTCTCCAAAACGGGGCATATATGGTGTTTTCGCTGCCAAGAAGGGCTGTCGGGCAAAAAAGGTACCTGGTACCTTTTTTTTGACGGTAGACATGACGTGTCGCCCTCCAAGTCTCGTGGGTAGGCGCTGCCGCCTAACTATAGTCGAAGCGCCGGCTCCGGCAAGGGTTCTTCTTGGCGGATAATACCCGCTCCCTCACGGTCGCGGCTCGGATTCTGGTCATGGGCGATAACCCAATCTGAGCCGCGAGCGTGAGCGAGCGGGTGCCGTTGCCGGTTGCGTCTCGGATTGTGGTCATGGCTCGAAGTGAGGGGTGCGTTTCGTCGGTGCGTCCTTTGGCGGCGGCACTTCCCAGGCGGGGTCCTGCTTTCGCGTTGCGTGGTGGCCTGGAGCGCGGTAACATCTCGACGTTCATGTCTTGCCGTGACCCGGTCAGCCGACGAGGTGACGCATGCTTGGCGCAATCGTTGGACACGAAGGTCCTGTGGGAAGTGTGGGCTACTTGCCCGACGGTCGGCGCATCGTCAGCGGCGCCGACGACGGGACGGTCCGCGTATGGGATGTCGAAAGCGGGGCCGAGGTCCTCTGCATGCGCGGCCACGATGGTGAGGTGACAAGCGCTGCACCCTCGCCCGACGGTCGGCGGATCGTCAGCGGCGGTGACAAGACGGTGCGCATCTGGGACGCCGAAAGCGGCGCCGAGGCCCTCTGCCTGCGCGGCCACGAGGGCGAGGTGACGAGTGTCGCATTCTCGCCCGACGGCCGCCGCATCGTCAGCGGCGGCGACAGGACCGTGCGCATCTGGGACGCCGAAAGCGGGGCCGAACTGCGGCGCCTGCGCGGGCACCGAATGGGAGTCTGGAGCGTGGCGTGCTCACCCGATGGCCGGAATATCGTCAGCGGCGGAGGGCAGACCGTACGAATCTGGGATGCCATCGGCGGCGCCGAACTGGGCCTGCTCCGCGGACACGCAGGGGGCGTGTGGAGTCTTGCCTTCTCGCCCGACGGCCACCGGATTCTCAGTGCGGGTGACCTGACGGTTCGCGTGTGGCGTGCCGAGGACGGCGCCGAACGGCACTGCCTTCACGGCCACGAGGCCCTCGTGCTCGGCGTGGCCTACGGACCCGACAGCCGCCATATCGTCAGCGGTGCGGCGGACGGCACGGTCCGAATCTGGGACGCCCGGACCGGCGCCGAACTGGCGTGTCTTCGCGGCCACGAGGGGGCCGTGGCCAGCGTGGCGTGCTCTCCCGACGGGCAGCATGTTATCAGCGGCTCGGCGGACAAGACGGTCCGCGTGTGGGCCGTCGAGGTCTAGGCCCCGGCGCTGCGGACCGGCGGTTCCACGGGCTGGGCGTTCCGAACGCACGCCGGCCGACCTTGACGCGGCGGGCGGACGCCGCTCTAATGCTGCTTTCCAACATGAAGGGACACCCATGCCGACAGAGCAAGGTCGCGGTGACTGCCGAACGTGCGGCGCGAAGTGCTGCCGGTACATCACCGTCGAGATCGCCAAGCCGCGCGCCCACATCGACGTGGAAGAGGTCCGCTGGTTCCTCGCCCACGAGAACGTGTACGTCTACATCGACGCCGACGACGGGTCGTGGAACGTACAGTTCCACACGAACTGCCGCCATCTCGACCGGTGGAATCGCTGCCGGATCTACCCGCGCCGATACGACATCTGCCGCGAGCACGACGCCGAGGATTGTGAAGCCAGCGAGGCCGAGGCGCAGGATACACTATTTCACAATACCGACGAGTTTGACGCCTGGTGGCGAAAGGAAAAGGCCAAACGCAGACGCCGCAATGCACGCCGCAGGAAGGCCAGGGCCGCAGCCGGGACGCAGCGCAAGGCGTAGGCGCCGGCGCCGAGGTCCCCGCCAAGCAGGGAGACGCCGGATGGAATCCTATCGCAAGGAACTCTGGTTCAAGACGCCGCACCGGCGCGATTTCGTGAACATCACGCCGCAGGTCGAAGAGGCACTGGCCGAGAGCGGCATCCGTGAGGGACTCCTCCTCGTCAATGCCATGCACATCACCGCCTCGGTGTTCATCAACGACGACGAGTCGGGCCTGCACGGCGATTTCGAGACGTGGCTGGAGCACCTCGCGCCGGAGAAACCCTACTCCCGGTACCGGCACAACGTCGGTGAGGACAACGCCGACGCTCACCTGAAACGCAGCGTCATGGGCCGCGAGGTCGTCGTCGCCGTGACGGGCGGCCGGCTGGACTTCGGTCCGTGGGAGCAGATCTTCTACGGCGAGTTCGACGGCCGCCGCAAGAAACGCG
>CAYVAM010000216.1:3900-7025 GCA_964449275.1 uncultured Anaerolineales bacterium
GCGCAAAGTACCGACGATCCGTCCCGCGCGTCTTGCGCGGTGGGTCTCCAGACCCACCGCGCGTCCCGCGTGGTGGCCTTCCCAGGCCACCACGAGTACGCGTTGCCGTTGCGTGTGGCACAGGAGAGATGAGCCGCACAGAGTCGGCGCTCGCGCCGCCCGCGAGAGCCCCGTGTGAGTGACGATGAAGGAGACAGAAAGATGAGAGAACGTTTCGTGGTGCTTTCCATCTGCGCGGTCGTTGTGCTGGGCGCCGTTGCGGCGGAGTCGTCGTCGGCCCCGGCGAAGAAGCCGAAGCGGCCGGCAAACCCTGTGTATCGGCCGATTGAAGACGCCCCCGGCCTGCCGCGCGCCATGCTCATCGGCGACTCCATCTCCATCGGCTACACACTGCCCACGAGGAAACTCCTCGAAGGGAAGGTCAACCTCCATCGGCCGCCCACCAACTGCGGCCCGACCACACGCGGGCTCCAGCAACTGGACGCGTGGCTGGGCGAAGGGAAGTGGGACGTCATCCACTTCAACTGGGGGCTGCACGACCTCAAGTATATCGACGAGAAGGGCGGCCGCGTCGCGCCCGAGAAGGGCAAGATTCAGGTCCCCATCGACCAGTACAAGAAGAACTTGGAGGAACTCGTCAAGCGCCTCAAGAAGACGGGCGCCAAACTCATCTGGGCCGCCACCACGCCCGTGCCCGACGGGGCAAGCGGCCGCATCAAGGGCGACTCGGCCAAGTACAACGCCGTCGCGAAGAAGGTCATGGACTCTCGCGGCGTGCCGATTGACGATCTCTTCGCCTTCGCCAAGCCGCGCCTCAAGGATATCCAGCGCCCGCGCGACGTTCACTTTACGAAAGAAGGCTCCGAGGCGCTGGCGAAACAGGTTGCCGCAAGCATTCTGAAGGCGCTCCAGAGCAAGTAGTCGGGCGGGCGCCGCCGGTCCTTGCACGCGTGCGCGGAGGGGGTGCTTCATGCTGGCCGTTCTGCTGGCTCTGCACGTCGGGCTGCTTCGCGTCCCATTCACCGAAGCCCACCGACCGTACACGCGGCCGACGGTGCACGTGCCGTTTGCCGATGGCGTCAGCCAGAAAGTCCCGCCGGAGTTAGGGAACAAGGAGTTGGCCGCGCTCGGCCACGTCGACGTGACGGCTGCCCCGTTCGGCGCCGACCCGACCGGTAAGCGCGACTCGACCGATGCCATCCGGCGGTGCATCGTCGCGGCGCGCAACGCCCAGATGGTCTGCTTCTTCCCGGCGGGGGAGTACAAGGTCTCGGGCACGCTCGAGTGCATCCAGGACCTCTACCGCCGCTCGAACGGGGCGGTGACCGGCGGGCGGATGCATCCGTGCGTGCTGTCCGGGTCGCGCGAGGGGAAGCGGCCGACCGTCGTTCTCGCGCCCAAATCGCCCGGCTTCGGCAACCCGGACAAGCCCAAGTACGTTGTCCACTTCTGGGCCCGTGCGTGCCGGGAGGGCAAGCCTACCCAGCCGCAGCCTAATATCTCGATGAAGCAGATGTTTGTCGGCATCGACATCCGTATCGGCCCGGGCAACCCCGGGGCCGTGGGCATCCGCCACCGTGCCGCCCAGGGTTCCGGCGTCCAGGATTGCGTCATCGACGCGACGCACGGCCTCGCGGGCCTGGAGGGCGGGGCCGGTTCGGGCGGCGGGCACGAAGGCATCACCGTCATCGGCGGCCGCTACGGTCTGGACCTGCGCCAGACACAGCCGGCGCCGACCATCGCGGGAATCACCCTCATCCATCAGACGGAGGCGGCGATCCTGTGCTCGAGCCGCCAGTCGCTTGCGGCCGTTGGCCTGAAGATCGTGTCGAAGGCGCGCGGGCCGCTCATCCGCTGCACCGGTTCGCCGTGGTGCCCGCACAACGGCCAGATGTGCCTCGTCGATAGCGAGATCTTCTGCGAGAAACCCGCGTGCACGGTCATTCGGGCCGAGCGCAGCGTCTATTTGAACAACGTGTACGTCAAAGGCGCCGCCGCCGTGGTCGCCGCACCCGACGGACCGCGACTTGCGGGCAACCCCGACGGTTGGCTGCACGTGGTGGAGGCGGCACACTACATCCGGCCGCCGGCGTGGAAGAAACTCCAGTACGATGCGCCCGTCTACCTCGACGGTCGGCGGCAGACGGGGGACCTCATCAGCATCGCGACGGACAAAGCGCCGCCGCGCGGTCTCGTTGCGCGCCATCTGTGGCCGCGCGACGTTCCGCACTTCCGCAGCGCCGGCGCCGTCAACGTCCGGGCACCGCCGTACGACGCGTGCGGCGACGGGAGGCACGACGATACGGCAGCCATCCAGCGCGCCGTCGATGCGAACGAGATCGTGTTTCTGCCGAAAGGCTACTACCGCGTGTCGCGGACCATCCGGCTCGGACCGAAGACTTGCCTCATCGGCGTGGGCCAGCACCTCTCGCTCTTGTTTGCGGGGAGGGCCGAAGGCGATTTCGCCGACCCCAAGCGTCCCCGGCCTATCGTACAGACGGTCGATGACGCGGCGGCCGCGACGCTCATGGCGTTCTGCGGCGTCCTCTCTCCGCGTCACGTGCCGGGCGCCTACGTCGTGGAGTGGCGCGCGGGGCGGCGGTCTGTGGTGCGGTCGTGCCTGTTCATGCGGCGCAGCCTGCACGGCTTCTCGCGCCCGCCCGAAGGGGCCGGGCCGCAGCCGCCGGCCACGTCCACCGTCCAGATTCGCGGCCACGGCGGCGGGCGGTGGTACAACTTCGAGGGTGCTGCGCGGACGCCGCAGGTGGCCGATTACCGGCACCTGCTCGTCGAGGAAACGACCGAGCCGCTGCACGTCTACCAGTTGAACGTCGAGTACGCTCGGAGCGATGCCGAGATGGAGATTCGCCGCGCGCGGCACGTCTCCATCTATGGCCTCAAGGGTGAGTATAACGAGCCCATCCTGTGGGTCCGCGACTCGGACCACGTCCGCGTCTTCGGCTACGGGGGGAATGCGGCCGCCTTCCCGGGCAAATCGCTCTTTCTCGTCGAGCGGACGCCGAACATCCTGCTCGCGAACGTGGTGGACCATCCGCGGCTCTCCGGGAAAGGTTCTCCGAACGAGTCGCCCGGCATCGGCGTGGACCCCGACCAGTGGCACATGA
>CAYVAM010000217.1:0-6936 GCA_964449275.1 uncultured Anaerolineales bacterium
TTGGCGAGGGCTCGGTCGAAATGACATCGCTTCGAGAGCACGCTAAACAGGTACTCCAACATGTTGACAGCCATCGACGCCGGACGTACAATGGCGGGCATGAAACGACCACTTATCGTCCTCGTCGTGGCGGCCGCTCTGCTGGCCACCGGTGGCTGCCGCAAGAACATGGGCCTGTTAGTGAGACCCGTCTCGCTCTCGGAGGAACTCGAAGAGACGGTCATCGACACCGACCCGGGGCTGTTCGTGAGCGACAAGATCGTCCTCGTGGACGTGGACGGGCTCCTCTTCAACCGGCGCGACGGCGGGATGTTCGGCTCAGGCGAGAACGCCGTCAGCCTGTTCGTCGAGAAACTCGACAAGGCCGCCGGCGACGCCAACGTCAAGGCCCTGGTGCTGCGGATCAATTCGCCGGGCGGCGGGGTGACGGCCAGCGACATCATGCATGCGCGGCTCAAGAAGTTCCGCCAGGAGAAGAAGGTGCCCGTCGTGGCGGTCATCGAGGACGTGGGGGCAAGCGGCGCCTACTACCTGGCTTCCGGCGCCGACGTCATCCTGGCCCATCCGACGTCCGTGACGGGCTCCATCGGCGTCATCGTCCAGACGATCAGCCTCGCCGGCACCATGACGAAACTCGGCATCGACGCCCACGCGGTGACCAGCGGCCCGCACAAAGACATGGGCAGCCCCTTGAAGCCCCTCGACGAAGCCGACCGCAAGATCATCCAGGCCCTGGTGGACGAGTTCTACAACCGTTTCGTGGACACCGTGACCGCCGGGCGCGAAAATCTCTCACGCGAGAAGGTGGCGGCGCTGGCCGACGGGCGCGTCTACAGCGGGCGGCAGGCGCTGGAACTCGGCCTGGTGGACGGCCTCTCGGACGTCGAGGAGGCCATCGACCTGGCCAAAAAGAGGTCCGGCTCACGGGCCGCCAAGGTCGTCATGTATCACCGCGGGTTCGGCTACCGCGCCAACGCCTACAGCGCCGCGCCGCTGGGGGCGACGCAGATCAACCTGGTGAACCTCTCGCTGCCGCACCTCATGGACATGACTCGGCCGCAGTTTCTCTACCTCTGGACCGGGCGGTCGTTCGGCAGCGAGTCGCCGTGAGGCGAGCGGCACCGGCTGCAACCAGCCGCACGTGTTTAGCATGCCAATGAAGGCTGTCACCCTGAGCGCAGCGAAGGGGCTCGCCGTGGTAACCGCCAAATGGCAGCGACCACGGCGAGATTCTTCACTCGCTTCGCTCGTTCAGAATGACAACGCTCACCACACATCGCGCGGTGGGTCTCCCGACGCATCGCGCGGTGGGTCTCCCGACACACCGCGCAAGACTTACGTAAGTCCGCTTAGAGCGGCACGCATCAGCGCTCTTCGAGCAGGCCGGCCCACTTGTCGCGCAGGGCAAGCAGCCGTTGTTCCTGCTCCGCGCTGAACGAGCCGAGGTGCTGGGCGTACAGGTCGAGCCAGGTGATGAGCCGCTCGGTGTCACCGCGGCTGAGTGTGACGTCGTTGTGTCCCTTGCCCTCGGTCAGCATCGCCAGGATGGGGCTGTTGGCGGCCGCGCAGGCGCCAACGGCCGAGGTAGCCTGGTTGTACGCGGTGATGACGTACTGGCGAAGCCCCTGCTTGCCGCCGTAATCCATGAGGCACTGGTACGCCTTCTTCGGCGTGAGGTCGAGTTTCGCCACCGCCTTGTCCTTGCCGCCCGCCTTGTGGCAGCGGACGCAATGCTTGTCGAGGACGGGCTGGACGAGGCGGTCGAACCGCAGCGGCCACGACCCTTCCGGACCGGGCGTCAACCTCGACGGCTCGCGCCCCATCGCGAGTGGACGCGTGATGGCCGGGGCGGTGTCGCGACGCTCGTGGCACCCGATGCAGCCGAGCGTCTGGCCCGGCTGCACGTACGTCAGTCCGCGCATCGTCTGCACCGCCCTGCCCCCCGCGTCGAGCGCCTGGAAGAAGATCGAGACGCCCGACGGCACGCGGAAGTACGCCGACCCGTCCTCCTCCACCGGCACGGTGCCGAGGACGCACTTGCCGGGGTCTTCGCGCGTGACGCCGAGCACCGGGCGGTTCATCTCCGGTTGCTCTTTGGACGGCATCGCGACGACCCGCAGCCGCTCCACCACGCCGCGCTCGACTCCGACGAGACCGTCGTACACGTTCTGAAGCAGGAAGCGTCCCTCCTGCGGCCCGTCCCACCTGGTTCTGTCCGCGATGAAAGCCGGTCGCCTTCGCGGTCGAAGCGGCATCGGGCACTGGCTCGAGATCTGCGGGTCGCGGTACAGAAGTTCCAGGTTTCCGAAGGCGTCGTACACGTACAGGCCCAGGGCGTTGGCGGGATTGCGGTTGTCGGAGACGCGCGTGTGCGGCGGCAAACGCTTTGTGCTCCAGGCGACGAGGTAGGTGGTCTCGGAGAGCGGCCACGGGTTCAGGTAGTAGGTATTGGGCCAGCCTTCGGTCTCGGGGAAGCAGACCTCGGGCGTGAGGCGTGTAAGCGGCCCCGTGCCGTCGACGCCGACGTCGGGGTCCAGCAGCACCAGGCTGCCGCCCGTGTTGGAGTGATGCGCGGAGGCCGTGAAGATGAGTTTCGTGGAATCGGGAATCGTCCGGGCCTCGAAGATGCAGTGCGGACTCCGCGTGTAGTTGCCGTAGACGGCCTGCGGGTTCGTGCCGTCCGGGTTGGTGGACCAGAGGCTCATGAACGCGTTGTTGTGCCGGTCGATGTAGTCCCAGCGGGCGTAGAGGATGCGTCCGTCGGCGGCGACCGAGGGCGTCCACTCGAAGTTCTCGAACGCCGAGATGGGCCGCAGGTTCCCCCCGCTCGAGTCCATCACGTGAAGCGTGTAGATGGCTACCGGCCTGGAAGCCCCGCCGCCGCAGCGGACGTAACTGTCGGGCAGCGAATCGCTCTTCGTTGTGGCCGCGGCGCTCGCCTTGCCGCACTGGAGGAACTGCCCGCGGCGCGTCGAGAGGAAGACGATGCGGCCGTCCGGCAGATACCGCGCGTCGAAGTCGTCGTACCGTCCGCGCGTGATGCGCCGCGCCGGCGCTCCCGATTCGTCGGCGCCGACGTTCATCTCGCAGACGTGATAGAACGCGTCTTCGGGCAACTTGTCCTTGGCCACCTTGTTCGCAACCGAGGCGATGTGCGGGTAGTACCTGGCGTAGGCGAACAGTACCCGCTTGCCGTCATACGAGATGTCGGGCCGAAGGAAACTGCCCTCGGGCATACCGTCGGTCAGGCGCCGCAGTTTCGGTTCGCCGCCGCCGCTGAAATCCTCCAGAACGTAGATGCCCCCGCCGCCACGCGACCACCAGCCGTAGTACTGGTCCGACATGTGCGGGAACGTGCCGGGGGCTCGCTTCGCGAACACGAGACGGTCGAAATCGAGCAGCGGGTTCGAGAAAACGAGTTGGCGGACCGCCCACCGGGCCTCCAGGTACAGCGCCTTGGCCGCGTCGCCCTCCGCGTCCTTCGCGGCCTTGGCCACATCATCGAGCGTCTTGAGGTGCGGCGCCACGTCCACGCCGTTCTTGCGGAGGTCCCGGGCCAGGCGGCGGCCGCGCTCGACAACCTGCGCGACGGGAAACTCCACGGTCCCCGCGGCGACGGCGGGGCCGTGACGGGCCGACCATGTGCTGATGCTCGACTGGTCCGCCGGCCGGCCGAGAGCAATGTTCGTCGTCGGGTCAGCCGCGCCGTACACTTCGACCTCGTCCAGATGGAAGTAACTGGTTCCGTTGAGCCGGATGCGGACGAACCGGGCTTTCTTCCCGTCGAGGGGAATCACAAGCGGCTTCTTGTCGCTGGCCCCGTAGAAGACCTTGCCATCGTGGCGGTACGCCTCGCGCCAGGCCGCCCCGTCGCCGGAGAGGAGCAGGGAGAAGTCCTTCATCCTCTCGGCCATTCCCGGGTCGCAGCGGTTGTAGAGGACGACGCGGGCGATGGGCTGCGCCTCGCCGAGGTCCACGTGCCACCAGGGGTTCTTCTCGTTGGCGGTGTGGAACCCCCACTCGCCGGTCTTGCGACCGTCGACGCCGCCGGCGGCGTCCTGGACGGCCGTCACGCCGGCGGGGCCCTTCCGCGTCGCCTTCTGCGGCGCGCCGCGAACCTGGTCGAGCGCCTGCGGCGTGAGCCAGTCGGCCTCGACCTGCGTGCGCCAGGTCACCACACGGTCGGCGTCCGGTGCCTCGCCGCCAACCGCCGAAACGGCGAGCAGCGTGCCGACCATGATGGCCACCGAGCCCCAGGGTAGGCGGTCCGTCATGGTTCTCCCCTCACCTTATGCCTTCTTGCCTGTTGCACAAGTCACCAGAGGGCTTCCGCGTGGTGGCCTTCCCAGGCCACCACGCATGATTTGGAGCGTCTCGCGGCGGCCTAGGAAGGCCGCCGCGCGGTTCGTGCAACAGGCTCCTTCTTGCGCTTTCGCGTCCTGGGTTTCTTCGAACTCGGCGCGTCGGGGGCGTCGCGTGTGGGCAGATACCGCGCCAGGTCGCGTTTGACGTCGTCGAACTTCGCGTCTGCCGCCAGGTTGGTCCACTCCATCTCGTCGCTGCCGTGATCGTAGAGTTCCTCGGTGCCGTCGCGGTACCGTGTGTACCGCCACCGCTCGGACCTCAGACTATGGTTGCCGCGCCTGTACGTCGTGAGCGCCGGCCGCTGCCACGCGGCCTGGGGGTGCTTGAGCAGCGGCAGGAGGCTCGTGCCTTCGAGGGCCTTGTTGGGCCCGAGACCGCACAGGTCGACGAGCGTGGGGTAGATGTCGATGAGTCCGACCGGCCGCGAGCACACGCCGCCGGCCGCCACGCCGGGCGCGACGACCATCAGCGGGCACTGTGTGGCCTCTTCCCAGAGTGTGAACTTGCGCCAGTGCAGTTTCTCGCCCAGGTGCCAGCCGTGGTCGCCCCACAGGACGACGATCGTGTTCCCGGCGTGCGGGCCGGCATCGAGGGCGTCGAGCACGCGGCCGACGCACGTGTCGGCAAACGCGATCGACGCCAGGTAACTCGAAACGGCCTTGTTCCAGTTGTTCGTCCGGAGGACCTTGGCGTGGTCGCCTTCGGGTCGGGCGAGTTGGCGGCCGATGAGCGGAACGTCGTCGAGATCGTTCTTCCGGACCTTCGGCAGCGTCACATTCTCCGGCGGGAACATATCGAAATACTTCGGCGGCACGTACCACGGCAGGTGCGGACGGAAGAAGCCGCATCCCAGAAAGAACGGCTCGTCGCGTTTCTCGGCCAGCCGGCCGCACGCCCAATCGGCCACCTTCCGGTCGCCCATCTCCTCATCTTTGACCTGGACGGGCCCCCAATCGAAGTGGGCGGTGTTCGGGATGCCGTTCAGGGGACGGTTCGGCGGCATGGGATCGGGCGGCTTGTTCTGCTTCTGGCTCGGGAAATACGCCTTCCAGGACGGCGGGTCGGGAAAGCCCCCGTGAAAGATCTTCCCGCCGCCCTCGGCATAGTAGCCGTGGGCCATGAAATGCTGCGGCAGCGTGACGGCGTCTTTCAGCGGCGGACGCCACGGCTGAGGGTTCGTGTACACGCCGCTCGTGGACGGCCGGATGCCCGTCATGAGGGCGGCCCGGGAGGGGTTGCACGCCGGCGCGGCACAGTGGGCATTGCTGAACAGGACGCCGCGCTTCGCCAGACGGTCGAGGTTCGGCGTCCTGGTGTCCGGATGGCCGCCAAGGCAGCCGATCCAGTCGTTCAGGTCATCGACGGCCATGAACAGGACGTTCGGCTTGTCGTGCCCCCGCTCGGCGGTGAAGGCACAGGACGAGAGCGCCAGCGACGCCGCCCCGGCCCCGACCGACCCGAGAAACCCACGGCGACTTACCCGACGGGCCATCGTACACCTCCCATTCTCCGGCCGCGCCCGGACCATCGCCCGGACCCGGTTAGCCGCAAGTATATCCTACGCTGCACCCTTACGGAAACGATTTGCCGCCGTCTGCGTTGCTCGGGTGTGACCACGGATTATGGCAGGCGTCGCGCCGTCAGGCAAAAAGGTTCCAGGAACCTTTTCCCTGAAGGGCCCGAAGGGTGCTACGCAGAAAAGGTTCCTGGAACCTTTTTGCCCCGCCGCCCACCGCAGCGAGTCGTCCCTGGAGACCGGCGTCAGGAGCCATCGTGCGTGTCTGTGGGTCGGGCGGCGACGCCCAAGCCCTCGAAGAGTTCCACGTTGATCGGCGTCTCGGGCGCCGGCGCACGGGCGTCGGCCAGCGCTGCGCCGAGCCGGTAGGCTTCCTTCATGGCGCGCGGATGTTTGACGACATCGCCCGCCGCGGCCACCCGGTTGACGAACAGGTTGGCGAAGTGGGTCACCTCGAGCGAGTCGAACCAGTATTTAGTCGTCATCCGGATGCCGTCGAACACCTTCTTGCCCCTGGACCCGCCGACGGCAATGACCAGGGCGCGGCGGTCGCGCGGCCCGTCGGGAAAGAGCGGCTCGGTGAGCAGGTACTTACGCGACCAGAGGCACTGGCACCGGTCGATGAGGCGCTTCCCCTGCGCACAGACGGCCGCAAAGAAGACCGGCGTTGCGAAGATGAGCCGGTCGGCGGCGAGCATCTTCTCGAAGATGCCCTGGAACGCGTCATCGAAGCGGCAGCGGCCGGTTCGAGCGCATCCCCCGCAGGCCACGCACGGGCCGAACTCGTGGTCGCGCAGGGTGATGTATTCGGTCGCGGCGCCGGCGGATTCGGCGCCGCGGAGGGCTTCGCGCAAGAGCAGGTCGGAGTTCGACCGCTGCCTCGGACTACTCGAAATGCCGAGCACCGTAAGCGTCATCAGCACCTCACTCACCGACCACCTGGATATACCGAACAACGCTCCGGGCGTCCACCACGAAAACGGCGCTGCGCTCGTGATGGGCAAAAAGGTACCAGGAACCATTTCCCTGAAGGGCCCGGAGGGTGCTACGCAGAA
>CAYVAM010000218.1:0-6919 GCA_964449275.1 uncultured Anaerolineales bacterium
TCGTCCTTTTTCGTCCTTTTTCATCGTTTTTCGTCCTTTTGCATCCTTTTTGCCCTCTTTTTGAGGCGTTTTCAGGGGGACAAAATTGATGTAAGTCACCCATGCCAAAACGGCAGGCCGGGCGGCGGGCCGCAGGGGCCCGAAAAGTTGTTAGAGTTCTAACAAAATCCGGGGTAGGGCGCACTTTTTGTTAGAGTTCTAACAATCGGGCCGAAAACGGCAACAGATTTGAACGCAGAGGACGCTGAGAACGCAGAGAACAGCGTTGAGTTGGGTAAAGGCCAGAGGCAACACCAAGGTGTGCCACGGCCGGGCAAGGCCGGCCGTGGCACACGGCGGAATGCGGAACGAACAACAACGGCGAGACCCGTTCGGCTGCGATCAGGGCAGGCACTGGCTGACGAGCAACCAGATGATCCGCGTGCGTGCGAAGCACGCACCCTACGACTTCGGCGGGCAGGCTGGCGAGAGAGGCGCCCCGCCCTTGTCCCGCAGCGCCGCCGGCCGCCGGACGGATATGAAGCGTCAAACAGGATGACGGTTCTCACAATTCCTCGCCGCCAGCGTTGCACACCGGGCCGCGCGCCGGTAACATGGTACGGCACGTTGCAGTCGAAAGCAGGGCTGAGAGGAGGCGTCTTCATGCGGATGACACAGAAGCAGGTGACGCGGCGCGGGTTCCTGAAAAGGATGCTTGCGACAGGGTTGGCGCCGTACGTGGTCTCGGCGTCGGCGTTCGGCGCCGCCGGGCGCCCGGCCCCCAGCAACCGTTTCACGGTCGGCTGCGTCGGGATGGGCGGCCGTGGCACGAGCGACATGCGTGGGTTCCTGGGCTTCGGCCAGGTGCAGGTCGTGGGCGTCTGCGACGTGGTTGAGCGAAAACGCTACGCCGCCAAGACCCTGGTGGACCAGAAGTACGGCGACCAGGGCTGCGCCGCCTACAACGATTTCCGCGACATCACGGGGCGGCCGGACATCGACATCGTGATGATCGGCACGCCCGACCACTGGCACGCCATCATCGCGGTCGAGGCGCTGAAGCACGGCAAGGACGTCTTCTGCGAGAAGCCCGAGTCGCTGACGGTCCGCGAGGGCCGGACGATGGTCGAGACGACCCGCCGCTATGGCCGCGTGTTCTCGGGCGGCAGCCAGCGCGTCTGGGGCGACTACAACCGGTTCCACCGCTGGGTGCGCAGCGGCGCCATCGGTGAGGTCCGCGAGGTGTTCGTCAACTGCTGGGGACCGTCGCAGAACTGTACGCTGCCGGCCGAACCCGTCCCGGCGGGGTTTGACTGGGACCTGTGGTTGGGGCCGGCGCCCTGGGCCCCGTTTAATCGCGGGCGGGTGAACTTCCGGCAGTGGCGCGACTACTCGGGCGGCGGCATGACCGACTGGGGAGCACACAACTTCGGCGGCGCCCTGTTCACCTGCAACCTGCACCGGACGGGGCCCGTCGAGATTATCCCCCCCGGCGCCAAGGGCAACGAACTGCTCACCTTCGTCTTTGCCAGCGGCATCCGCATGTACCACACCGAGAAGTCGATCAACGGCCGCATGCGGTTCGTCGGCACCGAACGGACCGTGGACGGGGCGGAGCGCGAGCGGCCGCCCGACATCCCCATCCCCAACTACAAAGGGAGCGGCGGCCTCATCGGCGACTTCCTCCACTGCGTCCGGACACGCGAGCGACCGTTCCGCGACATCGAGATCGCCCACCGCACGGTCACCGTGTGCCACCTGGGCAACATCGCCTACTGGACAAACCGGGCGTTCAAGTACGACCCCGTGACCGAAGAGGTCGTCGGCGACCCGCAGATCGGACGCTGGCTCGATCGCCCGAAACGCGCCCCCTGGCGCCTCTGACCGGCAACCATGCGGCGGGCGCCACCGGTCGCGGCACACCAGAATCCGCCGGTGCGCCTTGGCGTCGGCGGAAGCCGCGAACCGCCGAACACAGTGGGCACAGCCGCTGCGACGACCGCAGCCTCGACGCGGATGAACCCGCGAAGACAAGGAATCTGCCATGAAAACGACACGGGCGTTGACGCTTGTCCTGGCGACCTTCTCGGTTGGCTGTCCGCTGCTTTTCGCGGCCGAGCCGGCCTCGGTCGTGGAAGCACGACCGTTCCCGTTGGACCGGGTGACACTGCTGGAGGGCCCCTTCAAGAAGGCGATGGAGATCAACCGGGCGTACCTGCTCAGGCTCGATCCGGATCGGTTCCTCTGGCCCTTCCATGAACGGGCGGGCATGCCGACCAAGGGCGAGCGCTACGGCGGCTGGGAGGGGAGGGACTGCGTCGGCCAAGTGGCGGGGCATTACCTCAGCACCTGCTCGTTGATGTACGCGAGCACGGGAGATGAGGAACTCAAGAGGCGCGTGGCCTACATGGTCGCCGAACTGGCCAAGGCGCAGGCCAGGCACGGCAACGGCTACGCCGGATCGGTCAGGACCGAGGTCTGGGCAACGACGTTCTCCGGCCAGATCAAGGTCGGCAAGTGGGGGCTCGGAGGGGGGTACGTGCCCTGGTACGTCCTGCACAAGACGTATGCGGGCCTGATCGATGCCTATACTCACGCCGGCAACAAGCAGGCGCTTGAGGTGGCCCGCAAGTTCGCGGATTGGGCGAAGAAGGGCACGGACAACCTGACCGACGAGCAGTTCCAGAAGATGCTTCTCTGCGAGCACGGCGGCATGAACGACGCCATGGCCGGCCTGTACGCCATTACGGGCAACCGGCAGTACCTGTCCCTCGCCAGGCGCTTCGACCACAAGCAGATCTTCGGTCCGCTGGAGGCCCAGCGCGACGAACTGCAAGGCAAGCACGTCAACACACAGCTTCCCAAGATCATCGGCGCCGCACGCCTGTACGAACTGACCGCCGAGAAACGCTATGCGACGATCGCCCGCTTCCTCTGGGATCGCGCCGTCGACACGCGATCGTACGCACCGGGAGGCGTGGACTTCCACGAACACTTCCGTGCGCCCGGGGAAGAGGCCAAGTTCCTCAACTGGGACAGTTGCGAAACGTGCGCCGTGTACAACATGCTGAAACTGACGCGCCACCTGTTCGGATGGCGCCCGGACGCCGGGTACATGGACTACTACGAACGGGCCCTGTACAACCATATCCTGGGATCGCAGGATCCCGCCACCGGCGGGCTGACCTATTTCTACTCGCTGAAGCCCGGCCACTTCAAGATCTACAGCACGCCGTTTGACTCCATGTGGTGCTGCGTCGGCACGGGCATCGAGAACCACTCCAAGTACGGCGATACCGTCTACTACCACAACGAGGACACGCTGTGGGTGAACCTCTTCATCCCCTCCGAACTTGACTGGAAAGAGAAAGGCGTGACCGTCCGGCAGGAGACGGGATTCCCCCGCCAGGACACGACAACCATCACGGTGTCCACGAAGAAGCAGCAGGAATTCTCCGTCCGCGTCCGCGTTCCGTACTGGGCCACGAAGGGAGCGGAGGTTTGGGTCAACGGCAGGAAGGAGAAGGTCCAGGCAAAACCGCAAACCTACCTGGCCCTTTCCCGCGCGTGGAAGGACGGCGACAGGATCGAGGTCCGCCTGCCCATGGGCCTGCACCTGTACCGCGCCCGAGACGACAAGAGCCTCGGCGTCGTCATGTTCGGCCCGCTGGTCCTGGCGGGTGAGTTGGGACGTGAGGGAATGCCGAAGACCCTCTGCTGCACCAGCAACAAGCAGTACTCAGGCGACCCCGTCCCGCCCGTGCCGGTGCTCGTCACCGATTCGAGGGATCCCGCCTCGTGGGTCAAGCGAACCGGCGAGGCGGACCTGAGGTTCCGAACGCAGAACGTCGGCAAGCCGAGGGATGTCTCTCTCATTCCACTTCACGAACTCCACCATCAGCGCTACACGGTGTATTGGAGGCTTCTCACGCAGGCCGAGTGGCTCAAGGAGAAGGACGCCCGTGAAGCCGAGCAGCGCCGCCTCAAGCAACTCGAAGCCGCGACCGTCGATCTCGTCACCCCCGATGCGCAGATCGAACGCGCCCACAATCAGCAGGGCAAGACATCCGGCTCCGGCGCGGCCTTCGGGCGCAGATGGAGGGATGCGAGGGGGGGTGGGTGGTTCTCCTACGACATGAAGGTGTTGCCCGACCGGCCCGTCCGCCTGACCGTCACGTACTGGGGGGGCGACTCGGGCAACCGGGTGTTCGACATTCTCATCGACGGCCAGAAGATCGCCACGCAGAAGATCAGCGCGCCGAAGCCGGGCAAGTTCACGGACGTGACGTACGCCGTTCCCATCGATCTGACGAACGGCAAGCAAAAGGTGACGGTCACGTTCCAGGCCCACCCGGGCGGCACGGCGGGCGGCGTTTTCGGCTGCAGGATCGTGAAAGACAAAAAGTGACCGGCACGTTCAGGGGATCGAGGCCCACGGGAGCCGAATCCCGCACTTCATCCGACGCCAGGTCGAGGTAGACGCGGTAGTCGCCCCGGCCGAAGAATGTCCTCTGGCGGCGATTGCCCCGCTGCGTGATGTGATGCGGATAGCCAGGGACGACCACTCGCGCTAACCGTGCCATGCCATCAGCCTAGCCGTCCGACGGAGCACGGTCAAGAGAAAACCGTATCCTGTCCCCGGAATCCTGCCGGAATCCCGTATCCTGTCCCCGGAATCCCCTAAGCGTAGGCGAATTCACAGCGTAATTGCAACGGGTCGGCACCACATGGCATCTTACGGAGCGGCGCCATGCTCACCCCCCCAGGTTAGCCAGACTCCGGGCGCAACAGGCAGCGCCTCCATCTGAAATTCTGGCACAGGACCCTCTTCCTGACACACCACCAGGATCCACGTCTCGGGGAGGAAGACCATGATTCCCTCAAACACGGCCGTCGAATCAGCAGCCTCCACCGAAGCACGCCAGGGCCTGAGCCACTTTACCGAGCGCGGCACTCGGCCGGCGGCGAAGGCATCCGGCATATCCGCGGTGTATAGCCCGCGGTTGTCCCGGGCCCATGCGCAAATGGCCGGGATATCAACACAGCATCGCAACCTTACACTGAACCCGTAAAAGTATGCCCGTTCAGATGGCAATGCGTTGCTCACATAGGTATTGAGAGCTAAAGGGACCCACGGAGCGCGTTTGACACACGTTGCCGTGGCAGCAAGCAGGATCATGCCGATCCACATAAGCCGCCTTGGTAGCCGGGCCCTGGACCAGCACGTCACCAGACGGGCAATCACCGCCAGCATGGCCGCTACCGGCAGAACGAGGACCACGAAACCAAAGACCAAGGCCACCTCTACCTCCAGCACGCCGGCAATGAAGTAAAACGCAGCCAGCGCCACGGTGGGGCCGGGTCTGCTTGCGAGGACGAGCAAAAGGAGGATGACCTCGCACGACCATCCGATGCGGCGCCCCGTTGTCCTATGGCCCAAGCTGGGGCTCGATGCGGTGTTGCTCACGAACAGCACCTCCGTTTGAGACGGTTGCCGGGCAATCTGCGTCTCCATGGACTCGGGAAACCTGCGATAACAAGTTCCTGTGCTCGTGACGGCCCGACTCCGGTCGCCCGCTTGGTGGCGGCGGCATACTTCGGGTTCAGGGGGGTTCAGGGGACACGAGACTTATCTCCGTGGCCGCTTGGGTTTCGGGCCGGGCGGTTGCCGCGCTGTGTAATATGATGCGCCACGCCCGGCGCAACGACACGAGCCAGTCGAGCCATGCCCCCCCTTATCATCATCCTCACGCCCGAGTCAACCACGAATTAAGTCTCGCGTCCCCAGAACCAGTCTGATAGGCAGAGCCTGCCCCGGTGATAGATCTATCTGTTGCCCGGAGGTCCATCTTTCGGCCGGACGGCATACGTGCCACCCGAGCGGGTGGCAAAGCGGACGCTCCCGTTCGGGCCCGGCTGTGTTTTGATCGTCTTGCCGGCGGCGTGTACGGTCACCGGAGCCGGGGCCAGCACCGTGCACGGGCAGCCGGCCGCCGAACGGACGACGGCCTGCGTCAACGTGCCTTCTTTCCATGCGATGTCCACCTCGAAGCCGCCGCGCGCACGCAGGCCCTTGACGCTTCCGGTGGCCCATGCCTTCGGCATCGCGGGCAGGAGGTGCACGTCGCCGGCGTGGCTTTGGAGGAGCATCTCGCACACGCCGGCGGTCCCGCCGAAGTTGCCGTCGATCTGGAAAACTCTGCCAGGCCAACATGCGTTGAAGAAGTTGGGAAAGGCGTTGCGGCCGAGGAGGCGGGCGTAATATCCATAGGCCTGCTCACCGTCGAGCAGCCGAGCCCAGAGAGCGGTCTTCCAGGCATTGCTCCACCCCACGTCGCCCTCGGAGCCGCGCGCCTCGAGCGATTTCGCCGCTGCGGCGGACAACTCGGGCGTCGCCGCCGGCGAGATCTGTCTTCCCGAGAAGACCGCAAACATGTGGGAAACATGACGGTGATGGTCGTTCGGGTTGTCGCGGTCCACCATCCACTCCTGCAGTTGCCCCCACTTGCCGATCCGGGGTCCGAGCAGCCTGTCGCGCATGACGCTGATCTTGTCGCGGTATTCCCGGTCGATCGCGAGCGCATCGGCGGCCTCGATGGTGTTGGTGAACAGGTCCCAGATCAGTTGCTGCTCGTGCGACACACCATCTTCGGTGGGTCCGTGTTCGGGCGACCATCCCTTAGGCGCCACGAGCCGACCGTCCGGCAGCGCCGTCAGGCGGTCCTCCCAGAACGCGCAGGCCTCCTTGAGGATGGGGTAGGCGACGTTCTTCAGGTAATCCTTGTCCAACGTGAAGGCGTAGTGTTCCCAGAGATGCTGGCAATACCAGGCGTTGCCGGGCGGATACCACCGCCAGCCGAGGCCGCCGTAGATGTTCTGCGAATAACGGACCGTCCAGCCGCCCACGGGCTTGGAGTCGAGGCTGAACTCCTTGGCCGCC
>CAYVAM010000219.1:0-6821 GCA_964449275.1 uncultured Anaerolineales bacterium
CGTCGCCGAAGCCGGCGTAGACGCTCGAGACGCCGAACTCCTCGCCCGAGAAGTTCCACACACGCATGTACTTGCGCAGCGTCAGGCTCTTCTCGTCGTTCTCGGCCGTGGCGCGGTAACTGAACGTCCGCCGCAGGTTCCCCAGGATGTAGGAGATCCGCACGCGCACGGGGCCGGCGTTCTCGGCGAAGACCTCCCAGACCAGGGCGTTCTCGCCCGGCGGGTACGACTGGTGGATGACCCGGACGGCGTCGCCGGGCACGAGGGGGCGAAACAGGATCGTCCACTTGTCGATCCGCGTATTCGTCCACGAGAAGTCGATGTGGTTCGTCCCTTTAAGGAGCGTTACCACGCGCTCCTCCTCGACCAGTGTGGCCTTCGGGTTCTCGAGTTGGATCTCGACGCGTTCGCGTACCGGCAGCGTGGCCAGTTTGATCCGCGCCGCCGCCGGGGCTGCAAGCGCCGCCATTGCCACGACCGCCGTCACCATCACGATTCGTGTCCTGCGCATTGACCGTCTCCTTACGAGGTTTGCTCGTTTTTTCGAAGAGCATACACCGCATTGGACGCCTGCGGGTTGTCCCCGGTTCCCGGTTTCTCCGAAAAGGGGTCCGCCGACAAGTTTTTTCCGGCGGTTTTCGAGCGTGTCGTGCAGGGAGGTGCGTCTTGCGGTGGGAGCGCCTGGCGTGGCAAGGCGGCCCTAAGCCTTTTGCGCAAAGGCAGTTACAGCCGCCCCGGTCACACGTTGCAGGCGGTTCTTTGCCCGTGACTTGACAAAGCCCCTATCGTGCGCATGGTTGACCGTGGTGGCGGCGCGATGTGCTTCCGCGACCGGCGTTGGGCGCGCCCGTTCCGGGACGCCGGTCGGTCGGGTCGTGCATCGCGGGCGGGCGCGAGGGCGCGTCGGGCGCACCGATGGGTGCGGGACGGCCCTCGCCCGCGGCCGAATCAAGGAGAACGCGAAAGAAAACCGAACGCGGTGAAGGATGAGCCGCTTGGCTACTCCCTCTCCTCCTCAGCGACCCCCAGTAGCGCTGAGAAGCCCCGGGCTGACGGGCCCGGGGCTTGTTTTTGCCCGCCTTTCGAGCCTGCCGCTGTTCGAGCCGGCGGCGGGCTCGAACCGCTTTCGCCGCGGATTTTTTTCTGGCGACGCTCACGCTGCGCCCTTACAGTTGTCGCGTCGAGCGCAGGGCCACTCGGGGGCGTCCCGATGGACGAAGGCTTCTTCATCTGTTTCGGCATTCTGGCTCTGCTGTGTCTGATAGCCGCCCTGCCCCTTGCCGTCATCGCCCTGATTATTGCGCTCCGCGCTCGCCGGGAGGCCAAAGACCTCGCCTGCCGTCTGACCGACCAGGCCCGTGCCGCGCCGGCCGCCGCAGCGCCGACCGCCGCAGCGCCGACCGAGCCGGGAGCGGAAGCTCCCGGTGGTCTCGTCACGCGCCGGAACGTGCCACAGCCGTGGAACGCCCCCGGCCGCTCCCGCGGCCGGCTCGGGGACGATGCCCGTGCCGGGATCGCACCGCCTCCGCCGCCCACGCCCGCGCGAGAGCCCATCCGCTGGGAAGAGTGGATCGGACTGAAGGGCCTGGCGGTGGCGGGCATCGTGGTGTTCCTGATCGGCGCGGCCCTGTTCGCGGCCCACGCGCACGCCCAAGGCTGGTTCGGCCGCCGGGGGTACTTCCAGGTCAGCCTGCTGGCGCTCGGCGGGCTGGCGTTCCTCGTTGCGGGAGAGGTGTACGAGCGCAAGAAGTTCCAGGTCCTGTCGTGGGTGCTGACGGGCGGCGGGCTGGCGCTGGAGTACTTCGCCGTCTATGCGGCGTGGGCTCGATTTCACATCATTCCGGAGCCCGCCGCGTGGACACTCATGACGGTTATCACGGCGGTGGCGATCCTGCTGTCGGTCCGGTACGCGAGTCTGGCCGTGGCGATCCTGTCGCTGGTGGGCGGCCTGGCGGGGCCACTGGTCATCCGGCCCGACCGCGACCCGGGGCACATCCTGCTGCTCTATCTGGTGGCGGTGAACGCGGGCGTTCTGGTGGTGGCGTACTTCAAGAAGTGGCGCGTGCTGAACCTGCTGGCGCTCGGCGGGACGATCCTCAACGTCTGCGTCTGGCTGTATTCCCACTACTATCACGGCGGCGTTGCGGTCGAGAAACTGGCCTTCATCGTCACGTACATGACGGTTCTGTGGGCGATGTACTTCGTCCTGTCGCTCGTGTATCACCTGCTGGGCAGGCGCGACCCGTCGCGGCTGGACCTGCCGCTCACGATCATCAACGTTGTGGCGTATTACACCGGCCTGTACATTTTGCTGCGCGCGGACCATCACCACTGGCTGGGCGGGATCGCCGCCGTCCTGGGTGCGATCTACCTGGTTGAAGGCCTGGCGATCCGCAAGTGGGCGCCCGTCCAGGCGCGGTTCGTTCTGCTCCAGTTGGCACAGGCGCTGGGTCTGGTGACGCTGGCGATCCCGATCCAGTTGGAAGGCATCTGGATTCCGATGGCGTGGGCGGCCGAGGCGGCGGTCCTGTTCTACCTCGGCGTGCGCCTGAAGGACTGGCGGCTGCGGGCGGTGGCGCTGCTGGTGCACCTGGCGTCGGTCATTGCCCTCGGGTACTTCGCCGAGGAGGCCGAAGAAGCCGCCGGCCCCCTGGTCTTCAACGCCCGGACCGCCACGTACGCCGTCGTGGCACTGGCGATGGCCGTCTCGGCCTGGCTCTACCGACGGGCGGAAGACAAGAAACCGGCCGAGCGCATCGCCGTGACGGCTACGGCCGGCCTGGCCCACGCCGTCCTGATTGCCCTGGTCCTGCTCGAGGCGGGCGTCTGGGAGTGCGAGGCCGAGGCCCATGTGATCCGCCAGCATGCGGCGGACCTGTCGACCCGGTTGGCCCACCTGCGATGGATTCGCGATGCCGCAAGCGCGGCAGTCCTCGGGGCCTACGGCCTGCTGGCCGTCGGACTCGTTGCCGTGCTTCGGCGGGCCTTCCACCACGCGATGGCGCTGGCGGCCTTTGCCGTATCGTTCAACGCGATCAGCATCGCCCAGGGACATCTGCCTCAACTGAAGTTTGTTGCCGGGTGGAACCAGGTCGGCGCGACCTTCGCCGCCGTGGCGGTCTGCCTGGCGATCGCCGCCGTAGTCTCCCGCTACGCGACGCGCCCCGCCCTGGGTGCGCGCCGCATGGCCATCGCGTACGAACTGCTCGCCTTGGGCGTCGTGCTGAGCCTCTACGTGACGGAACTCTCCCGCGCGCGCGACTACATGACCGAGGGGTTGAACCTGCACCTTGGCGACGTGTCTTTCCGCTCGCTGACGGCGGCGGGCTTTGCCGTCATGGCGGGCCTGGTGATGATGCGGGGCTTTTGGATCCGCAGCCTCGCCCACCGTATCGTCGGCCTGGCGGCGATGGCCGTCGCGGTCATCCTCCTGCTCGCGGTCGCTTTCGCGGGCGGTCGCGGATACGACACGCTCCTCTGGCAGCCGCGCGGCGTGGCGTTTCTGCTCCTGATTGCCGCCATGGCACTGACCGTCATCGGGTACCTGCGGCACCCGCCGCAGATCGCTCCGGAGAGAACGACCGTCGGCCCCGTCGTCGCGGTTCTCGTGCACCTGGTGGTCCTGGGGTGCTTCACGCTCGAGGCCCAGGACTTCTGGGACGCCCATGCCGAGACGTGGTTCCCCCAGCAGGAACTGCACGCGTGGTACGCGCGGCACGCGACGCTGTCGGTGGGCTACGCGCTGTACGCGCTGGCGCTGCTCGGGGCGGGGATACGGCGGCGAAGCAAACTGCTGCGCATCCTCGCACTGGTGATCCTGGGCGGGACGCTCGCCAAGGTCATGCTGCTCGACCTGTCGCGGCTGGAAGCCATGTGGCGGATCCTCTCGTTCGTCGGCCTCGGGATGTTGCTGCTGGCGGCGTCTCTCTTGTACCACAAGTACCGCCACATCATCTTCCCCGCCGAGACGGACGAGGCCGAGACGGATGAGAAGGAGACTTCCGATGCGCTCCACTAAACGGACCGGCACAGGCATCCCAAGGCCGGTGCGCGGCGGGTCTCCGTACCCGCCGCGCATACGCGCCGACAGACGCGGTGGGTGCGGAGACCCACCGCGCACACGTTCGATGCTCCCGCTTCGGCCAGCGGCGGTGTGTTTGCTGATGGCCGTTGGCCTCCTGGCCGCGACGGCCCGCGCCGACTTCGACCCCGAGGCGTGGCGCACCTACCGCGAGATCAAGGTGCCCGAGGGCGCCGCCGGCGATCATGCGCGGGTCGCGCTCGACAAGGAAGTCTGGGACCAGGCCGCCGGGCCGGGCCTCCAGGACCTTCGCATCCTGCGCGGCGAGGCCGACGATATCGGTTACGCGGTGTACGTTCCCACGAAGCCGCCGGTCCGCATCGAGGAGCGCCCGGCGCGCGTCCTGAACGTGGCCAAGCGCGGCCGGGAAGCGTCGGAACTGACGCTCGACCTCGGCTCGGCGCCCCCCGTTACGAACCGCATCAAGGTCCTGACGCCGGCCGAGAACTTCCGCTGCCCCGTCACGGTTGAGGGCTCCGACGACGCCAAGACCTGGAAGACGCTGCGGTCCGACGGTGCCATTTTCGCCTTCACCGGCGACGTGGCCAAGCGGTTCACGACCGTGCGTTTCCCCGATGCGCGGATGCGGTACCTGCGGGTCGTGGTCGGCGCGCCCTCGGGCGCCGAGCCCATCGATCTCACCGGCGCGACCGTGTTCCAGGAGACGGCGGCCGAGACGGGCGACCTGCCCCTTCTGGTCGAGCGGCCCGTCGCCAGCCGGACTGAAATTATGCACGGGGCCGAAACGTGGTACAGGCTGGACCTCGGCGCAAAGCACCTGCCGGTCAGCCAGGTCCGGATCGAGACGGCCGACCAGAACTTCTCGAGGCCGGTGCGGATCGACGTCGGCGACAACTCGAAGATGCCGAAGCACGCGGGCAGCGGCGTCGTCTTCCGCTACCGGACGAAGCGGTACAACGAGGAGCGGCTGGAGATAGAGTTCGCCGAGACGTTCGGCCGGTACGTCCACGTCCGCATCCACAGCGGAGACGACCCGCCCCTGGCCGTCACGCGAATCGGCGTTTACGGAAGGCCGCGGTACGTGTTCTTCCCGTTCGCGAGCGGCCGCCGCTACCGCCTCTTCTACGGCAACCCGGCGGCCCGCGCCCCGCAGTACGATTACGCCAAGACGTTTGCCCACATCACCCGCGCCGGAGCGGTCGATGCCCGCCTGGGTAACGTCCGGCACAACCCGCGGTTCATCGCCACGCGCGAAGCCCTCCCGCCGCACCGCTGGATCGTCCGGAACCAGTGGGTGCTGTACGTGGCGCTCGGCCTGGCGGTGATCGGGCTGGTGCTCGTGGCCGTCCGCAGCCTGCGGCGGACGCTTGTGGAGGACAGCGCCGGCGGCGACTGAGCGTCGCAGAACCGCACACGACGGACCGCCGCACCGAAGGTCCGCGAACGGCGTACGGTTTTCCCCGAAACCTTCCGCGCCTTGTCGGTATTGACCGTATAAATATATGGGATAGCACGACCGTAAGCAACTCGTGCACAACAGAAGAGGCGGTCAATCATGTCCAGCGATGACGTCGTGATCCGGTGGCACGGCCAGGCGTGTGTCACGATTACTTCCCCCGCAGGCGTTACCGTCATGGTGGACCCGTTCGATGAGTCCATCGGGCACCACCTGCCGGACATCCGGCCCGACGTGGTGGTCATCACGCACAACCACTACGACCATGCGAACGTCGATGGCGTGTCGGGCAGTCCCACCGTGCTCCGCGGCCTGACGGCCGAGGGCGAGTGGGCCACCATCGACGAGACGGTCGCCGATGTCCGAATCCGGACCGTCGGCACGTGGCACGATGAGGTCCACGGCGCCAAACGCGGCCTCAACAACCTGGTCCTCATCGATACGGGGGGCATGCGGATCGTGCACTGCGGCGACCTGGGACACGTCCTGACGGACGACCAGGTGGCGGCGGTCGGCGAGGTGGACGTCCTGCTGATTCCGGCGGGCGGGGTGTATACGCTCCCGCCGAATGAGGCCCGGACGGTCATCCGACAGATCACCCCACGCCGGGCAGTTATCCCGATACACTTTCAGACCGAGGTGCTGACTCTTCGCCTGGAGCCGGTGGAGGCCATGCTGAAAGGGTTGCCGGTGGCCACCAGGCTTCAAACAAACGAGTTGCGGCTGCCGGTGGGGGCGGCCGAAATGCCCCCTGACGGGCCGGAAATCGTGGTTTTGGCGTGGAAGAGCGGCGAGTGAGCCGAAACGCCAAAGTCAACTCAAAAAAACCGCCTGTCCGGGGTTGACAACTACTGTTTTTCGCGTATAGTATAATCGTGTGTGGGAACGATTGGCGCCGGAACTCTCCTTCCTGACGCCCTTCGCTATACCAATTGTCTTGTAGTAGCCGGGAGACCCGCGCGGAACGCGGGCGGGGGTTGGTGGCTGTCTGAGATAGTGCCGTGATTGGGAGGTCATCGGCACGAGTAAAAACTCGGGGGAGATTGCAGCGCCCGGGGCCGTCCGGGAGGGATTCGGCCCCGGCGCTTTTTTTTGCGAGCGCCGCTCCTCGAGCAGCGCCGTTCGAGCAATGTCGTTCGAGCAGCGCCGTTCGAGCAATGCCGTTCGAGCAGCGCCGTTCGAGCAATGCCGTTCGAGCAGTGTCGTTCGAGCAGCGCCGTTCGAGCAATGTCGTTCGAGCAATGTCGTTCGAGCAATGTCGTTCGAGCCGGGAGCGGAAACTCCCGGTGGCCTCGTCACGCGATGGAACGTACCATGGCCGAA
>CAYVAM010000220.1:0-6813 GCA_964449275.1 uncultured Anaerolineales bacterium
ACGACGCGGCGGCGACCCAGGTGACCCGGGCCCGGAAGGAACTGCGGCGGCGGAGCCGGCGGCACCCGGTGGTGGCGTTGTGGCAGGCGTTGCCGGGGGTCGGGCTGATCCGAGCGGTGACGCTGCTGGCCTACCTGGAGACACCGTGGCGTTTTCGCGGGAAGGCGGCCTTATGGCGGTATTGTGGGTTGGGACTCGTACGACGCACCAGTGGAACGGACCGTCATGGGTGTCCTCGGCCCGGGACGTTGCGGGTGGCCCGGGACGCCAATCGGCGGCTCAAAGACGCGTTGATGGGTGCGGCGGTCAGCGCGATCGAGCAGGGACGCAATCCCTTCGCCGCCCACTACGAAAGGAGTCTGGCGAACGGCACCGCCCCGGCGAACGCCCGGCGGACGGTGGCCCGACAACTGGCGTCGGTGATGTGGGGGATGTGGAAGTCCGGCCAGGCCTTCGATCCGGAAGGCCTTCGGCCGCGGTGACGCCGGCGGATCGTGGGGTTTTTCCGGAGCGGCAGTCCCTTGGGTGGCATTGAACGCCCTGGCGGGCAGTTCCGGACCATGAATGGACGCCGCTCCATGCTACGCCCCAAATCTGCATGGACCCCCGCGAGGCGGGGAGTCCCCGATAGGTGCATGGCGACATCGCGTACGCCCCCGGGCGTGGTCAGAGGATCGGACCGCCCGTCACGGCGGCCGCCGTCCGAACGCTTCCGGGCCTCCCACGGTTGCCCATGCCCATCGGGCCACGTCTGGCGTGGCGAACGATGGATGCCCTCGAAGCCGTGCCTTTGAGGGAACAGGGAAAATTCTCGCTTGACTTCTCGCTCTTCATAGGTGCCACCCGCGGTTCGTGTCGCTGCCGTGGCCTCTGTCTCGTGAAAAACGCCGCGTGGGTGCGCAGCACCCACCCTACGGCTGCCAGGCCCGTTCACGGGCCTTCGCCCGAAGGGTGTAGGCCAGGGCTTTTAGCCCTGGTCAACGGCGCTGCCACGATACAATTATTCTGGATCAGGAAGCAGCCCGCTTCAGCGACCTTCTCGTCGTGGGCCGGGCGCCGAGGGATGTGCCGAGAGTAAGCCCGCTGAAGCGGGCTAGGATGAGCAGCAGAAGGGGGCGGGGGCCCTCGTGGACCCGGCCCAAAGGGCCGGGCCTATACCCGCTTCGCGGGGACCAAGGCCCGTAAACGGGCCTCATAAGCCCGCGGCCGGGGTTCGCGCCGGTCTCGCGGCCCCCAACGGGGCGGATTCGGTTACGACGCTCTATCGCCAAAGCCCGTCCGCTCCCTCACGGTCGCGGCTCGCTACAGGCCGCAACGTGCGGCCGGTTCAAAACGACGGGGGAAACCGGCCCACGCCAGGCCAGTCTCCACCGTTGCGACGACCTGCCGCATCAACCCGCGTGGGTGCAAAGCACCCACCCTACAGACTGAGCCGCCGCGCCGGGCCGCATCAACCCGCGTGGGTGCAAAGCACCCACCCTACAGACTGAGCCGCCGCGCCACGCACCGTCCAGGCACGGTGGGTGGGGACACCCACCGCGCGGGAATTCACTTCCTCCGGCGGCGGGCGAGGAGCCCCACGACGCCGAGGCCCATCAGGGCCAGCGTGGCCGGTTCGGGCGTGATGACGAACGCCAAGTCCCGCGGCTGGTCCTCGATCATCAGCCTCCGGTGCTCCTGAATCTCGGTGGCAAGTCCGGCTGTCTGGTAGTAATACGTGGCATCATCCATGAAAGGGTTGCCCTCGTAGTCCGACGGGTAGGCGTCCATGTCGGCCGTCTTCCAGCCGAGGTCCACGGAGATGGGCCTGCCGTTCTCGTCCTGGCCTTCCGCCACGAGTTCGATCTGCAGCCAGTAAATCTCGCCCTCCTGCTGAACGTACGGCTCCTTGTCCTCGACGTTGTTCGCGGTATTCGGGATGTTGACCTGGTAGATGTGGTCGTGGTCGCCCGGTTCAGCGCTGCCCGATACCAGGTCGAACCATCCCTGCTCGTGCGCCGCCCAGTGGCTCACCACGTGTTGCGCGTCGCTGAACTCGGCGCTCCACAGCGGGAGGCCGGGCGTGCTGTAATCGTACGTGCGGCCCCCGTTCTCGACGCCGGCAGGCACGTCCGCGCGAATGCGCGCTCTGAGGAACGTAATCTGGAAGGGCACCTCCCCGTCCGGGTTGGACTCGCTGGTATCGCCCTGCATCGAGACCCAAAAATGGATGTCCGTCACGGGTCCCGTGCCCCCGCACTGCCAGTCGTCGCCCGAGGGCCAAGCCCAGGCGGTATGCGCCGGCACGCCGGGCGGATCGAGTTCCTGGCTGGAGTTGAAACTCACGTCCCATCCGTCCAGGTCGGGCATCTGGGGGAAGTGCATCTTGTACGGATCGCCGGTATTCCAATCGGCCCGGGCCGCCGACACCCCCACCAGCACGGCCAGTCCGACTGCCAGTGTCATTGCGCGTCTCATCATCTTCCCCCTTTCGGGTTTGTGTGGCTCGCGACCGTTCGCGGCCACGGCTCACCTCCACGCGCTCTTCCGACCGGCGGCCCGCCCGGACCGTTGCCGAGCAGGGAGCCGGCTGGTTCCGTTTACTTTCTGCGACGCCGCCGGGCCGCGAGAGCCGCCGCGCCGAGACCCATCAGGGCCAGCGTGGCCGGTTCGGGCGTGATGACGAACGCCAGGTCCATGGGAACCATCAGGTCGCCCTGCAATCTTGCGAGCATGTTCCAGGCCGACCCCGACGGCGGCACGGCATTCTGGGGAAGGAACCCCGCCATGGCATCGATCCAGACGGCGGCGTCGTTCCACGGCTGGTCGGTCGTCTTCCAGCCGTAGGCCCACCCCGCCGCCGGAAGCAGCAGGTCCTCGATGAACACGGTGCCGTTGCCGCTGAGGTCGGGCGTGTAACTGACGGAGAGCCAGTAGATCTTGCCCTCATCCTGCCAGAAGGCGTTGGCCTCGTCGAAGACGAAGTTGTACTGCCAGCAGGTCTGGTCGTCGCCGATGACCTGTCCCTGGTTGGGGTCGTAAAACGCCTCGGTAATGTTGTCGGCGTAGACCCGCGCCGCATCCGGCTCGACATACGCGTTCCATAGCAGGTTCCCCGGCATGCTGTAGCCGGTGGGGCTATCGGCAGCCGGGATGTCGTCGTAGATGGCCACGTTGAACATCAGGTTGGGCGGCGGCACGGGATGGAAGTCCTGGAGGTACGAACTCCAGACGTGGACGTCGGTGACCGGACCGCTCCCGGAGCACTGCCAGTCGTCGGCCAGGATCTTGATGCCGGAACCGCCGGTGTCGCTGCTGTACACGCCGTCGAGTACGTCAAAGCCGTTTACCAGGTCGGGCAACTGCGGGTAGTGCATCTTGTGCGGTTGGCCCTCATCCCAGTCGGCCCGCGCTGCCGAGGCCGACACCAGCACTGCCACACCAACAACCATCCATCGCATTGCTCTCGTCATTCTCATCGTCTTTCCCCTTTCGCTTCTCGCTTCGGAGGTCGCACCATTGCTTCCTCCGCGCCCCTCCATGAGGCTGTTTCCCAAATACGCTCTATCTTGAAAGCCCGTCCGCTCCCTCACGGTCCCGGCTCGGAACAGGCCACAACGTGCGGCCGTTCAAAACGTTGGGGGAAACCGGCGCACGCTGCGCCTGTTTCCCCCGTTGCGACGACCTGCCGCATCAACCCGCGTGGGTGCAAAGCACCCACCCTACAGACTTACGCGTCGTGTCCGGCGCGGCGGCTCTCCTGAGCCGCCGCGCCAAGCACCGTCCAGGCGCGGTGGGTGGGGACACCCACCGCGCGGGAATTACTTCCTCCGGCGGCGGGCGAGAAGCCCCACGACGCCGAGGCCCAAGAGCGCCAGTGTGGCCGGCTCCGGCGTGATGACGAACGCCAGGTCGAGCGATTCGCCGGTGATCGGGTCGATCAGCGGCTGCCAACCCACGCCGGCGGCGTCGCGCGGCCGCCAGACGCCATCGTCCTCCCAGTGGTCGATGGACGTCTTCCAACCCGGCATAGCCGCCGTCGCCATGTCCATCTCGAGCGAGAGCCAGTAAATCTCCCCCTCGATCTGCACGTACGGATCCTCAATTCGCGTAATGTTAATCTGGTAGAACAAGTTGTGGTCCGGGTTAAGATACTGCCCGCTCGCGGGGTTGTAGAAGCCCTGTGGCCCGTCCCCGTACTCGCGGAAACCGAACTCGCCCGGCCCGAAGACGTCGGTCCACAGCAGGTCTTTCGGCATGCTGAAGGCCGGCCCCGGCCCGGCGGGATCCGCGGGCGTGTTGGACCAGATGCCCACAGTGATCGGGCCCACCTCCTGGACGATGCCGCTCCAGTCCTCGCCCTGGAACGACATCCAGAAGTGGATGTCCTCGATCGGCCCCGTGGACGTGCAGAGGAAGTCGTCGGCCAACGTGTTATCCTGGGGGGCGGCGAAGTCGATGAACGCCACGTCCCAGCCTTGCGGATCGGGCAACTGCGGGAAGTGCATCTTGTGCGGGTCGCCCGGGTCCCAGTCCGCCCGTGCCGCCGAGGCCGACACCAACACTGCCACACCAACAACCAACCATCGCATTATTCTTGTCGCTTTCATCGTCTTTCCCCTTTCGCTTCTCGCTTCGGAGGTCGCACCATTGCTTCCTCCGCGCCCCTGCGTGGGGCTTGTGCCATTGATACGCTCTATCACCAAAGCCCGTCCGCTCCCCCTCCCCCCGCGCCGGACTGTTATCTTCCTTGCGGCCGCCGGGCCGCCGCAACCACCGCGGCAAGCCGCATCAACCCGCGTGGGTGCAAAGCACCCACCCTACAGAATGCTACCTCCTCCTGCGCCGCCGCGCCGCGAGCCCAGCCAGGCCGAGGCCCATCAGCGCCAGCGTCGCGGGCTCCGGGGTGCCGGAACCCGTGATGCTTCCGGTTCCCGACGCCTCAAAGCCCAGCAGGTACAGGCTGTTGGCGACGTCCGTGGCGACCGAGAGGTTCGAACTGGCCAGCACGAAGGTGACGCGCTCGCCGCCGTCTATCTCCAGATCAAAGGGAAGGTCCTGGACCGAGACGCTGGTCACCACGCCGCTGATCGTCAGGGACACCGGCGTGGTTGGTGATGGTGGAGGTACGGAATGCCTGTAGAAGACAACGACCTCGTCGATGTTCAGGCCGAGGCCGTACCCGGCGGCGGAGGTCAACAGGTCGATGCCGAAGGCGCCGCCGTTGCCGCCCGAGATAACCGGCGCGCCGCCGCCCGCGTGGAACGCGGGGATGTCGGCCACGTCCTCGATCAGGACGTCGAGGCACACGTCCTCGGTCAGACTGCCGACCAGACCGCCGTTGAGCAGGAAGAGGACGCTGGTCAGTGGATCGGCGTCGGCGGGATTTCCGACACCGCCGGCGGCCGACGTCGCGTCGTAGATCCTCGTCCCGTCGTAGACCAGGTCCACGCCGGTGAACTGGATCTCGATGATGCCCGCCCCGGCCGGCGCCGCCAGGACCGCCATCGCCACACCCACCGCCAACGCCGCGCCGATGCGGCCCGTCATGGAACCGTGTTTCTGCCGTTTCATCCGTCACCTCCCCGCAACTGTGCGAAACGTGCGTCCCGCCCGACCGCCGGACGCTATCCCCGAAAACAGCAACGGGGAAGCCCGCCGCGACACCCGCGTGCCGCGTGGTCTTCCCCCGTTGCGACGATGCTCGCACACACCCACGGCGCCGCGCCAAAGGCACGCGCCGCGAACGTCCATGGCCCGAGCCGCCTGAACTCCTCCCAAAGGCCGGGCGGCGGCCATCGAGACACCACTCTTGGACTCCGGGCGTTGGCCCTCCAAAGGTTGGTCCGTCATCCCCTTGTCCCGCTGCCCGCCTCGGGACGGCAACGGGTCTTTCCGGGTGGGGTGAGGCAAACCGCTCTCGGACCGCGCGCACCAGAAACAGATGTGGCTACGGTGAAGCGTCTGCCCGAAAGATCTGCCCTCCGCCCTTGCTCGGAAAGGCACAACTGCCTACGTGGGAAGGGAAGGGCAACTCTCATGCCAGACGGGCTGGAAACGATGCAAAAGCGGCCGGAGGGCCGGGAAAAGGCTGTTCGGCGGGGCCAAGCCAGAGATCCGGTTATTCCGAGAGCGTTGCGTCTTGGCAACACCCAGCCGGAAACCGCGCTGCGCTGGCTTGGAGTTGGAGGTATAAAGCGTTGCTTCACAAAGATTTAGCACATATCCGCCGGATTCCGGAAACTGTTGTCTTTTCGCAACAAATGATGGATTACCTCATCAAATTGCCCGATTGCCGGTGATTGGTGCCAAACCACGAAGGATCGTGCCCCCGAGGAAAACAGGCGGCTCGGTGGGAGACGCTCGGTCCATGTTCTCCTGCCCTGCCCTACGCGACACTCAGCACTTCAAGCGCCGGCAAGGACAGAAGATCGGGGAGGCCGGTCTCGATGCCCAGGTCTTGGTGCATGGCCGCCCGGCTGTCTGTTCCGGTCCGTGTGGTTGTCGCGGCACCGTCGTGCTGCCCGGCGAACAACTCATCACCCGGCGTTGTCAGTTGTGAAACGGCCGGCACCATGGTCGGCCGACCTGCCGCGAGTGCTCGCTCTGCCACTAGATCCATTTCTGAGATGATTTCACCCGTGGGCGTGTCAGTCGCGCCCGCGTCATCCGTCTGGGCGAGCAGGTGGATTTCGGCGGCGTCGGTCAGCGGCAGCGGCGACGGGGCGCCGGGGGCCATGCCTCCGCCGGGGGCCGTCGGGAGGTCTTCCAGATGGGCGCCCGACGTGATCGCCGCAGAGTAGCGCGACGTGAAACCGTTGATGTCCCAGGAGT
>CAYVAM010000221.1:0-6653 GCA_964449275.1 uncultured Anaerolineales bacterium
TAACGGCGATCCCGGCGCGCCGGGACTCGCTCGGAATGACACGCTAAACACGTACGGGGGACAGACGCAGGCCATGACGCACGAGTCGTCCAGTTCCGAAGCCGACCGGCCGCCCGACAAGCGGCTCAAGGGCCGCTCGCGCGTGTGGCGCGTTGCGGCCGTGGTTCTCGTGATCCTTGTGACGCTCGCCCTGGCGCACTACCTTCGGCATCCGTCAGCGGTCTGGGACGGCGGTGAGGGCGGCGACCTGACGGTCGGCCCGTGGCCGCCAGAGGTCCAGCCCTCCGGCGGTCCGCCGAAGCCCGACGAGAAGCCCACCACCGACGAGGAGGTGCAAGACGATCTGCGGCAGGTGATGGCCGGCCTCGTGATGGCCGCCATCGACGGCGACGACCCCGACGACCCCCGCAACACCGACGATGAGTTGAAGCGGCGGTTCATCGCCAACGTGTTCGGCCTGCCGTACGATTATCCGCGGAACAAGGCCCCCGCCGACCTGATGCCCCAGGAAGCCCAGGTCCTGATGGTCTTCGAGGACCCCGAGCGCGCCGGTTGTCGCATGGTCCTCGTCCGGATGCGAAAGGGCGTCGGCGAGGCGCTCGAGGCCTTCTGCCGGCACTACGACCAGAAGGGGTGGCAGTGGAACGAACTTGCCGATCCCCGAAAAGACCATGACTCCCAGCCGGACCCCGGATGGCTCGTCCGGTTCCGCAAGGGCAAACGCGAACGCATCGTGTACGCCCGCGCCCGCGGCGGCGAAGAAACATTGGTGGCCATTTACGATCCGCAGTATTAGCACTACAATACCACTTCCTGCGCGGCGGGTCTCCCGACCCGCCGCGCAACGGCGAAAACGGGCTTTCGAGCGCGGTGGGTCCCCGTTCGACAGGCTCAGGACAGGCTCCGACCCACCGCGCGAAATGGCGAAGTGGCGCTGTCGTGTTAAGAGGAATGCCGAAACAGGCGAAGCAAAGGAGCACCGATGGCGAGACGAAAGGACAACCCCTGGCTTCCGAGCGGCGGCGTGCTCGTCGTGGCGGTGACTGCGGCCGTCCTGGCCGGCATCCTCCTCAACGTGTATGTCACGTATCTGAAAAGTTCCTACGAGGCCGGGTCCGTCACGTTCCTCCAGATGAAACGGGACGTCCCGAAGGGCAAGGCCATCGAGTCCGGTGACGTGGCGGCGTTGCGTGTTCCGAAGCCGATGCTCGCATCCTTCTCGAAGGTCATCCCGGCCAAGGATGCGGACAGCCTCGTCCTCGGCCAGAAGGCTCGTCGCGACCTGCTCCAGGGCGAGTTCATTCAGTACATGGACTTCCTGCCCGGTTCGGCCAAAGGGCTTCCGAAGATTCGCCCGGGTTACGAGCGGATGACGATCGAGATCCAGCCCGAGCCGCTTCTTCAGCCGGGGGCCTTCATCACCATCCGCGGCACCTTCGACACCAACCCCGATGAAAGGAAAGAAGATCGCGAGATCATGGACGTCCTGTATAATATCCAGGTCAAGGCCGTCGGCGGGTCGTCGGAGCCGACCGAGGGCAAGCGGCGGGCCGACAACAACATTCAGATTGAACTGAAAACGACCCAGGTCAAGCAGTTGCTCCAAATCAAGGAGACCCTGGCCGACAAGCACTTTATCGTCTCGCTCAGCCCTTCGCCGACGGGCAGGGCGGGCGAGCCCAAGTTCGCGGACACGATACTCGACCACATTGCCAAACTGAAGAGAGGGGTGCCGCCGGTGTCGCCGTAGGCGGCCGCCGCGGCGCGGAGAGCCGATGCGCGTTATTGCGTACAGCCAGTTGAGCGATGTGCGGCAGGAGATCGAACTGACGGTGGACGTCCTGCGCATCGGCCGCGACCCCGCCAACGACCTCGAACTGCCCAGCCCGTTCGTCTCGCGCGAGCACGCGCGGATCATCAAACGCGACGGCGATTACTTCATCGAGAACGTCGGCCTTAACGGCACGCTTATCGATGACAACCTGGTCGGGGTGGGCGAGCAGGTCAAGATCGTCCCCGGACAGGAGATTCACATCGGCGAGTGGGCGCTGTACCTGTCGGCCGATGAAGCGGTCACGCCCGCCGACAAGGCCATCAGAATTCGCCGGGAACGCACCCCCCTGGCGAAGGCGATGAGCACCGAGAAGAAGGTCCACGCCGAACTCCTGCGACGGCTCAACCTCCGGACCATCGACGTCGAGGCGCAGGACGATCCACGCTATGTGGATCACATCAAGGCCCACCTGTCGGCCGTCATCGACGGCATCATCAGCGAGGTCGACGATGAGACGGGGTGGTTCCTGGTGGCACAGCAACTGAAGCGCGACGTCATTACCGAGATCTCCGCTCGCGCCGGCAGCAAGATGCGGCCGCCCATCCTGAAGGCAGGCGACACCGTTCTCGACCCGCAGTACGAGGCGGGCCTGCTGCGGATACGCGATCTCCTGATCCAGGACCTCGGTCTGAAGTTCGGCGCCGACAACGTCAAGCAGGACGTCGAGGCCGTCGAGGAACGGTTCCGCGAAGAGTTCGATCGGGAGGCCCCGCAGGTCACCGAGTCGCTCTGGGTGTACATCGTTCGCCGCTACATCTTGAAAGACATCCTCGACATCGTCGTCGGCCTCGGCCCGATCCAGGACCTGCTGGACATGCCGAACGTAACCGAGGTCATGGTCGTGGGGCCGAGCAAGATCTATATTGAAGAGACCGGCGTCATCCGCAACACCGGAAGGTCGTTCTTCTCCGACGAGATCGTCTTGACGGTCATCGAGCGGATCGTCACGCCCCTCGGCCGGCGCATCGACCGGTCAACCCCCATCGTGGACGCCCGCCTGCCCGACGGCAGCCGTGTCAACGCCACGATCGAGCCCTTGAGCCTCTGCGGCCCCGTCCTGACGATCCGCAAGTTCTCCGAGACGCCGTTCACGATCGACGACCTCATCAGTTTCGGCACGATCACGCCGTTTGCCGCCAACTTCCTGCGGGCCTGTGTCCTGGGGCGAAAGAACGTGCTGGTTTCGGGCGGCACGGCGTCCGGCAAGACCACCCTCCTGAACGTCGTCAGCGCCTACATCCCGCCGCACGAACGCATCATCACCATCGAGGACTCGGCCGAGTTGCAGATGTACCAGGAACACGTGGTCCGTCTCGAGACGCGCCAGGCCAACGTCGAGGGCAAGGGCCGGTACACCATTCGGGCACTCGTGCAGAACGCGCTGCGGCAGCGGCCGGACCGCATCATCGTCGGCGAGGTCCGCGGCGCCGAGGCTCTGGACATGCTCCAGGCCATGAACACCGGCCACGACGGTTCCCTCACGACGGTCCACGCCAACAGCCCCAAGGACGCCATGAAACGCCTCGAGGGGCTCGTCCTGGAGGCCGTGGACATGCCCGTGCGGGCCATCCGCGAGCAGATCGTTACGGCCCTCGACGCCGTCGTGCACCTGACCCGCTTCGCCGACGGCCGCCGCGAGGTCACCGCCATCAGCGAGATTGCCGGCCTGGACCGCGATGAGGGCGATATCCTCGTGGAAGACATCTTCGTGCGGCCGATGATCGGCACGGAGCGCGGCAAGCGAGGCGAGTTGATGCACACCGGGTATATACCGGTGTTCGCCAAGGACCTGCTCCACAAGGGCCTCCTGACCGTTGATGCGTTCATGTAAGCGATGACCGACTTGATTCCACTAGGTCAAAGTGCGCTGCTGTACCAGGGCGGCGCAACGCTTCTGGCGATGGTTGCGGCGTTCTGCGCCGTCATCTCGCTGCGGCTGCCGTTTCGCACGCTCATCCGCAAGCAGGAGGAGAACTTCCACGGCGCGCTGGTCGAGTTGTTCATGTTCGACGTCACGCCGCGCCAACTGACCTACGTCATGTTTGCCGGGGCGTTTGTCGCGGGCCTCATCCTCGCGCTGCTTGCCAACCACGCCGAGGCGGGGGTACTCGGCATCTTCATCACGTTCGTCGTCGGGATGGTCCTCGGCTACTGGGTGCCGCGCCTGGTCATCTTCGTCCTCCAGCGGCGCAGACGCGACCGACTCAACGAGCAACTGATCGACGGACTGGTGACCCTGGCCAACGGCATGCGCGCCGGGCTGAACCTGGTCCAGTCGATGAAACTGATCGAGGAGAACACCGAGCCGCCCATCAGCCAGGAGTTCGGCCTCATGCTCCGCGAGTTCGAGCACGGCGCCAGCGTGGATGAGGTCATGCGGCGGGCGTCGGCCCGGCTGAAGTTGCACCACTACCAACTGCTCTTTGCCGCAATGGAGACCGCACGCATTCGCGGCGGGAACCTGCCCGAGACGCTCGACCGGCTCGGCGAGTCGCTCCGCGAGATCATCCGCCTCGAAGAAAAGGTCAGGGCCCTGACCGCCGAGAACAAGATGAGCGCCATCATGATGGGCCTCATGCCCCTGATCGTCGCGGGCATCTACTATATGATCGAGCCGGACTGGGTGGAGGCCCTCTTCAATGACGAGTACGGAATGCTCCTGCTCGTCATTGCCATCTTCCTGAATATTGTCGGGTTCCTCTGGATTCGCAAGATCGTGACGTTTGAGATCTAGGTTGCACCGAGGGAGACGCACGACGTGGCTCTGATTATCATCATCAACGTGCTGGTGTTCGCGTCGGTGTTTCTGTTCGTCTCTGCGCTGTTCCGCACGCCGATCGAGACGGAGGACGCCTCCGCATTCCGCATCGAAGTGGACAACATCGATCGCGACACCATCTTCGAGAGCGTTTTCCTGCGGCCGTTCCTGGTTCCCATCTACCACGTGGTTCGGCGGCTGAACATGCCGGGTCTGAAGCGGCACATCATGAAACTGCTACTGGCGCTCGGCAACCCGAAGCAATACACGGCGGACGAGTACCTGGTCATCTGCACGGTGTGGGGCCTGATCGGGGCCATCGCGCTGTGGGTGGGGGCCTGGGCGATGCTGGGGTACCTCTCGATTCTGGCCCTGCTGGGTTACCTGGCGGTCGGTTTTGCCGTGGGGTTCTTCGCGGCGTACCTGTTGCTTCGCGAGCGGGCCTTGGCCCGTCTGCGTGCGATTGCCAAGCGGCTGCCGTACACGCTCGACCTGATTGCGATGGCGATGGACGCCGGCGCGACGTTTTACGAGGCCGCCAGCGCCGTCATCCGCGACGACCCGGAGGAGCCGCTGAACCAGGAGTTCGGCATGCTGGTCCGGGAGATCGATTTCGGCCGCAGCCGCCAGGACGCCCTCACCCATCTGGGCCGACGCATCAACGTGGACGGCCTGGACGGCATCATTTCGGCCGTCCTTCAGGCCGAGCAACTCGGCACGCCGCTGGCCGACGTCCTCAAACTCCAGGCCAACCTCCTGCGGATGCGACGCAGCATGAAGGCCGAGCGGCGCGCCGGCGAGGCCTCCGTCAAGATGCTCGTGCCGTCCATGCTCATCCTCATGGCCGTCGTCCTCGTCATCTTCGCCCCCATCATCGTGCGCGTCATCCGGGGGCAGTACCTGGAGTAGAGACGCCGCGGAAGGGGGCCTTCCGTGTCGAAGGCGACGAGCAGGAACTCACAGATGGCCGCAAGTTCACCACCCGGGGCCGCTACGTCAAGTTCTTGATTCAGGCCCGGCCTGGTTCCGGTTTCCAGTTGACCGAGGTGAATGTTTGGGATTCTCTGAAGGCCGTGCCCTGGACGCCCAGGCTGGCCCACGATGCCGGAGAGTTCTGAGTGTTATTGCTACTTCGACACCTTTGCCTTTCGGCCTTCCTGGTGGCGGTCTTGGCTGGACGTGCGGGTGCGGCAGGGGCGACCGCACGGGGCGAGGAGCGCACGCCGCTTCTGCCGACCACGACGCCGCCCATCGTCTACCACATCAACTACTCGGGCGACTATTTCACGAAGCCCGACTACATCAACCAGTTCAAGGCCGCGCCGCCCGATCTGCTGCACGTCGGCAAGGCCGTGCCCATCTCGCACCACTGGGGGCCGATACGCCTGTACCAGGGCGAGAACCAGTACACCGGCGGCCCCGGCCACACGCTCTCGCGGGAGAACATCGCGCTGCTGACGCCCGACGCGCTCGCGACGCGCATCGAGACGATCCGCGAGACGCTCCGCCGCTGTCACGCCGTCGGCATCCGCGAGATTGCGCCGTACATCTCGTACCACACGGTTGCCGGAGACCACGAGAAACGCCTCGGCTTCTGGAAGTTCTACGACAACTGGAACGCCTACGCAACGTGGGCCGGGCCGCGCCCGCCGCGCGATCCTTTCGATTGGCTGGTGGTGGACATCCACGGCAAGTTCGTCGGCGGTTCGTGCGGCGGGTACTCGCCCGCGTACTACGCCCCGCTTCATCGGTACCGCGCGTGCATCAACCATCCGGACTGGGCCGAATGGCACCGCCGCCTCATCCGGATGGTCGCCGAGGTGGGCTATGACGGGTGCTTTGTGGACAACGCGCACCCCGACGCCTGCTGCTGCCGCTACTGCAAGGCTGGCTTTCGGCGGTTCCTCAAGGAGAACCGCGACCTCGCCTGGGTCGGCCGCCTGACGGAGGGACTCGTGCTGGAGCGTTTGACCCTGGATGCGCGCGACGTGCCGGCCGAACTCGTCCGCCGCTGGCGCCTCTTGCGCACGCGGGACCACCTGGGAATGCTCCGCGAGGTCG
>CAYVAM010000222.1:0-1659 GCA_964449275.1 uncultured Anaerolineales bacterium
AGAAATGGTTCGCCACCGGGTTCTCGCGAGAGACGATTGCGATGCCGGTATCCGGTAACGGGCACCTCTACGCTTCAGCGGCGATGGGTGGCGTCCCCGACGAGCAACCCGATCCGCAACCGTTCTGGGACGCCGTGATGCAGTTTGACGCGAACGGGGACGGCAAACTCGAACGCAGCGAGATGACAGGACACTTCACGTTCCCCTTCCGGCCCGAACTGCCACCCGGGCATCCCGGCTACGGGCTCCCGCTGCCCGAGAACGAGGCGAAACGGAAGGGGCGTCTCGATGGGATGTTCGCCTGGATCGACAAGGACAAAAACGGTTTTTGGACCCGCGACGAGTTCGTGGCAAGCATGTCGCTGCACCGCGGCAGACCGATGCTCATGGCCGTCCGACCGGGAGGCGAGGGCGACGTCACCGAGACCCACGTGACCTGGCAATTGCGTCGCAACATCCCGGAGATCCCTTCGCCCGTCTTCTACAAAGACCGCCTCTACCTGGTCCGGAATGGCGGATCCCTCGCGGCCGTCGACGCTACCAACGGAGAGACCCTCTATCGCGAGCGCCTCGGAGCTCCGGGGCATTACAGCGCCTCGCCGGTCGTGGCGAATGACCATCTCTACCTGGCCTCGAACCGGGGGGTCGTGTCGGTGGTGAAGGCCGGCGATGCGTTCCGGATGGTTTACCAGCGCGACCTGGGAGAACCCGTGTTTGCCACCCCGGCCCTCGACGCGTCGACGATCTATATCCGCACCGAGAGGAACCTCCTGGCGTTCCGGACACGGGGCTGAGGGCTCCGGTGTCGAAAAGGCCCACGGCGGTCGTGGCCGCGAGTTTATCCGGGGGATCCCGGCCTATATGGCATATCGTACGGTGGAGTTAACAACACAATATGTTGAGAGAGATGATTAGGAAACGATTTGGCGCGTTCGTACTCCTGTTGACGTGCGGTTCCGTGGTCTGCCTCTTCGTGGCCGCACTGCTCCACGCCGACACCCCGCCGCCGCAGGCGCCGATGCCCGCGTCGAGGCTCTCGGCGAAAGATACGGAACTGATCGAGAAGATCCAGCGGCGGACGTTCGGCTACTTCTGGGACTTCGCCCATCCCGACAGCGGCCTGGCCCGCGCGCGGTCGACGTCGGGCAACCTGGTGACCTCCGGCGGCAGCGGGTTCGGCATCCTCGCCATCCTCGTCGCCGCAGAGAGGAACTGGGTCGCTCGAGAGGCCGCGCGGTACTTCGACGGCGAACTGGGGGACAGGCTTTGGGGGGCGTACGGGTTCCTTGATGCCTTCAATCTCAAGGAAGGCTGGTTCGCCAAAAAGCATCTCGCCATAGACCAGGGCCCTGTCATCGTCATGATCGAGAACTACAGAACCGGCCTGATCTGGAAAACCTTTATGAAGTGCGAAGACGTCCGCGCCGGACTGAAGAGGCTGGGCTTCACCTTTTCATGGTCTTCTTCAAGGCCGCTCGATGCGGATACCGACAGGGTCGAGAAGGCCCGGGCTCGGCTGCACGAGAAAGGATACAGCGGCAGGATCACGGTCTCCGCGATCGGCGATGGCGGGGCACTTCCTTTTGTGGACAGGCTCCGAAAGCAGCCGCCGGACGCTCGAATCACCACCCGTGTGGGATGGTATGGCGGCCACCCGGG
>CAYVAM010000222.1:1759-6629 GCA_964449275.1 uncultured Anaerolineales bacterium
AACCTATCACAAAGGATTTCTATCACGCTGTCGTGCGCGGTGAATGGATGGCGTTCTCATCCGGTGTGACGCCGCCAACCGGGGATGAACCATGGCGCAAGTGAGAAGCCTCACGAGGTTCGGGGCCGCCGGCTCAGCAGGCGACGATCAGTTTATGGGTCAGCGCGGAGCACGGTTTCGATCGAGGCGCGGAAAACCCAGGCCGTGTCGAGCGCCGGGAAGAAGTTCGCGTCGAATCCGGCGAAGTAGACCTGCCCGCCGGCGTTATCCGGGAAGGGCGAGATCACGAAGGTTCGTGGAGCCACCAGATTGGGTTTGCCGGGCGCCCAGCGACCGTTGACTTCCTTCAGCCGATAGATTTGATCGGATTCCCGAATCAGATACGAACCACCGGCATACCAGCCGAAAAACGTATCGGGACGATACTCTTTGTTCCTTTCCCCCCGTTCGATCCGGCCCTGCACGCCCACGATGTGCACCGTGCGTCCCGTTGCGGGATCTTTGAGCGGCATCATGTCACTGTAGGCGGCGACGATGCTGCCCCTGACGGCAGTCCCCCATCTTTTCTGCAGCAGTTGCCGGATCTTCAATTCGACGGTCGCCTGGTGATCGTCGTTGGGATCGATGCGGATGATGCGGTCCGTATGCGAAAACAGAATCGACTCGCCGGATCCGTTCGGTGACCGCACGGCGGTCAGGCCGCGGATTCCGCCAAGTTCCCAGTGCTCGCGGGTGTTGTCAGAGTAGACCTTTTCCCAGACCGGAGACGGCCCGTCCGTTCGACGATAGACCGAAACGCCTACCGAGGCATAGAGACTGCCGTTGGCTTCGACAAACGACATCGGGCGGATGGTCACCGGCCCGAGTTCCGCTTTTCCGTCCCACCGGATCCTGCCGGGTTGATTGGCGTCGTAGACTCCACTGTAGATGCCTAAAGCGCCGGCGGCAACAAAGATGCGGTCAACTCCGGTTCGCTGATCGCGATGGACGGCCAGGGCACGCGTCGAGCGTCGGTATTTGGGGTCGCCATGCAGCGTCGCCTTCACCCAGGTGTTGCTGTCGTCGTCGCGAGTCCAGATGTTGGATTCACGGTGACCACGCTGAATATCGGAAGCCGCCAACAGCAGATTCACGGGGGCCGCGAGCGCTTTGCCGTCGGCGTCCGTCGTGAATGTCACGGATTCCAGCGCCGTCACACGTAGATGCTCTGGTCCCAGGGCCAGGTCAACCTTCCAGGTTCCACGTGGTGAATCCAGGACGAGCACCTGAGACCAGGGAATGTTGGCGTATCCGCGCGTGTCCATCCAGTAGCCATTGCCGGCATACAATCGGCCCTTGTGCGCGACCAGATGCACAATCTCGGTGCCCCGGATCGGCTTGCCGGTGGACTCATCGATCATGCCCGCCTTGAAGGATTGTTCCCATCCGTTGGCGGTTTGGGATTGGGCAAAAGCCGTTGCAGCAGTGCAGATGAGTTTAAGCAGCAGAAGGATGAAAACTCTCTGCATTTTGTTGCTCCTCCAGTGATTTTGCATCGTGGCTGGGTATATGGTTGAGATTGATGCCGACTACATGATCGGAACCTCCGCGAAGGACTTTGTCTGTATCAATGACCAGACTTGCAGCACTGCCGCCGACGTACGATCCGACGGCCGTAGGCCCGGCATGTATAAACTACCCGAAAGTGCCTGCACCCGCAATAGCGGCCGTTGCTGATGAAAATGCAGCCCGGCACACGGCTCTTCCTTCGCATAAGCGTTCCTCCATACAACGCCGGCGAGAGGATAGAGCCGGTTTGCAGAGACTCAAGGGAGAAACTCGGAAGTTCCACATGTGGTGTGGATGGGAGGCGGCCTATCGGAGCGCAGGCCGGGCCGGAATTGTCATAAAACGCATGTTATTGGCGGCGGTCGATATGAAGAAAGCCGCCGTAAGCCTTTGACGTGACGCGACTTAGACTGGCGTCCCCAGGAGGATTCGAACCTCCAACCTTTGGCTCCGGAGGCCAACGCTCTATCCAATTGAGCTATGGGGACTCTGCAAGAGCCGCATTCTATGCGCTGGCTCGCCCGTGTCAATGGTCTGCACGAAAGCGCCGGGCGGTCAAGGCAGCCGGGATCCTCGCGGCACGAAACCGGCATCCCGGTCGCCGCGCGAGCGCTACTGCGTCAACGTCCGCTTGACGGCCTCCGCCAACTGCTCCCTCTGGAAAGGCTTGCGGACAAGGCCGGCCATTCCTTCGTCCAGCGCATCCTGCACCCGGCCTTCTGGCCCCCAGCCGGTGGCCAGGAGGGCCTTGACATCCGGATCCAGCCCTCTGAGGGCCGTGAAACACCGGCGGCCGTCCATCTTGGGCATGGCCATATCGATAATGACCACGCTCACGTCGCGGCCGAACCGCTTGTAGTACTCGACGGCCTCGCGGGCGTCGGCGGCGGCGGCGACTTCATAGCCCAGCCCCGACAACATACGGACCACGATGTTTCGGACGAGTTCCTCGTCATCGACCACAAGGATGCAGCCGGCGTCGGGCGGGGCACGCAGGTCGATGTCGGCCGGCGTCGCCCCGGCGTCGGCCGGCGCCTCCGTCGCCGGCAGAAAGACCCGAAACGTCGTACCACGCCCCGGCTCGCTGTCCACCTCAACCCAGCCGCCGTGGTCCTTAACGATGCCATAGACCATGGCCAGCCCCATGCCCGTCCCTTTGCCGTGAGGCTTCGTGGTGAAGAAGGGCTCGAAGACGCGGCCGCGCATCGCTTCCGGTATGCCGCAGCCGGTGTCCGCGGCGCTGAGCACGACGTAGCGTCCGGGCTCGGCGCCGGGGCGGCTCTTGCAGTCCTCGGCGCCCACGTCGAGGGGTTGGATGGTGAAGGTCATCTCGCCGCCCTCGGGCATGGCGTCGCGTGCGTTCATGGCGAGGTTCAGAACAATCTGTTCCATCTGGAGCGGGTCCCCCCGGACAAAGGCGTGCTCATCACGGAACGGCATCGTGACGCGAATGCGCGGGTCCAGGGACCGGCCGAGCAGCCGCACGCTCGTGCGGACGGTGGCGTTCAGGTCCACCGGGATGTCCCGCCGTTTGCCGCGGCGTGCAAACCCGAGGAGTTGACTGGTCAGTTCCGCCGCACGCCGGGCCGCGCCTTCGATCAGGCCGGCCGCCTCCCGGACGTCCTCCGGCGACTGGGCCTCCGACTTCAACAGGTCGGCGTGGCAGAGGATGCCGGTCATCAGGTTGTTGAAATCGTGCGCGATGCCTCCGGCCAGTTGGCCGACGGCCTCCATCTTCTGTGCCTGGCGGAGTTCCTCTTCCAGGCGGACTTGCTCGGTGATGTCGCGGACGATGGCCTGGACCGCCGGCCGGCCCTTCCAGAGGATGCGGCGGGACCGGTACTCGACCAAGGCGATGGAGCCGTCGGCCCGAAGCGCGTGGTACTGTTGGGCGTTCGACCGCTCCAACGTGCGGTCGATGACTCCGCGGATGCGTTCGGCGGCCGCGGCCCGTTCGTCCGGATGGAGCAGGTCGGCACTGGTCATCCCGATCAGTTCCTCGACGGACCATCCGTGAATGTCGGCGAACGCCTGGTTGGCCTGGACGATCCTGGTGTCGGCCACGACCACGATGCCGTCCACGCTCTGCTCGAACAGGGCGCGGTAGTTCTCCTCGGACCGGCGGAGCGCCTCTTCGGCGTGTTTGCGGTCCTCGATATTGCGAAGGACCGCCAGGAGGCGGTCGTGGCCGCCGATCGCGGCGCGCCTCAGGCTGACCTCGACCCAGAACCGTCGACCGTTTCGGTCGGTCGCGAGCCACTCGAACAGGTGCGGTCCATCCTCGGCGGCGCGGCGAAGCCACCGCATCTGGTCTGCGTAAGCGTACGGCGGGTCGGCGGCCTGCCGGAACTGCTCGTTTAGCAGGTCGATTTCCTCGAGGTCGTAACCGTACACTTCGACCACCTTCTGATTGGAATCGACCACGTCGCCCGTCTCGATGTCGTGGACGAACAGAACATCATTGACGGCGTTGAAGATAGCGCGGTAATTGGCTTCCGAGCGGCGGAGGGCCTCCTCGGCAGCCTTGTGTGCGGTGATGTCGCGGACGACCTCGACGGCGCCGATGACCTTCCCGCCGTCCCCAAAAACCGGGTACCCGTGGACGTGCCACGCCCTGCCGTCGGGCGTGGTGATTTCGGTTTCCGCGGGCGAGCCGGTATCCAACGCCTTTCGTACCGGACACCCGTCGCACACCTGCTCGCGTCCGTGCCAGATCTCATAGCACATGCGGCCGACGAGTTGATCGAGCGTCAGGCCGGACGACTCGGCGGCCGCGCGGTTTGCCCAGACGATGCCCATGTCACGGTCGTGATAGATCACCTCTTCGGACACACTGCTGAGGATAAGGGATTTTTCCTCGGAGGCTTTCCGCAGCGCGTCTTCGGCCCGCCTGCGGTCGGTGATGTCCTTGACGTGCTCGATGGCGCCGACGATGGCTCCCTGGGCGTCCCGCAAGGGGAAGCCCGTCAGTTCAAACCACCGGGTCATGCCACCGGCCACGGGGACGGACACGACCTGGCTGACGACGTTGCCGGTCTCCATCGTCTTGATGGCCGGACACCAGGGGCAGGCCTCTTCCCGCTGCTGGAACGCCCGGTAACATTTCTTGCCGACCAGGGGCATCTTGTGGGCGAACATCTGCTCAATCCAGCGATTGACCTGCAGGAGCGTGAAGTCGCGGTCGCGGACGGTGATGCCGTCCTCAATGCCGTCGAGGATCGCCTGGAGGGACTTCCCGCTCTCGCGAAGCGCCTCCTCGGCCTCCGCAGCGCGGGCCTCGCGCTGTCTCAGGTCGGCAACCTGCAGGCGGAGGTCCGCCAGT
>CAYVAM010000223.1:0-6603 GCA_964449275.1 uncultured Anaerolineales bacterium
GAGGTCGCCCGCCCTCTCGAAGACGATGGCCTGCGTGTAGAGCGTGTGGACCTTGTCGATGATTTCCCCGACCGCGCGCAGGTACGTCTTGTTCACGTCCGGGTCGGGGAAAAACGTCATGCCGTAGTACCCCAAGGACTGTTGGAACAGTCGGACCGACCTGAGCAAACTGGCCTCCTTGCCCGGCATGTGGCACACGAGATACTCATTGATGGCTTCCTTCTTGTATTGCTCGGCCAGGCCGCGGTTCCTCTTCTCGACCACGTACGGGTAGTTCCGCGGGATCTCGTGGTTCCTGACCATCTGCTCAAACGGGTACCGCTCGTAGTACCGGACGTCGATGGCCTGCCGGATGCCCGGCACGCGCTTGGCCTTGCCGGCCTCGAAGTCCTCGCGGGGGATCAGGGTGGGCACGCCCAGTTCGTTCTCGACCCAGGTGCCGTCGGGCGACTGTCTGGGCAGGATCCGCAGCGGCCTGGATGCCATGGTCCAGATGGCCATCTCATCGATGCCCAGGGTGGCGATATCCCGGCTGGGCAGCCGCCCGCCGCAACCACGGGCGCCCAGGATGGCCGCTATCACCAGGATGATCCCCAGGTAGACGCCCATGCCGATGAACAGGCCCCTGCGGCGTTGGAAGAGCGACGGCTGCTCTTCTTCCTCTTCGGTCTCCTCGGCTTCTTCGTCCTCTTCCTCCTCTTGCGGCAGGCCGCGCGCCCGGAACTGCGGCTGGCCGCTCACCAGTTTCGCCACCTCTTCGACGACGAACTCCAGGCGTGTCTTGGCGCCGATGCGGATCTCGTCGGCGTCCGACAGGACGTGCTCGTCGATTGTCTGCTTCTTGATGCGTGTCCCGTTGTTGCTGAGGTTCGTCAGAATCCACGTATCGCCGCGGCGGTCGATGCGGCAGTGTTGCCGCGAGATGACCGTCTCCGAGAGCACGACGTCGCACGAGGCGTCGCGCCCGATGAGGGTCGCGCCGGGGGCCACGCGGAACGTCTCGCCTTTCTCGGGACCACGGCTGCATTCCAGGTGGGCGCGCGCGCCGGTGGAGGTCATCTGGGCCCGCGGACGCCGCGCGGGCAGGTTCTTGGAATCGTTCTTCTCGTCGGTGGCCATCCGCTGCCTCCGCCACGTTATACGGCCGGCCGCCTCACCGGCGTTAGGGAAAATCAGCCTTCCCCGGCCGGGGACCCGTCCTGACGGACCGGCCGACCCGCGGGCGCAACCCCCGCCCGCGCGCCCGGCATCCTATCCGATGCTCGCCGAATCGTCAACCGCTCCGCGCTTGGCGGGGCAGTAACGTTTTGGGGTCGGAGTCAAGGCAAGGCAAGTGTGCGCGGCGGGTGTCCCCACCCGCCGCGCAGAAAACCCGGTTCCCTCATGCTGGAGGGGCTATGGCGCGGCGGGTCTGGAATACCCGCCGCGAATATGCGCCTTTATGCGCGGTGGGTCTGGAGACCCACCGCGCAAGATTTATCTCGGACCGCTTACTTGGCGCGGCGGATGCTTGACAAGCGGGCCGGCCGCCTTAGAATGCTTGGAATCGTGTGAGTCACCTGTGAGCCGCGTGAGAGGTGCGTATGGTGGAAACCCCCGAAGGCGCCAAAGAGCGGACCGTCGGCATCGACCTCGGGACCACGCTGACCAAACTTGCCTACGTCGACCACGAAGGCATGCCCGTCATCGTCCCGAACGCCGAGGGCGAACTGCTCACGCCCTCCGTCGTCGTGTTCACCAAGAGCGGTGTCCTCGTCGGACGCGATGCCCGACGCGAGGCCCTCGCCAACCCCGCCCGCTCCGTCTTCAACGTCAAACGCCAGATGGGCAACCCCAAGTGGCGGTTCAAGGTGGACGGCGAGACCTACACGCCGGAATCGATCTCGGCACTGATCCTGAAGAAGGTTATCCAGGACGCCGAGATGCACATCGGCCCCATCCGCCGGGCCGTCATCACCGTGCCGGCCTACTTCGACGACGCCCGACGCAAGGCCACCGAGGATGCCGGCGCCATCGCCGGCGTCGAGGTCCTCGACATCGTCAACGAGCCCACCGCCAGCGCTCTGGCCTACGGACTCACCAGGGCCGGAGACGACGGCGTCATCCTGGTCTACGACCTGGGCGGCGGCACGTTCGACGCCACCGTCATCGAGAAGAAGGGCAACGAGTTCATCACACTGGCCACAGACGGCGACGTGGAACTGGGCGGCAAGGACTGGGACGAGCGGCTGGTCAACCATCTCTCCGACCGGTTCCGAAAGGAGTTCGCCGACGACCCGCGAGAGGATCCCCAGGCCCTGGCCTACCTCTGGATCTCCGCCGAGGAGGCCAAGAAAACACTCAGCCGGCGCGACAAAACCAACGTGCCCGTCAGTTACAAGGGACACTGGGGCAACTACGAGGTTACACGCGAGGAGTTTGAGTCGCTTACGGAAGACCTCCTGGCCGTGACGCAACTAACCACCGAGATGGTCCTCGAAGAGGCCGGCCTCACGTGGCAGGGCGTCGCGCGGGTCATCCCGACGGGCGGTTCCACCCGCATGCCCATGGTCCAGCGGCTCCTGGAGCGGATGAGCGACAAAGAGGTCAAGACCGAGGTCCCCGTGGACGAGTCCGTGGCGTCCGGGGCGGCGATCCATGCCACCATCTGTGTGCTGCACGGCGACGAGAGGATCCACGAACTCGGCGCCGAGGCCGCCGAACGACTCGGAAAAATCCGCACCACCGACGTGGCCGCACACGCTCTCGGACTCATCATCAAGGACGTGACCACCCTCCAGTACCGAAACGACGTCCTCATCCCCAAGAACAGCCGCCTGCCCGTCAGCGTGATGAAGACCTACCAGACCTCCTACGACGGGCAGCAGACGATCATCCTCCAGGTGGTCCAGGGCGACGCCCCCGATCCGGACGCCAATATCATCATCGGTACCGCCGACGTGACGGGCCTGCCCGCCGGCCGCCCGGCCGGCGCGCTCGTCCGCATCACCTACTCCTACGACCGAAAGGGGCGCATCCACCTGACGGCCGAGGACCAGGAAGCCGGCAAACTCGTCGCCACCGAGATCATCCGCGAAGCCGGCCTAGGGGCCGAAGAGGTCTCCGACCAAGCCCGCCGCCTCAGCCTCAAAAGTATCGAATAGCCCGTCGCGCCGTAGCGACTGTGTTTCGAGTCAACCATCTTGAGGGTGCCCATAACCCGTGTGCCACGGCAATCAGGCTGATTCCCCTTGGATTCACCCGGGCTTTTGTGCACAATTGCTGCCATGCCGAACCTGCCCACCGTACGCAAGCACGAAGTGTCTTTCTGCGCGGACGTGAAGTCCTGGGCCGACGCCCTCTTTGCGGACCATCCTGAGTGGCCCTTTGATAGGGCCGAGATCGAAGAGTACGGCAGAGGAAGCAACAAGCGGCAAGACTTGCGTTTCTACCAGAAGGACCGCCAGACGCCGATCCTCTGCGGCGAGGTCAAAATGCCGGGGACTCAGGAGGGCCGTACCCCTTACGACCCCGGCCTCATGGACGATGCCTTCCGCAAGGCCGACAACATCCAGTCCGATTACTTCTTCACCTGGAACGTGAACGGTTTCGTCCTCTTTGACCGCAGCAAGTGGCGGCTTCCCCTCATCCAGCGGAGCATCCGAGACTGGGACCTGGGCCTCGGCCTTCGCTCTTCGGCCGATTGTGCACGTCCGGAAGTCCAGCAGTTCATCCGCGACCGGTTTCTCCCACAGTTCTTTGGGGTCTTTGCGCAGATCGTTACGGGCACACTCGTCGATTGGCCCCACCCGCCCGACCACGTCTTCATCCGCTTTTTGGAAACCTATCTGGATTGGTCCGCACAGGCCGTGCGGGACCACCTTGCGCTCCAGAGTGGCCGCGACCCGGGCTTCATGGGCCGCCTTCAAGCGTGGATGGCCGGCGAAATGGGCTGGACGTTCGATCCAAACAATGCAGAGCAATGGCGCGAGGTCCTCGACCGCGCCGCCAGAACCGTTTGCTACATCTTCTCGAACCGCGCCATCTTCTACGAGGCCCTGCGGGCGCGCCACCCGGATGAACTGCTTTTGCTTGACTTCCCCGCCCGCGCACGCAGTCCCCAGCGCATCTATAACCACTTCCGGGCCGCCTTCGACAAGGCCGTCACCGCCAGCGGCGACTACGAGCCGGTGCTTTACCCGGCGGTTGCCGATTGGGCTGGGCCGCTCGTCTTCGCCTCCAAGAGCGCCCGAGAGGGCTGGCGGGGTTTTCTCGCCAACCTTCACCGATTTGACTTCCGCGAGATTCCCTCCGATGTCGTCGGCAAGATCTTTCAGAGGCTCATCTCCCCCGAAGAGCGCCGACGCTTCGGCCAGTTCTTCACGCAAGATGACATCGTGGATGTCATCAACGCCTTCTGCATCCGGCGCGCCGGCGACGTCGTCCTGGACCCCGCTTGCGGGTCGGGCAGTTTCCTCGTGCGCGCCTACCACCGCAAGGCCTGGCTGGCCCACCAGCGCGGCGGTGGCCGCAGGCACCGCGACTCCGGCAAGACGCACCAGCACCTCTTGAGCGAGATCTTCGGCTGCGACATCGCCCTCTTCCCGGCCCACCTCGCCACGCTCAACCTCGCCTCGCGCCAGATGGAGGACGAGGAAAACTATCCCCAGATCGCAAGACGCAACTTCTTCGCAGCGGCTCAGGAACCCGACGTGTTCTGCAAGATCCCCGGACCCCGTCAGACGGTCCACGGCAGGGGCGTCAGGGAACAGCGGCCCGTCGCCCTGCCCGATCTCGATGCCATCGTGGGTAACCCGCCCTATCTGCGTCAGGAACACATACCGCGCCAGGAAGATACGAAGCCGCGCAAAGGTGAGGACCTCGACACGTTCCAGGCCCGACAAAGCCGGACCAAGGAGTTCATGAGCGACCTCTGCGCCACGGCGTGGCCCGACCTCAAACTCTCCGGCCGCAGCGACCTGCATTGCTACTTCTGGCCCGTCGCCACCGCCATGCTCAAGGACGGCGGCTACTTCGGATTCCTCACGTCCGTCAGTTGGCTTGATGTGGAGTACGGCTTCCCCTTGCAGGCCTGGATTCTGGGGAACTTCAAACTCATCGCCGTCATCGAGAGCGTCGAGGAGCCCTGGTTCGAGGACGCCCGTGTTAAGACCGCCGTCACGATTCTCCAGCGCTGCGGCGACCAGAAGGCAAGGGATGACAACATCGTCAAGTTTGTCCGCTTGGAGAAGCCGCTGGCCGAGATCCTGGGCAAACGCGACCCTGGCGACGAGAGCGCCAGACAGCGCGCTGCCGAGGACTTCCGCAAACTCCTTCAGCGAGCCAAGAAGGACTGCCACAGAGACGGCATCCGCATCATCCGCGTTGCGCAGAAGACCTTGTGGGAAGAAGGAGTGCAGGCGGGCCGGGCGCTGGCCGACGGCGCCCCCGACCTCAGCGAGGCCGGTTCCCAGGGCGGCCACGCGCCCCTTGGCGCCTATGCCGCAGGCAAGTGGGGCCGCTTCCTCCGCGCCCCCGACTTCTACTTCCGGCTGATGAAGACGTACCGCGACCGCTTCGTCAAACTCGGCGAGGTTGCTAACATCCGCCGTGGCATCACGAGCGGCTGCGACGCCTTCTTCATGCCGCACGATGCCACCGACGAGGTTCTGGCCGACGTTGCAGGCCGTGGACTGCTGTGGCGCGACCTGCCGCTGATGACCCCCTGCAAACTGAGCGAAGTCGAAAGCGGCAAGGTCCGCATCGTCCGCGCCGGCGACAAGACCCTTCACCCTATCGAAGCCAAGTACCTGCGGCCGGAACTCCACAGCCCGATGGAGGTGAACCGCCCCGTCGTCAGAAAGAAGCAACTGGATAGAGTCGTTCTTTGGGTGGGAAAGCCGCTGTCGCAACTGCGCGATTCTTACGTCGGCAAGTACCTGCGCTGGGGTGCTAAGCAGACATTCCAGTCTGCCAAGTCCAGGGCGGTGCCGGTCCCTCAACGCTCAACCTGTGCCAGCAGGCCCCTGTGGTATGACCTAACCGGTCAAGTCGAGGCCGTCGCTTTCTGGCCCATGGCGCAACAGTACCGCCATATCATCCCAGCAAACCCGGAGTCGTTGGTATGCAACCACAACCTCTTCTATGTGGGCGGTGCTGAGTTGGCCAAGGACCAAGCCGTCGCGCTCCCAGCGATACTGAACAGCACTCTGCTTGCTCTCTTCAAGACGTTCTATGGCCGGTACGCGGGGACGGAAGGCAACCTCAAGACCGAGGTGGTAGACGTTGACCTTTTGGAGGTTCCCGATCCGCGCCGACTGAGGCCAAGCGTGGCCAAAAAACTGGCGACAGCCTTCAAGTCGATGCAGCGCCGAGCGATCGGCCATCTGGTCGAGGCTGATTTCATGAAGTGTCGCTCAGCCGAACTCGTCAAGGAACTGGCGCGCCGCCCCGTGTCCCTCAGCAAGGAACTCCAGCAGCAGGACCGCTGCGATCTCGACCACGCCGTCCTCCAATTGCTCGGCGTGCGGCAGGCCCAGGAACGCAAGCGCCTTCTCGATGAACTCTACTACGAGACGGCCCGCCACTACCGCCAGATTCGCATTGTAGAAGTCCAGAAGATGG
>CAYVAM010000224.1:0-6582 GCA_964449275.1 uncultured Anaerolineales bacterium
CCTCGCTGTGGGCGACGTAGGCCGAGTCGGTGCACTGGACGCACGAGATGCTGAATCGGGAGTCGGCCGGGCCGAGGCAGAAGAACCGGACGGCCATCCGCTTGCCTTCCATGGCCCCGTCGAGAAAGGAGCGGACCTCCTTCAGCCCCGTCTCGCGGTCGGTGGCGCCCAGTTTCGGCCCCAGGGTCACGCCCTCCGGCAGGAGGTACTTCGTGGCGGCCTTGTCGCGGGCCTGATCGTGGAACCCGTCGAAATGGACGGTATGGCCCTCGACGGCCAGAGGCGTCTCTTCGCCGTTTTCGAGGGCCAGGCGGCGAATCTCGGCCCGGTCGTCGGAAGAGTCGGAACACACCTTCACCGAATCGGGCCGGCACAGGCCGACTGCGTCAGCCACGAAGGCGTGGACCCGCTCGTTCGGGAGGGACTCCAGGCACGCGAGGCTCGCCTCGTCCATCTTGTCTTTCAGCACGTCGGCGTACTTGGCATCCATCGTTCTGTTGCTGCTCCCCATTGCACGCTGTCGGTGTCCCGTTGCCGGAAGCGCACGTGCAGCCCCTCGTACAACTCAGGGAACCCCCGATCCGAACCTGCGTGGCGCCACGTGAGCGGGGAGAGTATAGGAAATGGCCCGGGCCGTGTCAATGGCCTCGCGCGATGCGGTCACGGCAAAGCGAGAACGTCCGGTCCGCGCCCGGCGGCGCGCGGCGTACTTCTCGCCCTTGTCGGCCCCCTTAATCCTACAACGCTACTTCGCCTTTTTGTCCGCCTGGTGGCCTTCCCAGGCCACCAGGAACAGGCATAAACTGCGTTCGCGGCGGCCTGGGAAGGCCGCCGCGCGACCGAGGCAGCGATCACGCCGACTTACGGCTTCCGACGCTGGGCGAGGAGCCACTTCCAGAAGTCGTCGCTCGCGTACGTGGCGGTCCAGGAATCGTGGCCGGCGTCGGGGTAGACGGTGAACTTGGGCGTTGCGCCGGCGGCCTTGAGGGCTTCGACCATGTCTTCGGAAGCCTTCAGCGGTACGGTCCGGTCTTTGGCGCCGTGGAAAACCCACGTGGGCACGTGCTTGATCCGCGCCACCTTCGCCGGGTCGCCTTTGCCGCAGATCGGCGCGATGGCGGCAAAACGTTTCGGCTGGTCGATGGCCAGGGCCCACGTGCCGAAGCCGCCCATCGACAGGCCCGTCAGGTACACGCGGTCCTTATCGACGTTGTATTTCGCCCCGATCTCATCGAGCAGCGCCACCAGGGCCTTGGTCTCCTTCGGCCACCACGACTTGGCCGGGCACTGCGGCGAGATGCAGATAAACGGAAACGGCTTGCCCCGGGCGATGAGTTTGGGCGGCCCGTGCTTCTTGACCTTCTCGATCTCCGGCGCCCGCTCGCCCAGACCGTGAAGGAACACGACCAGCGGCAAGGGCTCCTTGGCCCCGGCGTAGTCGGCCGGGATATACAGCCAGTACTCGATGCGTCCGGCCGTCGCCGCCTCGGTCTCAAGGACCTGTGCGTACTGGCCGGTCTTGACCTCGGCGGGGGGGACCCGCTTCGCCCCGGCCAGCGCGCCGGCGGCCAGCGCGACCAGGCACGCCACGTTCAGCAGCATCCGTCGGTTCATCTTCGTCATGGCACATCCTTTCTTCCCGCGTGCGACGAACTCACTTGCCCGTATCCAGCCGGAGCGACCTGGCGGATTCCATGAGCGCTTCGACCTGGGCCTTGTCGGCGCCCCAGATGAAGACGTGGACGACGAGGCCCCGGATGCTCAGACGCCAGACGGTCGGAACCTTGAAGAGGCCCTTCACGTAGGTCTCGGCGTGGTACACGGTGCGGCCTTTCTCGTCCTGCCACGTGCCGCCGTACCAGGTGACGTCGCGGCCGGCGATGCGGCCGGCATCGGTGATGGCCTTGGTTTTGATGTCCCGCGGATGGTGGCCGACGTAAACACCCATGGTGGCCGCGCGGGACGGCGCCGCGTGGGACGACCCTGCGCGGGACGGCGCCGCGTCGGGCGGCCGCCGAAAAAGGTGGACGAGGAAATCCTCTTCCGCGCGGAGGCCCTTCTCATAGCCCTCCGGCACGTTGATGGCCAGCCCCGGCGCACCCCATCCCCACGGCGGCAGGCGATGCAGGCGACCGGGCCAGGCCGCGTCCGCCGACGCGCCGCCCTCGCGCAGCGGACCGCCGCATCCTGCGGCCACGAGGGTGGCGAGTGCGGTCACGATGAGCGGACAATGTCGCATGGATAGGGCTGTCCTCCACCGTCCTTATACATGGGGAGCCGTGGAGGGCCAATGAAAAAGGGATGTGCCATCCGGGCGGGTGTGGCAACAATTGCTGGCGGGGCCAGCCGCTTACTGACGTGCGCGGCTAGTTCGCGTGCCTGACTAGCCGCGAGCGTCAGCGAGCGGGAACCTGCCTGACGGTCGCATCTGGTTCGCGTGTCTGCCTAGCCGTGGTCGGACTTGCGGCGGCGGAGCCAGTCGCGCCACGCCTGGGAGTTGAACTCGAAGTCCTGGCCGGTGATCTTCTTGAGGGCCTCGCGGACGACCGGCTGATGGACGAACTCGATGACGGTCCGGCGGATGGTGACGCGGGGGTTGTGGGCGGCGATCATCGCGCCGGTGGGGATGGCCCCGACGGTGGGGTTCCAGCCGACGGCCCCCGCCGCCACCACCGGCTCGACGTCGGCGATGTAGGTCGTGATGGTTCCGGAGAAGAAGTACCCGCTCGGCCCGGGCGAGATGGTGCCGGCGCGCGGGGCTTCGTACGTTCGGACGCGTGGCTCGGCGGTCTTGAGTTTGCTGATGAGGGCCGGCGCGGCCCGCCACTCGCGCATTTCGCCGAGGGCGTAGGCAGAGCGTTTCAGCACCTTCTCCGACCCGTTCAGGGCGTTCAGAAGTTGCCGCAGACCGCGCTCTTCCGTCCGCGCTTCGAGCGCCGCGACGCCGGCCTTGTACACATCCACCGACTCGTCGGCAAGGACGAACTTGACGAGGTGCCTGGCGGCGTCCTCGCCGGGGATCTGGCCGAGGGTCTCGCACGCCAGTTTCCGCACCTCGACGCTGCCCGAACCGAGGATGCGCGCGATGGGCTCGGCGGCGGCCGGGTCGCGGATCGTGAGGATCTTCTGGACGCCTTCGTCCCATGCGCCGGGACCCATGGAACTGAGATAGGTGATCGAGATATCCTGGATCTCCCGCGAGAGCGCCCGGCGGCGCTGCTCGAGGGTGGGATCTTTGGGCGCGGCCGCCCCGGCGCCGACCGCCAGAGGAGGGAGGCTGGGCGCGTCCTGGGCACGGACCCATTTCATGTTTCGCCGGATGTAGCCGAGCGCCTGGCGGGCCTCCTTGTTGTCGGCGTCGCGGTGGAGGGTTTCCTGCCAGTGCGTCTTCGCCTTGTCCTGGAGGCCGACGCCTTCGCACCACGTGGCGAGTTTGACGTGGGCGGCCGGCGTGTCGTCCATCGTGAGCAGGCGGTCGGTGTATTCTCGCTGGAGTTGCGCCGAGTAGTCGATCGCCTGCGCTGCGCCCGCCAAAGACAGGCTGAGCGCCACGGGCAGAAGCGAGCGGATCATAGGCGACTCCTTACGGTAAGTCGCTTCGCAGCACACACCTAATTATACGGCCGCGGGCGGAACTTGGTCAGTTGAAAACCGCGGCGCCCGGACCGGGGGGCGTGGCAACGATTTCTGGCAGGGCACGATTTCCTGCGGCTTGGCCGTAGCGCCGGGGTTTATCCCCGGCGCATCCTGGCCGGCGCCGCCGCCAACGGCCGCCGGGCATAAAGCCCGGCGCTACAACCGCCTGCGCTCGCCAGAAAAACTTGCCACACCCGGACCGGGCGTCAATACCCCAGTTCGGCGAGTTTATCGACCAGGCCTTTGACGTGGGCGAGGCTGGAGTCGAAGGCGGCGCGCTCTTCGGGGTTCAGGTCGAACTCGAGGACCTCCAACACGCCGCCCGCCCCCAGCCGCGCCGGCACGCCGACGAAGTATCCGCCCACGCCGTACGCGGCGTCGCAGTAGGCGGCGCACGGCAGGACCCGCCGCTCGTCCCGGAGGATCGACTGGGCCATCGTGATGGCGGCCGCCGCCGGCGCATAGAACGCGCTGCCGGTTTTCAGGAGCGAGACGATCTCCGCCCCGCCGCCGCGCGTCCGTTCGACGATTGCCTCGATCTGCTCCGCAGAGAGACGGGCCGCAAGCGGCACGCCGCCGATACTGGAGTGCCGCACCAGCGACACCATCGTGTCGCCGTGGCCGCCCAGGACGTAGGCCCGGACGTCTTTGGGGCTGACGCCGGCCGCCTCGGCGATGAAGGTCCGCATCCGGGCCGAGTCGAGGACGCCCGCCATGCCGACGACACGTTCGGCGGGGAGTTTCGAGACGCGGTGGGCGAGCGAGGTCATCGCATCGACCGGGTTCGAGACGATCAGGAGAATAACGTCGGGGCTGGCGGCCACGACTTGCCTGATGATGCCGGAGACGATTTCGGCGTTCTTCACGAGCAGGTCATCGCGGCTCATGCCGGGCTTGCGGGCCAGGCCCGCCGTCACGATCGCCAAATCGCTGCCGGCCGTGGCCTCGTAATCGGTCGTGCTGGTGATGCCGTGGGCGAAACCGACGATGGGGGCCGCCTGCCGCAGGTCGAGGGCCTTGCCGGCGGCCAGGCCGTCCACGATGTCCACGAGGACGACGTCGCCCAGGTCTCGCGCCGCGGCCCAGAGGGCGCACGACGCCCCGACGTTGCCCGCCCCCACGATTGTGATCTTCGGATGGGTCATGGCATCTCCCTTGTGCCCGAATAGGTGCGTCCCTCGGTGCGTATGGCTGGTAAAGCCTGCGAGGGATCGGCGGAGGCGATTATAAGGCGGCGTGCCGCGCCGTCAAGCCGGGGCTGAGGCCGTCACATGGAACCGCGCAGAAACCGGTTGTCCGGCCGCGGCGGCGCGGTACACTCGGACGCCGCCTGTGGCCGCAGCGGCCCGAAGAGCCGGGGGACACGCAAGTGGCCGGATGTCCGCGATGTAACGTCAGACTTATCAAGCGGAAGACGCCGAACGGGGTCGTTTACGCGTGCCCGAATTGCGGGGGCAAGCATGTTGCCCTGACCGTGCTGCGCAAGGTGGGCGCTACGCGCGATTTTCTGAACGGCGTGTGGCTGAAGGCGCGAGAGCGGCGGGCTCCGCGCATGCTCCGATGCCCTCACTGCGGCCGCAGGATGGCGCGGATCGTTGCCGAGGATGCCGGCCACGAGTTGAGCCTTGACGTGTGTACCTTGTGTCGGGCGATCTGGTTCGACTCCGCCGAACTGAGGTCGGTCCCGAAGGCCCCACCCCCGCCGCCGGCCGAGGCGCCCCTCTCGCTCAAGGCACGCGAGCAACTCGCCATCATGAAGATCAAGGTCGATGAGGAGATCCGCCTCGAACAGGAGGCCGCATACGGTTACGCCCCTCCCGAATGGTGGCACTGGATTCCGGGGATCCTCGGCGTCCCGGTGGAGGTCGATGCGCCTGAGAGGAAGTCACGGCCCTACGTGACGTGGGGTATCGCGGGCGTGGCGGTCATCGTGTTTCTGACAACGGTGTGGGATCTTGACGTGGTCGTCGAGCAGGGGGGCTTCGTGCCGGCGCTGGCGCTTCGGTACGGCGGCCTGACGCTGCTGACATCGTTCTTTCTGCATGCCGGCATCTTCCATATCATTTCGAATATGTACTTCTTTCTCGTCTTCGGCGACAACGTGGAGGATCACCTGGGCAGGTTCTACTTTGTGCTGCTGCTTTTCGGCTCGCACCTGGCCGGCGCCCTGTTGCACGCCGCTTACGATCCGCGTGCCGACATCCCGCTGATCGGCGCCAGCGCCGGCATCTGCGGCGTCCTCGGCTATTATGCCGTCATGTTTCCCTTGGTGCGGCTGGCTATCCTGTTCCGGCTATTCGTGTACATTCGCTGGTTCCAGCTGCCGGCGCTCGCGTTCGTCGGGCTTTACCTGGTCCTCCAGTTTCTCGGGGCGTTGACGCAGGCATTCGGCGCGGGCGGTGTTTCCTATCTGGGACATCTCGGCGGCTTGGCCGTCGGCATCGTCGTCGCGATGGTTGTCCGCTTTGCCGGCGCCCGCGAAACCGCCAGAGCGCTAAGCGGGTAAGGGGGCGCGGCCGTCAGAGTTTGTCTTGCTCGGAGGCGAGGTCTGCGATAAGGTGTCTGTTTCGCGCACTCGCTGCTCGCAAGGAGACACGCACTATGACGATGAAGGCGCTCGTGAAGGCGAAGCCCGAAGAGGGCCTCTGGCTTCAGGACATTCCCATTCCCGAGGTCGGCAAGAACGACGTGCGGATCAAGATCCTGAAATCGAGCATCTGCGGCACGGATGTCCACATCTGGAACTGGAACGAGTGGGCGCAGAAGACGATACCCGTGCCGATGGCCGTCGGCCACGAGTTCGTCGGTCTCGTCGATACGGTCGGCGAGAACGTCGAGGATTTCAAGCCCGGAGAACTCGTCAGCGGCGAAGGGCACCTGGTGTGCGGCCGCTGCCGCAACTGCCTGGCCGGGCGGCGGAACCTGTGCCCCAACACCAGCGGCGTC
>CAYVAM010000225.1:0-6553 GCA_964449275.1 uncultured Anaerolineales bacterium
CTTGGGCCAGAGCCCCTTGTCGCGGATCGCCTCCGGCGTCATGGCGGCCAGTTTCTCCCACGTCATCCCCTTGGGCAGTTTGATGCGGACACCCGCCTGCACCGCCTTGCCGCGCGACATCGTCACGCCTTGGGCCGGGCGGCCCGACAAGTCATAGCGCTCCCGGAGCAGGTCCATCTGCCGCTTCATGACACCGGCCTTGGCGGCCTTCATGCGCTCCATCGTGGCCCGGAAGCCTTCGGTGACTGCCACGGGGGAGTAACTCGTCTTGCCCCTGACCGCCTCCTGTGCGCACGCCGCCCCAATAGCCGCAAGCACCGCGGCAAAGCCCAGCACCAACAGCCAACCTGTACGTCTCTTCGATACGGTCATGAGTCACCTCCTTTCGACACCGTTCGGCCGACCCGCAAGCCCCCCTCGACGCCAGTACGTTCCTTGACCCGATTCTAGGCGCGCCGTCTCGACCAGGTCAAGGGGGGGACGAGAAAGTGCCGCGCGCCCTGGCGCGTAGGAGGCCTGCACCATCGACCAGGCCGCCCTCGGCGACCAGATCGAGGTCCTCCGAGCGCTGGCCATCGCCCACGACGCCGCCATTTTTCGCCTCGCCCTTCTTGACGCTTTCCGCCGGGCGCGGTATCCTCAAGGTTTCTTAGAGTGGGGATTTTTTGCGCATGCGGCGAGAAATCAAAGTAACGGGCGCTCGGACGCACAACCTCAAAGGCATCTCGGTCACGGTGCCGCATCGCGCACTGACGGTCGTGACGGGCGTATCGGGTTCCGGCAAGTCGAGCCTGGCGTTCAACACGCTGTACGCCGAGGGCCAGATGCGGTACGTCGAGTCGCTCAGCGCCTACAGCCGCCAGTTCCTCGAACAGATGGAGCGGCCGGACGTCGACGCCATCACGGGCCTGCCGCCCGCCATCGCCCTGGAGCAGAAGAACACCGTCAAGAACGCCCGTTCGACGGTCGGCACGGCCACCGAGATCGCGGATTACCTGCGTCTGCTGTACGCCAGCGTCGGCGAGACGATCTGCCCGGCGTGCGGCGTGAAAATCGTCAAACACACGGTCGTCGGGTCGGTGGACGAGGTGCTGGGCCTCGCGCCGGGGTCGCGGCTGCTGGTCGTGGCGCCGGTGGCGCGCGGCGTGCGGCCGTGGGACAGTTTGCGACGTGAGTTGGAGCGACAGGGGTTCCGGCGCCTCTATCTGGACGGCCGGATAGTCGAGGTCACGGAGGTGGCCGACGAGCAGGCGCCGACCGAGTTCGAGGTCGTCATCGACCGGCTGGTGCTGGCGGACCTGGTGCGCGAGAGCCGCCCGCGCGTAGCCGAATCGCTCGAAGCGGCTTTCAAAGCGGGCAACGGCCGGGCGGTAGTCGTCGTGCTGCCCGAGTCCGCGGCGGGCTCGAGCGCGGAGCGACTGCCGTTCGACATCCGGTTCAACTGCTCCCGTTGCGGCCGCGAGTTCCCCGAACCCGAGCCGCAATTGTTTTCGTTCAACAGCGCCGTCGGCGCGTGCCCGACGTGCGAAGGGTTCGGGCGGGTCAGCGGCCTGGACCCGACGAAGATCATCGCCGACCCGCGCAAGAGCATCGACAACGGGGCCATCATCTGCTGGCAGACGCCGGCGTACAAACACCTGCACCGCGAGTGCCGCCGAGTCTGCCACGCGCGCGGCATCCGGACCGACGTGCCGTACATGGACCTTTCGGACGCCGCCAAACAGTACGTCTGGGAAGGCGACCCCGAATACGACGAGAACGACTGGAGGGGCGTCAAGGGCTTCTTCGAGTGGCTGGAGACGAAGCGGTACAAGGTCCACGTCCGGGTGATGATTGCGCGGTATCGCGGCTACTATCCGTGCCCCGACTGCGAGGGGAAGCGGCTGCGGCCGGAGGCGCTGAACGTCTTCGTCGGCGGGAAGCGGATGAGCGACCTGGCCGTCATGGCCGTCAAGGACCTGCGAACGTGGTTCGAGGCGCTGCGCCTTGGGCCGGAGGATGAGGAGAAGGCGGCGGTCCTGCTGCGAGAGATCCGCAACCGCCTGGCGTATCTCGACGACGTGGGGCTCGATTACCTGACCCTCGACCGCCAGACGCGGACACTGAGCGCGGGCGAAGCGCAGCGGATCAACCTCGCCTCGGCCCTCGGTTCGAGCCTCACCAACACGCTCTACGTGCTGGATGAGCCGACGGTCGGCCTGCACGCCCGCGACACGAAGCGGCTCATCGGCATCCTGCGGAGCCTCATCCACAAGGGCAACACCGTGGTGGTCGTCGAACACGATCCCGAGGTGATCCAGGCGGCCGACCACATCATCGACCTCGGCCCCGGCGCGGGCGAGGCCGGAGGCGAGGTCATCTTCCAGGGGCCGGCCGAGGACCTGGCAGCGTGCCAAGACAGCCTGACCGCCGAATTGATGGCCACCCACACCGACCGGGCCGTCTCGCCGTACGCGCGCCGGCCGAAGGGATGGCTCGTCCTCGCGGGCGCCCGCGAGCATAATCTCAAGGACCTGACCGTCCGCATTCCGCTCGGTCTCCTGTGCTGCGTAACCGGCGTCTCGGGCAGCGGCAAGACGACGCTGGTCCACTCGTGTCTGTACGGCCGGTTCAAGCACTACCTGGGCCAGGCCGTCGAAGAGATGGGCGAATGCGACGACATCGAGGGCGCCGACGCCATCGACGACATCGTGCTCGTCGATTCCTCGCCCATCGGCCAGAGCACCCGCTCGAACCCGGTGACGTATGTGAAAGCGTACGCGGCCATCCGGAACCTTCTGGCCGACACGCCGAAGGCCCGCGTGGGGGGCATCACGGCCGCCGCCTTCTCCTTCAACGTGGCGGGCGGGCGGTGCGAGGTGTGCAAAGGCGTCGGCACCGTCACGTACGACATGTACTTCATGGCCGACGTGTCGGTCGTGTGCCAGCAGTGCGGCGGCAGACGGTTCAAGAAGAAGATTCTCGACATCCGGTGGAACGGCAAGAACATCTACAACATCCTCGACATGACGGTCAGTGAAGCGATGAAACATTTTGCCTCGCACGAGCGCATCGTGCGGCGACTTCAGCCGCTCGTCGACGTGGGGTTGGGGTACGTGTGCCTGGGGCAGAACACCGCGAGCCTGTCGGGCGGCGAGGCGCAGCGGCTGAAACTGGCCTCGTACCTGGCGGCCCCGAAAAAGGGCGAGAAGTATCTGTTCATCTTCGACGAGCCGACCACCGGCCTGCACATGGCCGACGTCCAGGTGCTACTGACGACGTTCCACCGCTTGGTCCACGCCGGGCACAGCCTGCTGGTGATCGAGCACAACCTCGACTTCATCAGCCAGGCCGACTGGATCATCGACCTGGGCCCCGAAGGCGGCCAAGACGGCGGACGCCAGATCGTTGCGGGGCCGATTGAGGACGTGGCCGCCTGCGACCGGTCGTACACCGGACGGTTTCTGGCCGGGCGCGTCGCGGCGGCCGAAAAGGCGTAACACCACCTTGCGCCCCGGCCGGGTGGCATGGCCGCCCGATGTTGGGTGGCCATGACTTCGCCAGCGCATCTGAAGCACATGGCCACGCAAGTTTACCCGCCGTGGCGGGCGTGGCCATGCCACCCGCTTCGGCAACGCGCTTGAACTCCATGGCCACGCAAGCGTGGCCATGCCACCCGCCTACTTCCCGCCCTTGTGCACCGCGTAGAGACGGTTGGCTGTGGAAATGTAGAGGACGCCGCCCGCCGCAACGGGGGTGCTGCTCATCGCGCCGTCCATCTGGACCGAGCAGAGCACCCGTTTCTCTTTGCCGGCCGCAAGGATCCAGAAATCCTTCCGCCGCGTGCCGACGTAGACCTTGCCGTCGGCCACGAGCGTCGAGCCCCACATCTCGCCTTTCGTCTCGTGTGTCCAGTAAGGTTTGCCGGTCTCGGCATCGACGCAGTGGACGGTGCGTCCGCAGTCGGCCACGTAGACCAGGCCGCCTGAGATCGATGGCGTGGAGCAGGAGTGGCGCACCAGCGGGTAGGACCACAGTTGGCCGCCGGCCGTGATGTCGCCGGCGCCGGATGCGTCGATGCACTTCAGCCAGGCTTGGTTCTTCCCCCACCAGATGTCGCCGCCGACCGCCACGTAGACGCGTCCCTTGCAGAAGACCGGCATGCCCTTGATGTTGCTGGGTCCCTCGTTGCGGTTTCTCATATACTGGTGGACGTTTTCCTTGGGGGCGGTGGGATCGCAGTCGAACCACCAGACCTTCTTCAGTTTGGCCACGGGATCGGTCGCCGACACCGAGCGGAGGGCCTCAAACGCATAGCAGACGCCGTCGCCACCGCCGAAGAACACGAGCCTCCGGCCGCCCACCTCGCCCAGCGCCGGCGAGGACCACGTGCAATGAAAGATCCGCCAGCCGATGCGCTCGCCGTCCTGTGCGACGAAGCGGCCGGTCGCCTTGTCGAGCACGATGAGGCTGGGCGCGTTCGGGCGCCGGATCTGCCGGTGCGTGTTGTCCACACCCGTGCTCGTGTTCAGATAAAGGAACCGCCCGTCGATGAGGATCGAGGCGTGGGCCGCATCGTGCGGGTAACTGCCCGCTTCGGCATGGGTGTCGAACCGCCAGAGGATGTCGGCGTCACTCTTGCGGACCTCCATCGGGGCACCCCCGTCGGCCATGAGCCGGCCCTCGTCCTTGAACGGGCCGTCGTTGCCGTCGGCCTGGCCCGCGAGGTCGAGGCACAGGACCTCGCCGCGGTTGCTCACAACGTAAACGCGGTCGCCCTCTACCGTGGCCGGCGAGCAGAGGCCCATGAGAGGCCAGTCCTTGTACCGGTCGCCGTGAATCTTCGGGACGACCAGTTGCCAGCAGAAACGGCCGTCGGTCTCGTCCAAGCACATGAGGACGCCGCGGTCGCCCTCGTGCCGCGGGTCGCGGGGCACGTCGTTGTTCGTGCCGACCAGCACCTTTCCGCCCGCGACCACCGGGGTCGCATGCGTGTGGGTGCCCAGCCGGACGGACCACTTGATGTTCCTGCCCGTGGCCGGGTCGAATGTGTCCGGCAGGCCCGTTTCGTCGGACACCATGTTCCGCGAGTGCCGCCGCCCCCACTGGGGCTGGTCGGCGGCCAGGGCGGTGCCGGCCCAAGTCAGAACGCCCAGCACGGCCCACGCCGCCCATCGTCGAGACGACTGCTTCGTTGCCAACATCGCACTCCTGTTCGTGTTGCGGCACCGCCCCCATCTTGGGGTTGCGTCGTGGGATTGAACAGCAGGCGCGGCCCGAAGTAGCGTTCGAGATGTTCGCGCCGTTCGAGCCGGGAGCGCCGGGAGCGCCGGGTGGCATGGCCACCCGATGTTGGGTGGCCATGTTCTTGCCCGCGCCTGACACGTCCATGGCCACGCAAGTTTACCCGCCGTGGCGGGCGTGGCCATGCCACCCTCCAGCCGCCGCGCACCTTTACAGCCCATCGTCTCACCCCCTGCGGCAAAACGGCCACAATGCAAATGGCTGAATGTCGTCTTTCCGCTTCACGATAGAGACGGATGCGCGTACACTCACAAAACGGGCCCCGCTCGTTACGGGCATGAAGCCGAGAGGCGAACGTTGGCTCAACGGGAGGAATGCTGATGACACAGGACCACCACGTGCGTGGCGGATGTGGGTGCGGGTGCAGCCGCCGGGATTTTCTTGCCGGCTCGGCGCTGGCCGCCGGGACCCTCGCCCTCGGACCGCTGGGTGTTTTGACCGGCGCTGAAACGTCGAAGCCCGCTCGGCGGAAGGAGCCGGCCCGCGTGCGGGCCGCGTTCGTCTATCCGCCCTCCAAGACCTTCGCCGACAACCCGAAGGGCTGGTGGAGTTGGCCCGGCAACCAGTTCGACGCCGAGGGCCGCCAGAAGCAGTACACGGCCGCCTTGGGCGACATGGAAAAACGCCTCGACGTGAAGATCGACGTGGACGAGGCGCCGGTGGCCAACTCCCAGGACGCCAAACGTCTGGCCGACGAGGTTCAGTCGCAGAAGCCGGACGGCCTGTTGCTGGTCCTGTTCTACAACCGTAGCCTGCCCATGGTGGACCTGATTCTGAAGGCTGCGGAAAAGGTCGGCGTCCCGGTCATTTTCTACATCGGGCTTGGCGTCAAGCACGGGACCATCACCCGGTATCGCCGGGCGGGGGTGTACTTCATCCAGTCGCTGGACAATCTCGAGGCGATCGAGTCAGGCCTGCGAATGATCGCCGCAAAAAAACATCTGGCCCAAAGCGTGCTGCTGAGCATCACCGAAGCGAAGGAGGAGCGGGAGACGACCGAGGGTTTTCTCGGCATCCGTGTCCGCGTGATTCCGTACCGCCGGTACGCCGAGGCCTTCCGCGGCGCGACTATCGAGAAGGCGGCCCGGCGGTGGATCGCCCGTTTCACAGACGGGGCCAGGGAAGTGCGGGGCCTGGAGCAGAAGGCCCTGGAGAATGCCGTCCGGGCCCACCTCGGCCTCAAGGCGCTCCTGGCCGAGGAACAGGCCGACGCCCTGACGATGAATTGCCTTCGCCGTGGCATGGAAAAGCCGTGCCTCAGTTTCGCCGC
>CAYVAM010000226.1:0-6490 GCA_964449275.1 uncultured Anaerolineales bacterium
ACCCGGAGACGGCTTCGAGACCGTGCCGACGGTCGATCCGGCCGCGCCGGAGTCCACGTCCTGGTCACCGCTCGAAACGAGTCTGCGAGCGGCATCCGACACGCCGGCTGCCGCGTCGGCCCTCGACGCCGACGGCGGGGTGCTGGATCTGTTGGCCGGGCCGGCGCTGGTCGTCTCGCTCGTGGCGTGAGTCCAGGGCTAATCCTACAACCCTACTTCGCCTTTTTGTCCGCCTGGTGGCCTTCCCAGGCCACCAGGAACAGGCATAAACTGCGTTCGCGGCGGCCTGGGAAGGCCGCCGCGCAAAGTAGCGTTGTAGTGCCAAGCGGTCAGACATAAGTTCTGCGCGGTGGGTCTCCAGTTCTGCGCGGTGGGCAGTCTTGCCCACCGCGTCTCAGGGCGACATAGCGCGCGGTGGGTCTCCTGACCCACCGCGCTCCAGTGGCAACCTCTGGGCGCCCGGCGATGTCTGGCTAGGCGGGGCGTTCCGGGCGAAGGCGGCCGGTGAGGCCGCATTCACGATGGGCAACGTGCGGCTGAGCAATGCGATCGAGAAGGGCGCTACCGGATGCGTGTTCGATCGCGTCTCATTGCCTGAGGGAAAACAGCATTTCAAAATCGCGTTCGACGTGGCAGGCAAGAAGGTCATGGGCGGCAAGGACGCCGACGGCGACGCACAGGGCCCGGTCCGCGTGACGTTTACACGGTTGGATGGAGAATGAGCGGGGGAGGGCGGCGTCAGTACGGCAGCACCTCGTTGGTCTCGCCGGCCCTCCCGCCGGCGGCATAGTCGCGGCCGAACTGTTTTTCAAGGTCGCGCTTGCGCAGGATGAGCGCGGTCGGGCGGCCGTGCGGACACGTGGCGGCCATGTGGGCCGCCTCACGGTGGGCGAGCAACATCTCGATCTCCTCGGTCTTGAGCGGATCGCCCGCCTTGACGGCGGCGTGGCAGGCGGCGACGTGGGCGAGTTCCTCCAGCACCTGTCGCGGCGTCGGCGGTGAGTCCACCGCCTGGACCCACGCCAGAAAATCACGCAGCGTCCCCTCCGGATCGCCGCGCTCCAGCAGCGACGGAAAAGCCTGGATCCCCACGTCGCGCGGGCCGAGCGGCTCAACCTCCAGACCCAGCCGCGCCAGCGCCTCACGGTGCGTCTCGACGGCCGCCATCTCGCCGTCCGACAGGGCAACCGTCACGGGTATCAGCAGCCGCTGGCCCTGGAGCGGCCCGGCCGCCAGTCGCTTCATGATCTCCTCGAACAGGATCCGTTCGTGCAGGGCGTGCTGATCGACGATCAGGATGCCGTCCTCGGTCTCGGCCACCAGGTACGTGTTGTGAATCTGAATGGCCGGCGCCTGCGGCAGCGCAGCCTCCTGCTCGGGCCGAGCGGGTGCTGCACATTCGGCATGGGGCGGTGTTTCTCCGAGCCGCGACCGGGAGGTTGCGGGCGCGCCGCGGTGGGCATCGGCGTCCGCTTTGCGGGCGAAGCCGCCCTGCGGCACAGTCTTGCCCGCCAGGGGCAGTCGGTGTTGATCGGTCGTCGGTGGGCTGCGCAGGAAATCCGCCACCGCCTGACGGACCCGCTCGTCGCGGTCGGAAGCACCTTCCGCGACCTCCGACGCAGGCGGCGTCTGCGGAGCGGGTTCGCCGGCCCCCGCGGGCGGCGTCTGAAGGCTTGGCGTCAGGCCCGGTCCGAGCAGCCGCTCGCGCACCGTCCCGAGCACCTGGCCGTACAGCAGGTGGGCGTCGCGCAGGCGGACCTCCACCTTCGTCGGATGGACGTTCACGTCCACGCGCTCGGGCGGTACCGTCAGGAACAGAAACGCGACGGGCTGGCGGCGTCCTTCGAGGAGGCCGCGATACGCTTCCCGCAAGGCGTGCAGCAGGCCGCGGTCGCGGACGTACCGGCCGTTGATGAACAGGTACTGCATGGTGCCGGTCGCCCGGGCCACGTGCGGCGGCCCGACGAGCCCCCACAAGCGGCCGCCGGGCTCTTCGGAGGTCACCTCGATCAACGACGCCGCCAGGTCGGGTCCGAAGAACGCCCCGACGCGCTCGCGCACCGATTCGCTTGGCGGAAGTTGGTACACCGAGCGGCCGTTGTGCGTCACCGTCAGGTGAACCGCCGGATACGCCAGCGCGATGCGCGCCGCCTGCTCCGTGATGTGCCCCATCTCGGTGGCGTCGGTCTTGAGAAACTTGCGGCGTACCGGGACGTAGCGGAACAGGTTTCGCACCTCGACGGTGGTTCCGACGGGTCCGCTCGCAGGGCGGGGGGGGTCGGCCCGGCCGCCCGAGACGGTCACCTCGGTTGCTTCGAGGGCATCGGCGGTGCGGCTGAGGAGTCGGACGTCGGCCACCGAAGCGATGGAGGGCAGGGCCTCGCCGCGGAAGCCGAGGCTCGTGATGCCCTCCAGGTCGTCGCCCGTGGTGATCTTGCTGGTGGCGTGGCTGGCCAGGGCCAGCGGCGCCTGGTCGGCGGGAATGCCGGCCCCGTCGTCGCTCGCGCGGATGAGTTTCTTGCCGGCCTCCTCAACCTCGAGCACGATGCGCGAGGCCTGGGCGTCGATCGCGTTCTCCAGCAGTTCTTTGACCACGCTGGCGGGGCGCTCGACGACCTCGCCGGCGGCAATCTGGTTGACGAGTTGTTCGGGCAGGATGTGGATGGCTGCTGTCGTCATGGGGTCCTCGGCGCCGGGTCGCGCGGCATTATAGGCCGGGGTCGAGGCGACTCGCAAGGCATTGTGTTGTCCGCCCCTCCGAAGGCCCGTACAATGCAGCCGCACCAGCCGAGGACGCCGCATGGCCGCCGACCCCGAACGCCGGGCCGAGCCCAAACCCTGGTACGCCGACGGCCTGCGCTTCGCGTGCCAGGTCTGCGGGCGTTGCTGCAGCGGTGCGCCGGGGTACGTGTGGGTGGACGCTGAGGAGGTTGCGGCCATCGCGTCGCACCTGGGCCTGACGGCCAAGGAGTTCCGTCGCAAGTACGTGCGGCGGCTCTGGCGCGGCCTGAGCCTCAAGGAGAAGTCGAACTACGATTGCGTCCTTCTCGACGGAGACGGCCGGTGCGTGGCCTACGACGTGCGGCCGCTTCAGTGTCGCACGTGGCCGTTCTGGCCGACGAACCTGGTCAGCCGCCGGGTCTGGGAAGAGGCCGCCCGCCGCTGCCCCGGCATCGGCAAAGGGCCGCTGTATCGCTGCGAACAGATCGAAGCCCTTCGAGCGGAGATGAAGATGTGAGCGAACGCCCTCAAAAGCGGTTAGCCGCCGGACTTGTCCGGCGCGCTGCCGTTTCGCCGAGTGGCATCTGGGGCCCGCCGCCCGCGTATCACCCGCCTACGCCCGACCAGCACGCCGCCCTGGCCGGTGTGTACGGTCGGGTCGATGCGGCCCTGGGATCCGCCGCCGACGCCTGCCGCGCGTGCGGCCGGTGCTGCCGGTTCACCGAGGGCGGGATCGTTCTGTTCGCAAGTGCTCTGGAACTTGCGCACCTTGTGGCCACGGCAGGCATGCCCCGCGCCGTCACGTTTGTCTCGGGCGGTCCCGTCAACAGCACGTGGTCTTGCCCGTATCAGGAAGGTAACCTTTGCACGGCCCGCGAGGCCCGTCCCCTCGGCTGCCGCACGCATTTCTGCGACCCGGGCACCGGCGCCCTGGGAAGGCGTCTGCACGTCGGCGCGCTCGATGAAATCCGTCGCATCGCCCACGAGTACGGATACGCCTGGTGGTACGGCCCGGCCCGTCTATGTCTGGCCGCATGGACCTGATACGACTACGCCACTTACCGAGATCCCGCGCGGCGGGCATTCCTGCCCGCCGCGCGAGAGGGCTTGTGCAGTCCCTCAGAGCGGTTTCTTGCGCGGTGGGCAAGAATGCCCACCGCGCAATAGGGCCAAGTGGCGCTGTAGTGCTAGTTGGGCTTCTCCTATGACTTTCTCTGGCCGGCCGACTTGAGGTCGAGGATCGGCGTGTCGTCGAATGCATCGATCCCGTCGATGGTCACGATGCCGCCTTCGACAGAAAGAACCTTGCAGGTCGTGATGGCGATGAGGTTGGGCCGGACGGGAGAGTGCGTGGCGAAAACCCCCGTCAGAGGATTCGCCTTGTTGCCGCGCGGATGCACCTTAAGGATGCTTCGTTTCTCCGGCGTGTCGTTCTTGTGAAACCACCAGAGCACCACCACGTGGGAACAGTACTGCAGCCTGTCCACAGCGGGAAGGTACTTGTCGAAGATCTCCAGTTGGACGGGTTTGCCCTTCTTGTTGTGCACCTTGCCGACGGGGTACACCTTGTAGACGGTCTTGGTGTAATCCTCCCCGGCACTCTCAGCCGCGGGCAGGTCGCCAGCGAGCGCGCCCAGAGCCCCGCAAGCCGCCACGCCGGCCCCCGTGCCGAGAAAATCGCGTCTTGAAATGCTCATAACCGATCCTTTCAATTCAACCAGCCCTTGCCAAAGAATCCGTTGCGGCCCGTCCACCACAATCATACCACCGTCACCGACCGTTGCAAGATTGAACACGGTGATAAAGACCGGCAAGTGCCGGCACGAATGATGGCACGCGGTGACGGCGCGGCCGGTGATTTGGCTTGCATCGCGCCGGCGTCCGGCGAGAATGAGGCCGCTTGGTACGAATCGGTCTGGCTGGGCATGGACCCGCGGGGCCTCGCGGACACCGAAGCGCTGACGGAGACACGGAATGACCGGACTGGAAACCTGGGACTGGCTCGTCATCGGCCTCTACTTTCTGGCACTGGTTGTGATCGTCTGGTGGTCGGCGAGGCGGCAGCGGTCGGCGGCGGACTACTTCCTGGCCAGCCGCAATATCGGCTGGTTCGTCATCGGGGCGTCGCTGTTCGCGTCGAACATCGGGTCCGAGCACATCGTCGGGCTGGCCGGTTCGGGCGCCAAGAGCGGCGTGGCCATGGCCCACTACGAGTTGCACGCATGGTGCCTGCTCGTCCTCGGCTGGGTGTTCGTCCCCTTCTACAGCCGGGCGGCCGTCTACACCATGCCGGAGTTCCTCGAGCGGCGGTACAACTCGGCGTCGCGATGGATCCTGTCGCTGGTGAGCCTCGTGGCGTACGTGTTCACGAAGGTCAGCGTGACGGTTTACGCGGGGGGCGTCGTCTTCGCCACGCTGCTGCCGCAAGGCACGTTCGGCCCGCTCGACAACTTCTGGGTCGGGGCCGTTAGCGTCGTCGTGCTGACCGGCATCTACACGGTGCTCGGCGGACTTCGGGCCGTCGTCTACACCGACGCCCTCCAGGCGGTTGTGCTGATCGTCGGGTCGGTCGTCGTCACCATCATGGGCCTCTCGGCGCTCGGCGGATGGGGGGAACTGCGGGAAGCGTGCGGGAGCCAGTACTTCAACCTGTGGCGGCCGGCCAGCGACCCCGACTTCCCCTGGGCGGGCATCCTTTTCGGCGCGCCCATCGTCGGCCTGTGGTACTGGTGCACCGACCAATACATCGTCCAACGGACGCTGGCGGCCCGTAACATGCGACAGGCTCGCCGTGGCACGATTTTCGGGGCGTACCTGAAACTCTCGCCCGTCTTCATCTTTATCGTGCCGGGGATGATCGCCTACGCGCTGGCCCAGTCCGGAAAACTCCAACTGGAAAGCCCGGACCAGGCGTTTCCGGTACTGGTGCAGGCGTTGCTGCCGGTGGGGCTGAGGGGGCTGGTCGTCGGCGGACTGCTCGCGGCCCTGATGAGTTCCTTGTCGTCGCTGTTCAACTCCTGCTCAACACTGTTTACCGTAGACATCTACGAGAAACTGCGGCCGGGTGCATCGGAGCGGACGCTCGTCCGCGTGGGCCGCATCGCCACGGTCGTGATCGTGGTGCTCGGCATCGCCTGGATTCCCGTGATGAAATACGTCTCGGGAGCGCTTTACGAGTACCTTCAGACCGTGCAGGCCTACCTGGCGCCGCCGATTACGGCCGCCTTCTTCCTCGGCGTGTTCTTCCGTCGCATCAACGGTGCGGGGGCCGTCGCGGGGCTCATCTGCGGCTTCATCCTCGGCATGGGCAAACTCGCGGTCCAGATCCTGGCGGGAGTGGAATCGGTCGCGCCCAGCCTGCCCGCCTTCCTCATTCAGTTCGGGACGTTCAACTTCCTATATTTCTGCCTCGTTCTCTTCGCCGTCAGCGTCATCGTCATGGTCGTGGTGAGCCTGTTGACCTCCAAGCCGCCGGCCGAAAAAATCGAGGGCCTCACGTTCGGCACCGTCAGCGCCGCCGGGAAGGAAGAGACCCGCAGAACGTGGAACAAGTGGGACGTGGTCCACACGATCATCATCCTCAGCATCATCGCTGCCGTCTACCTGTACTTCACCGGCTAAGCGGTCCGACACAGATTCTGCGCGGTGGGTGTCCTGACCCACCGCGGCGCGACCCGCCGGGTGCCACTGGCGGCTCGTCCGCCAGTGCCTTCCTCCGCGCCGCCTACCATCCTTTCGCGCGCTGGCAAAGCATGCTCTCCACACTTCG
>CAYVAM010000227.1:0-6463 GCA_964449275.1 uncultured Anaerolineales bacterium
CCGGGGATAAACCCCGGCGCTACGGCCAAGCCGCACGAAATCGTCCCATGCCGGAAATCGTTGCCACGCCCGAAAGTGGCGTTGTAGTTTTAATCCTCAAGCCGAGAGGGATGTGTTTCCGATTACAAGTCAGGTGGTGTTAAGACGGCCAAGGTAGGCACCTTGGGGGAAGCCTATGTCTGTACGGCGGCTAACGCTCTGCGACAAGTTGCTCCTGACATTGACGTCGCTACTGGTGCTTGAGGCGGGTGTCCGCGGACTGGTCGACTGGACCCGTGCAGCAGAGACCCAACATGAGCAGTTCATGTGCACGGGGCGAAGCCATGTCCGTAACATCGCGTACTCGGCGCGAGACGCCTTCGCCGCGCGCGACTGCACCGACCTGGAGCGTGTCGCCGAGTTGCTCAGGACCCCCGAAGATGAGGATCTCGCTTACGTCGCGTTCTATACGGCCGCCGGCGACCTCCTGACCGCCAAGACCTGGCCCAAAGACAGCATCGCGGTTCCGGCGCGTGTGCCGCCGGTCCACGAGCCGACGGTCCAGGCGGTGGGCCCGGCAGATCCGGCGAGGACGGAACACTACAAGTTCATGTTCCCGATCGTCTTGCCGTTGAGCGCCAAAAGGGACGACCGTCCACCCGCCACGGCAGTCCCAGGCATGGTCGTCGCCGTGCGGTCCTACCAGAAGGTCAAGGCCAAGGTCGCCAAGGAACAGATGGCGGGGTTCCTGGTCACGGCGGCCATGCTCGCCATCTGCCTGAACGTTCTGCTGGTGTTCGCGCGGCGGCTGGTGGCGCCGGTCCAGGAACTCGTGAACGGGACCAAGCGCATCGCAGCAGGCGACTTCAGCACGCCCGTCGAAGTCGGGCCCCGGCGTGATGAACTTCGGACCTTGGCCGACAGTTTCAACCACATGACCGACCAGTTGGCGAAACAGCGCCGCCAAATCCTCGCCTACAGCCAGCAACTCGAACAGAGGGTCAAGGAACGCACCGCCGAACTCGTCGAGACCAACAACCAACTCCGGCAGACACAGTCCGAACTCATTCAAGCGGAGAAGATGCGGATGCTTGGCCGGTTGGCGGCCGGCGTCGCCCACGAAATCAACACGCCCACCGCAGCCATCCTGAACGTCGCCACCGACATCCACCACCACCTCCAAACCATCGTGGACGCCGCATCACGCACCAGAGACCTGCCGCCCCAAACCCGGGACTGGCTCGCCGAGGTCGTACCCCAGGTGCTCGCCGGAGGACTTCAACCCAGCGACGCGACCACGCGTTCGCGCCGGCGCGGGCTCGGACGGGAACTCCGGGCACGGGGATACCCCGAGTCCCGGCGATTGGCCTCGATAATCGTCAAGTGCGCCCTGGACAACGGCGAGGTGGACGAGGCGCTGCTCGAGCACCTGTCGCACGAACCCGTGCTCACCTTGCTTGAACGACTGGAGGCCATGATCTGCGCAGCGGGCATCACACATGCCAGCGCCGAAAAGATCGGCCGCATCGTCCACGCGCTGCGCCTCCACACGCGGGGTGAAGAGGACGGATTCATCGAGGCGGATATCAACGAAACGATCGACAACACCCTGGCCATCCTCCAGAATCGCATCAAGCACGCCGCCAGCGTCCGGACGGACTATGCGAAGAACCTGCCGCCCGTCCGATGCGGCGTGGACATCTCGCAGGTCTGGACCAATCTGCTCAACAACGCCTGCGATGCCATCGAAGAAGCACACCCGAACGAAACGGGACATATCGACATCGTCACGTCCGTCGAAGACGGCAGGGTCCGCGTCAGGATTTCCAACAGCGGCAGCCCCATCCCCGACCAGGTGAGCGAAAAGATCTTCGATCCCTTCTTCACCACCAAGCCCGTGGGGAAAGGAACAGGACTCGGACTGGGCATCTGCACGGGCATACTCCGGCGTTGCGACGGGACGATCCGAACCTGGAACGACCCCGACGGCGTATCTTTCGAGGTCACACTGCCCCTGCCCACCGGCGTACCGGCCGAGGAGCCCGCAGGCGTGGGCGCCGCAACCGCCGACGGGGAGCCAGACCGAGGCCACCCAGAGGGATAACCCACGATGGACCGGCGCAAGGACATCCAGACCATCGTCGCACGCATCGGCAACCCCGATTGCAACCACCTGCTGGCTGCCATGCATGCCGAGGGATGGAACGTCGAAACCATCGAGGACCTCGAATACCTTCTGGCGACGATCGACACCGGGAGGCACCACGCCGTCGTACTCGCCTGCGACGAACCGGACCAACTGCCGAAAGGGCCGATGCGCTCCCTCATGAGTTTACAGGGCAGCCTCTCGCTGTTCTTCCTGGTGCCGGACCGCTCGTCGGTGCTCGGGTATCCCTCGCTCACTGGGGCGACGTCGGACCAGGTCCACTCGCTCGGTGCGCCGCCCGCGGAACTGGTCGCCGTGCTGAAGAACGAACTGCGCTCCGCCGCGCTTCAGCAGACCGAATACACCTTCCTCTGCGTGGACGACGATCCGGAGTTCCTGCGAAGCCTCGAGCAGTTCCTGCCGCCGCGGATCGAAGAGGCCTTTCCACGATTTGCGCTCGACTTTGAGTTCAGCACCTCTCCGCACGAAGCGCTCGAGATCGTCCGCCAGATCGAGGGAGACCGACTCGCGGTCGTTCTCAGCGACCAGGTGATGCCCGAGATGAAGGGCATCGAACTGCTGACACGCATCAAGCGCGCCCGTCCTCATTGCCAGCGGGTGCTCCTGACCGGCCACGCCGGTCTCGATGCCGCCATCCAGGCCATCAACGAGGGCGCCCTCGACAAATACTTCTCGAAACCCATCAAGCAGTCGGCCGACTTCGTCACGACCATCCGGCGACTCCTCCGGGAGTACCATCTGAAGGTCAGCGGCGACGCGCTGCGGCACCGCCTGATGGCCCAGTTCGAGTTTATCCGCGTGGTCAGCGCCACCCACAGCCTGGCGAACGTCCTGTCGGCGGCAGCGACATTCGTCCACGAGCAGATGGACGCCATCGGGGTCGCCGTCATCCTGCTCGAGGGCGATAAACTTCACGTCCGCGCCGTCGAAGGGCGCATCCCCTCCCTGGCCGAGGGCCTGGTGTTTGATGCGCACGGAAGCCTGGCCTCGTGGGTTCTGAAGCACCGCCGGCCCGTCGCGGCCCAGTCCGAAGCCGACTTGCCACCAGGCGTGCAACCGGCCGGGCCGATCCCGATGCCCCAGATACTCGTGCCGCTCGTCTGGGGCGAAACGCCCTTGGGCGTCATCGGGGTGGTCGGACGCGAGGACGGCCGGCCCTTCGCCCGCGACGAACGAATGCTGATGAGTTTCATCGCCGATGCAGCCGCAGTCACCATCGGCGGACTCAAAGACCGCGAGGCCATCGAGCAGCATTACGTCAACACCATGGCCAGCCTCATGGAAACCGTCGAGGCCAAGGACAACTACACGCGCGGCCACACCGACCGCGTCATGGAACTGGCGCTCCGCCTCGCGACGACCGCCGGCCTGAAAGGAAACGAACTCACGGAGGTCGCGCGGGCGGCGGCGCTGCACGACATCGGAAAGATCGCCGTCCCGGAATGGGTGATCGACAAGCCCGGACGCCTCGACCCCGAAGAGTTCGCCCTCATGCGGATGCATTGCGAACGCGGCGCCAAGATCGTCCGGCACCTCACCTTTCTCGACGGCGCACGCCGCATCATCCTCAGCCACCACGAGCGATACGACGGTCAGGGCTACCCCAACGGACTGAAGGGAGACGAGATCCCAATTGGCGCACGCATCCTGGCCATCGTGGACGCCTACGACGCGATGACCTCCGACCGTCCGTATCGCGGCGCCATGACCTCCGCCGAGGCCCTGGCAGAGATCGAAATCAACGCCGACAAACAGTTCGACCCCAACCTGGTCAAACTCTTCCTCGAGATCATGCGGGATGCCGAGCCCGTCGCAGCCGGCGCCTCCACAGAGCAGAACGCCCGCGCGAATTAAGGACCGCCCGACGGCCAAAACGAACGCGTGCGGGGCACCCTGCCCTGCACGCGCGTTTTTGTGCGCGAGAAATCGACTACGCCGCCCGCCGGCGGGCCACGCCCACGAGGAGTCCGCCAAGGCCTATCAGCGCGGCCGTTGCCGGTTCGGGCATCAGCAGAACGTTGTCATACTGGATGGTTTTCGCGTCCGCCCCGTTAAGATTGTGTACCTGCATACCGAAGTGGCCGGGCGTACTCAGCGTCAGGCCGTGGGCGACCTCCGCGGTATAGATCGTGGCGCCCGCGTCGTCGCGCTCTCTGATCTCACCCATCGCTTTCGTGTCGTTGAGCGTCATGGCCAGGGCGTAGATCGTGTTGTCGCTCGGGTCGGGCGCAAACAGGTTGCTGCTGCTATCCCTGAACGTGCCCCACGCGACGCCGTCAAGGTAGATGTTAGCCAGGGCCCCGCTGTCTGCATAGATAACCGTCACGCAGACGTCGGTGTCTTTGTAATACTTGTTATCGTCGGCCGAATCGTCGTTCCAATCGGTGTCGAAGACGAACGGCACGACCGTGGTGCTCCGGGTTGCGGCGGCCATCTGAAAGTCGATCTTCCAGGTGAGCGGGCCGTCGTTGTCGATGCACCACGTGCTCTGGGTCCAGGCCCTGCCGGTGTCGGTGTTGGCGGCACTGCCCGTGAACTTGAATGCGGCCCAGTTGTCTGCACTCACCGTCAGGACATTGACCGAGACCTCGGAAGTGGATGCGAGCACTCTCCAATCGGCGGAGTTGAGCGCATCTCCGTCGGACTCGTCCTCGAAATCGTCCGAGAAGAGCGCCGCCGCGGCTGGAAGGGAGGCAACCAGACACGCACCAAGGGCAAGAATATAAATCGTAAGTCGGGACATGGCGTTCCTTTCGCCCTCCGGCGACCAAGGCTCAAAAGAACTGCCTATCCCCACAATGGCTCCACGTACCGTACACCCAAGTCGGCCCCCTGTCAATGCGCTTTCTCCGCCATCGGGTGTGACATATTCGCCTTGGCGAAAAGGTGTGACACAATCGCGTTGGCGGGACAGACCGGCCGACAAAGGATTGACACCCCGGGCGGTCCGGGGTAGACGTACGCTTTGGCGCTACACTTTTGCCTCGACCCGCGCCACGGTTTTACTCCGCCCGTCACAGCCTGGACATCGGAGGCAACGCTATTGGCAAGTGTGGCGGTAAACCCGGGATACGGCTCCCCGCGAGTCACAGAAGGCATCCTCGTCTGGCAGGACATGCCCAGCGCCGTCAACCACCGCGAAGAGATGAAAAGGCCAAGAACCTGAGCGTCGGCACCTACTTGTTCGGCCTCGACTACATGACGGTGAAGTAGAAGTTCAACAGAAAGTGAGACTCGACCATGCTTTCGCGCAATCATCCCAGTGTATCCGATATTCTGCCTCTTCTGGTGATTTGCTGCCACGCATGCTTGATTCCCCCCGGCGCCGAGGCTTCTGATGCCCACCAGGACGATTTGGCCGGCCGCATTCTTGCCGATACGCGCGTCCAAGGCGGGTTGATCGTCCACCTCGGCTGTGGTGACGGGGAACTTACGGCTGCCCTGCACGCCGGCGACGGCTATGTCGTGCATGGCCTTGACCGCGACGCCGATCGAGTCGCCAAGGCCCGCGCGCACATCCGGTCGCTCGGCGTGTACGGCCCGGTGTCGGTCGATCGATTTGACGGAAAGCATCTTCCCTACATCGACAACCTCGTGAACTTGATCGTGGCCCGGAACCGCCACGACGTGCCGACCGACGAGGTGATGCGGGTGCTTGCCCCGCTCGGTGTGGCGTATGTGAAAACCGGCGGCGAGTGGACGAAGACGGTCAAGCCGTGGCCCGGCGAGATCGACGAGTGGACCCATTACATGCACGGTCCCGACAACAACGCGGTGGCCGACGATACGGTGGTCGGCTCGCCTCGCCGATTGCAGTGGAACGGCGGCCCCAAATGGACGCGCTCTCACGAGAAGATGTCGGGCATGAATGCCATGGTCTCCGCCGCCGGCCGGATCTTCTACGTGATGGACGAGGGGCCCACCTGCTCCGTTCAGTTGCCGCCCGAATGGAAACTCGTCGCCCGCGACGCCTTCAACGGAGTGGTCCTCTGGCGGCGCGAGATCCCGTCCTGGCAAACCCACCTCTGGCCGCTGAAGGCCGGGCCCGCCACGATACCGCGTCGCCTGGTGGCCGTGGGCGACAGCGTGTATGTAACGCTCGGTCTGGACTTGCCGGTGACGGCCTTGGACGCCGCCACGGGCAAGACGGTCAAAACCTACCGCGGTACCGAAGGCACCGAAGAGATTCTTGTCTCCGACGGTGTGTTGTATCTGCGTGTGAACGAGGATTTCAAACCGGACGTCTTCAAACCCCGGAACGAACACTGCTGGACCGAGTCGGCACGGGCCATGGGCGTGATTGGAGTATGGAAACCC
>CAYVAM010000228.1:0-6442 GCA_964449275.1 uncultured Anaerolineales bacterium
GCGTAGGTGGGTGTAGATCTCCCTCGCGGCGTCCTTGTTTCCTGCCGCCATCAGGTTCTCGGCCAGCAGGAGACAGGTCTCGGTGCACTGAATCCTCTCCCAACCCTTATGGTTGTCGGCCGCCTTGAGGAGTGTGCCGGCCGAACCGGCATCCGCGACGCGGGCGAGCCCCCAGGCTGCGGCCAGTCGGATGCGGGGGTCGCCGTCGTCGAGGGCATGCCTGAAAACACCGACGGCCTTCGTGTCGGCCAAGGCGCCGAGGGCCTGAATGACCGTGAGCCGGCACCCGCCCTTGACTTGGGGCAGCGCGTCGCGGAGCGCGTCGGCGGCGCCCTCGCGGATGGCGACGAGCGCCCGCGCGACCGGCTCACACAGGTGCGGGTCGAGCAGGGCCTTTCCGAGAGCCGGCGCCACCTCCACCCCGCCGGCCACCTGCAACTGCCGGACGAGATACCGCTGCACGCCCTTGGGCCGGCCCGCCAGTTGCGAGGCCACCGTCCAGGCAAACTCAGCACGCGGGCCGTCGTCCTTCAACTTGCAGACGTGAACCGCCAGGACGTGGAGGGCGTAGTGCGGCTTGATGTCGTTGCCTGCCCCCGGTTCGACGAGCATGTCGATGAGGCCGAGAAGCGCGTCGCGACCGCCCTTGTGGATCTCGGCGACGGCCCGTTCCGCCTTCTCCTTATCGATGGTGCCGTAGGTGCCCCGTTTATCCGGGTCGGGCATCTGATCGACCAGAGCCTTGAGTTTCGCTGACGCAGCCATCGCCAGGGTCCTTTCTCCGTCGGGTCTTGCCTACAGGTGCCACGGGGCACGCATCGGCTGGTTCACGAGGCGGTTGGCGAACTCGTCGCCGATGATTTGCTCTTTGACCGGGTCGTACCGGATCTTACGCCCGCAGCGGATGGCGATGTTCGCCAAGTGCAGGACGGTGGCCGCGCGGTGGGCCGCCTCGGCGTGGCCGGCCGAGCGCTTGCGGGTACGGACGGCCTGGACGAAGGTGCGCGGCGGCTCGGGGTTGGGCATGGCCTCGACCTTCTTCCGGCTCGCTTCGTCGAGGTCCGCGAGTTCAACATGGCGGGCCTCCTTGCGGTCGTAGGGCTTGCCCCACTCGGCGCCGTCGAGAACGAACGTGAGGCCGTCGGCATACTTCAGTTCGACCCACCCCCACATGCCGGCTGCGTCCGGGTGTGCCGGCGGGGCGTAGGCTTCGACCTCGACCGGGCTGGTGTCGTCCTTGCCGTAGATCCACTGGATGGGGTCCAGGTAATGCTGGCTGAAGTCGGCCAGACCTTGGCCTTCGTAGTCCCAGTAGTACCGGTGACTCCAGCCGAAGCGGTGCGGGTGATAAGGCGCCAGTCGCGCCGGGCCGCAGTACATGTCCCAGTCGAGGTGCGCCGGCACGGGTTGAGGGACCGGGCCCACCTTGCCACAGTACGGGTGGATGTGAAACTCGCCCCGCTTGATCCAGACGCCCGGGCAATCCCTCAGCAGGCCGCTCCGCATGATCTTGTGGATGAGGCGGCTGCGCCTGCTCTTGTACGCGCCGAAGCGTCCGCTCGTGCCGATCTGGAAGACGCGGCCGTACCGTTCGCCGGCCTTGACGACGGCGCGTCCTTCCGCGATGAACTTGGTCATCGGCTTCTCGCAGAGGACGTCCTTGCCCGCCTGCATGGCGGCGATGGTGATGAGGGCGTGCCAGTGCGGCGGCGTGGCGACGCTGACGACGTCGAGGTCTTCGCGTTCGACGAGGCGTCGGAAATCGGTGTAACCCTGGCAGCCCTCGCCGTGCTTCTTCACGGCGCGGGCCAAGCGATGCTCGTCCACGTCGCAGACGGCCAGGACCTTATACTTGCCGCCCGCACCGCCGATGTAGTTCCGGACATCCTCGCCGCTTTGCCCGCCGCAGCCGACGATTCCGACGGCGAAGGTCTCGCTGGGCGGGGTGTAGACGCCACCGAGCACGTGGCGCGGGACGACCGCCGCCGCCGTCGCCGCCGCGCCTGCCAGGAACCCCCGGCGACTGATCCGCCCGTCCCCGCCGACAGACTCCCGCCGAGCCGCCTCGCGCGATGCGCTCATAGCCCTATCTCCTACGATGCATTGCTATGAATGTTACCTGGAATCGTTGACGTGCACTTGGCGGGTTCAGTACCGCGGCTGGACCCAGACCTCGGCCGAACTGACGAGCGTGCCCGCGCAGCGGGTCCAGCGGATGGAGACCTCTTCGGAGGCCTCCGGTTTGATCTCCTTGGTCACACCGCTTTTGGCGGCGCCGACGATGCGGCCTTTCGTGTCCAGCAGGATAAGGGTCATGTCCATGTCCCTGACGGGCACCGCGCCGTGGTTCGTCACGTTGGCGGAGACCTCTCCCTCCGGCGCCACGGAGTTCGGATCGCGTTTGGGCCAGGGATCGCTGGCCTCCAGATGCGGCAACTCGCGCGGCACGCCGGTCGGACCGATCTCCCATCCCGCCAGCGCCCACCGCGTCGCGCGCACGCCCTGCGCGTGTGTCCAGTCGGCCACCAGCGGCGCCGTGTACTTCGGGGGGATGTTGATCAGAATGCAGACGGCCTCGCCGAGCAGTTTCTCGTCCTTGTCGTACAACCCAACAACGACTTTCATTGATCGGATAAGGCTGTCCGTGTTGTTCCTGACGCGGCCGACGGCATAGGTGACGGTCTCGTCCTTGTACCCCCGGAGGAGCCGCTCGACCTTGACCTGGACCGGTTCACGCACCGGCGCCCGCGCCGCCGGCGAAGCCGCCGCGCCCGGCGCCGTCGTGCCGCTGCCCGGGAGACCCGCCTCGGGCTTGCCGTTCCCGAAGGTCTTGTCACGTTCGAAGTGATGGCCGGTCAAGTCGCCGCCAATGCTCGGCATGAAGCGTTCGCCCCCGCGCCCGAACACGAAAAACAGGCCGATGAATACGCCAATGAATCCCACCCCCAACAGCACAAGCCAGACGATCATCATATTCTTGTTCCGCATCGCCACCTGCGACATCGCACGGGGGCGGCTGCTCGCCACCGGACGGTCCGGCCTCACGGCATCACGAATGGCCTCGACCGCCTCTGTCGCCGTCTCGGTCCGCTGGGCGATCTTGACGATAGTCTTGCAGTGAGGGCAGCGGACCTCGCGGTTCAATTGGTCCGTCCGAAGCCTGAACCGTTTCTGGCAAAAACCGCATTGCGCGTCAACGGTTTCCGGCATCTTCGCTGCTCCCTCCTCCCTGGGTTAGTACGAGCCAAACGGCCGTCCGTCGGACCGGAAACGAGCCACCACACCAGACGTGCCACCCCAGTAATTCTACTGCTTCCGCACTCACCGTCAAGACAGTGGGTGATACCGGTGGGTGTGAACACGGATTATGCCAGGCGTCGCGCCGTCAGGCAAAAAGGTTCCAGGAACCTTTTCCCTGAAGGGCCCGAAGGGTGCTACGCAGAAAAGGTTCCTGGAGCCTTTTTGCCGCCTCTGCCCGCGCCGGGGGCGGTTTTTCCTTGACCCCCCGCCGGCCTTCGTCGATAGTGTGGCATAATGAAAGGGCAACGCGACAATCGGGTTCCGGGCAACGACTCCTAACGCCCGGGGCCGCCGCGCGCCGACTCAAAGCCAACGGCCTCGGGACACGCTTCCCGGGGCCGATTTCGTCGCACAGACGCCGGCCCAGGAGAACATCCCATGAAGACGACGTACCGGACCCACACGTGCGGCGAACTCACCAAGGTCGAAACCGGCCAGACCGTCCGCCTGGCCGGCTGGGTCGATTCCGCACGCGATCACGGGGGAGTCATCTTCATCGACCTCAGAGATCGCTACGGCCGCACCCAATGCGTCTTCAGGCACGAGAACAGCCCCGACGCCCACGCCCTGGCCGAGCGCCTGCACAACCAGTACGTGGTTCAGGTCGAGGGCGCCGTGCGCCCGCGGCCCCACGACGCCATCAACCCGAAACTGCCGACCGGCGAGATCGAAGTCCACGCCACCTCCCTCCAGGTCCTCGCCGCCAGCGACACGCCACCATTCGAGATAACCGACGACGTTGAACTTGGCGAGGACATCCGCCTGCGCCACCGGTACATCGACCTTCGCCGTCCGACGATGCAGCGGAACCTCTTGACCCGCGCGCTGATCGTCCGCACGATGCGCCGGACGCTCGAAGCGGAGGGATTTATCGACGTCGAGACGCCGCTGCTGACGAAATCGACGCCCGAAGGGGCACGCGACTTCCTCGTCCCCAGCCGCGTGAACCCCGGACGATTCTACGCCCTGCCACAGTCGCCGCAACTGTTCAAGCAGATCCTCATGATCGCCGGCTACGACCGCTACTACCAGATCGCGAGGTGCCTCCGCGATGAGGACCTGCGGGCCGACCGCCAGCCGGAGTTCACACAACTCGACGTCGAGATGGCCTTCATTACGGAAGCGGACATCATGGCGGTCACCGAGCGCGTCGTGGCTGCCGTCGTCAAGGCCGTCCTCGGCGTGGACGTCCAACTGCCGTTTCCGCGGCTCACCTTTGCCGAGGCGATGCGCGACTACGGCTCCGACAAGCCGGACCGGCGGTTCGACATGAAACTCGCCGACGCCGGCGATGCGGCCGCCGAGAGCGAGTTCCGCATCTTTCGCGAGGCCGTCGAGGCCGGCGGGCACGTGCGCGGCCTCAAGGTGCCGGGGGGCAAAGCGTTCAGCCGCAAAGATATCGACGACCTTGCGGCCTTTGCCGCCGACTTCGGCGCCAAGGGCCTGGCCTGGCTTCGTGCCGAGGCCGACGGCCTGACCGGCCCCATCGCCAAGTTCTTCACCCCGGAGCAACTGGCCGAGATGCAGCGGACCTTCGCCACCGAACCGGGCGACCTTCTGCTCTTCGTGGCCGACGAACCCGCCGTCGTCGCCGCCAGCCTCGGCGCGCTGCGAGTCCACCTGGGCCATCGCCTCGGCATCGTGCCCGAGGGCGAACTCAACTTCTGCTGGGTTACCGAGTTCCCCATGTTCGAGTACGACGTGGACGACAAGCGCCACGTGGCCATCCACCACCCGTTCACCAGCCCGATGCCCGAGGACCTGGACCGCCTCGAGTCCCAGCCGCTCTCCGTCCGCGCACGGGCCTACGACCTGGTCCTGAACGGCATCGAACTGGGCGGCGGCAGCATCCGTATCCACCGCCAGGACGTGCAGCAGCGCGTCTTCAGGATGCTGGGCATCGGCAAGGAAGAGGCCGAGGTCAAGTTCGGTTTCCTGCTCGAGGCCCTCCGCTACGGCGCGCCGCCCCACGGCGGCATCGCACTCGGCCTCGACCGCTTCGTGCGACTCCTGTTGGGCGAATCGAGTATCCGCGAGACCATCGCCTTCCCGAAGACGCAGCGGGCCCAGTGCCTGATGACCGGCGCGCCCACCGCCGTGGACGACCGCAGCCTGCGCGACCTTCACATTCGCCTGCGGCCCGAAGCGACCCGTTAGCCGCCGGGCTTGTCCGGCGCGCCGCTTGCCGATGGCGACAGGCCACTTTTTGAAGAGGGCATAACCATGGCCGATTTTCCACGAACCAAGATCGAAAACCTCTCCGTCTCGCGCCTCCTCATGGGCACGAACTGGTGGCTGGGGTTCTCGCACACCAGCGCCGCCAAGGACGACGAGATCAAACGGACGATGACCCCCGACCGCATCGCCCACGTCATGGAGGTGTTCCTCAACGCCGGCGTCGACGGCCTCATCGGCCACCCGGATGAAAAACTCCTGGCCGCCATCGACATCGCCCAGGACCGCACCGGCCGCAAGATCATCACCCTCGGCACACCGCACCTCGACCTCTCCGGCGCGCCCGAGGCCGACGGCAACAGCCGCCGCGCCATCGACGCCTGCGCCGAGATGGGCTGCCGCGTGTGCCTGCCCCATCAGCAGACGACCGACGCCCTGCTCGACCGCCGCACACGCACCATCCGCGACATGGACCGCTACTGCGCCATGATCCGCGACGCCGGCATGATTCCCGGCCTCTCGACGCACATGCCGGAAGCGCCGGTCTACGCCGATGAGACCGGCCTCGACGTTGCGACTTACATCCAGATGTACAACGCCGTCGGCTTCCTCATGCAGATCGAGGTCGACTGGGTGCACCGGATGATCTGGCAGAGGGCCAAGCCCGTCATCACGATCAAGCCGCTCGCGGCGGGCAGGGTGCTGCCGCTCGTGGGCCTGGCGTTCAACTGGTCGACCCTCCGCGACTGCGACATGGTGTGCGTCGGCACGAGCACGCCCGACGAGGCCCGCGACGTCATCGAGATCAGCCTCTCGCTGCTCGAGCGACGCATGAGCCGGGTCGAACTCCAGAAGACCCGCAGCAAGGCGTCCGTCGAGCCGGAGGCTTAATACTGCTACGCTACCTGCGTGCCTGCCCGGTTGTCGCTCGGCCGGGGAAAAAGCGGGTCAGGGCCATATTCAATGC
>CAYVAM010000229.1:0-6412 GCA_964449275.1 uncultured Anaerolineales bacterium
CTGAGAACGCAGAGAACAGCGTTGAGTTGGGTAAAGGCCAGAGGCAACACCAAGGCGTGCCACGGCCGGTCTTGTCCGGCCGTGTGTTGTTCAATTCGGGATCGGGTCCATTTCCAGGAGTGAGCGTGGCCGGGCTCGTTGAATACGCGGCGGCGCTTTCGAATGCGTGCGGCCATGAGGTCAACATACACAGAAACGCACGGCCGGACAAGCCTGCCCTGAGCCTGCCGAATGGGACCGGCCGTGGCACACGGCGGATTGAACGGCAACGCCGGGAGCCTGAAAGGCTCGGATTCGAGAGTTTGGGGCAACGCCCCAGGTCAGCAGGTACGCCGGCCCAACCCCCAAATCAACCCCTGAAAGGGCGAGACAAGTCGGTTACCGGCGTGGCAACGATTTCCGGCAACCGGTTGCGGCGGTGTGGATGGTGTTCAGGCCCGCTCGCGGGCCTTTGCCCCGCAGGGGTCCAGACCCGGCCTTTTAGGCCGGGGATCGCATCGTGGAGGGCCCTTACGTCCTTTTCCTTTCCCTCTCCCCGGGCCGCTTCAGCGGCCCGGGGAGAGGGAAAGGGGAAACAGAGGGGGGCGCCATTTCTGCCACCGGGGGTAAAACCCCCGGCCTACACCCCTGCGGGGCAAAGCCCGCCGAGGCGGGCTCTCGAGACGCCCGGCACATCGGCTCACTTCTGCTGCCAGAAAAACTTGCCACACCCTCGGTTCCCGGCCTAGCCCTTGCGCCCTTTCAGACCTTGTGCATTGGGGTTGCTTTCTCCATGCCCCCGGGCGTTGGAGCGTGGCTGACGCATTCGAGCCCTTCGACCTCAACGGTTTGGCGTCCCTATGGGTGGTCTTGCGATGTGAATTCGCCCCCTTGACACGAGGGCGGTTATGGGTGTCACCGGAACTACACAGCGTTGTCACAAGAAAAAAGGGCGGCTGGGTCGGCGGCGCCCGCGTCGCTCAGAGCGGCAGTCCGTAGGGTGGGTGCTGCGCGCCCACGCGGTTCTGTCAAGCGGCGCGAGAAAGGTAACGTGGGTGAAAATCACCCACCCTACAACTCGGTTGCATGATGGTACCACTTTCAGCGCAGGCCAGACTGCGCTTTCGCTTTAAGGCGACTATAAACGACATTCTGCACGCAATTCTGAAACGTGCACTTTATCTTCGATCCATCAGGGTTCACCCAGACGTACACCGTCGTCACGCGTCCCATTACGGCCAATATGCCGTTCTCCATATCGCTGCTGGAGATTTCCTTGCCCTTACGCCCCAGAACCGCAACCACCTCGTCCATGGTCATCCCGTCGTGCAGTTGCAGGTACTGACCGTACGTAATGGGCGCCGGTTCGCCGCGGCGCTGTTTATAAAGCACCGCCGCATAATAGCTCACAAACGCCATAACCGCCACGGCCCCTATCACGATCACGGCTATGATGCTCACGGCAGTTTTCCGCTTTGTCATCCTATTTTTCCATCTTCAGATATCGGATTTAGGGCCGCCTCGATGCGCCTCAGAGGTTCACGCGCCCTCTGTAACCTTCAGCCCGCACCCACCGAGCGTGCAGCATCCCATCGTCCGTCTCGGCATCGATGCGCTGATCATCGATCGCCGCGGCGACCGCGCGGTGGCCTCGGCCTAGTCCAGGTTTAGCCTGATGTGCGCTTCAGCCCTCGGATTCTCCTTTATTCGGAGCGTACCCGGCGAGCCCGCCTGGGCTTCTTCAGCAGGTCCCTCCTCAACCGTCTCAACCGGCGTGCCTCTTTGAGACACCATTCTTCGACCTTACGAAATGATTTCATGCGAACCATCGACTTCACATCGAAAGTCCAAAGATGTCCGTGGCGCGAGAAATACACCCCCAAGCAATTGACTTCGGGAAACCGCCGGCTGGCACGCCGCTCATTCCTGCTAAGAATCAGGTAACCCAAGAGTTCGTAGAAGTAGCCGGGCGTTACAACCGCCCGCTTTACTGTCTTGATGTCAACCAAGGTATTCCCCGTTATGAGGTCTGCGTCTGCGCCCCCGACCAACCGCGATGATTCGCCGAAGGTCGCATTGAGAAGCATCATCCGGTCGTGAATCAAGGTCTCGAACGGCACGATGGACAACATGGCCAGAAGATCTTCGGCATCCTCGGCGTCTGCCTCCTCGAATCGCAGGTCAAGCACGCCCGCGCGGAACAGCGGATCCAGCCTGGCCAGACGAAGGGCATGGCGAGCCAGTTCGGCGCGCTCGGAAGACCTGGGGCTCTTCTTTCTGACATACGCGCCGACGGCCGACTTGGCGTCCTCTACAACTCGGTAAGCGCCTACACCAAGGTCGTAAACGTCCCCGCCAGCCGGCGTCATCTCGCGCGGAGTGACCTGGATCATGCTGCTATACCGTTCAAGGTACTCCACAGCATTTTCAGCAACCCATTTTCCCGTGTGGGCATGAGGCGCTCGGCGTTGGACCTCAAAGCGGAGGAGGTAATCGAAAGCAGTGCCAACCAGCGTATAGTGGTCGGTTCGAGGCTCGACCTTGAGAGTAGCAGGGACCTTGCGACAGTCGGATGGGGGAAGCAGTGTTTTCAGACAGGCTGCTACTTTAGGAAGCCTTACGAATGAAGTCAGGCTCATGACGGTTCCCCCCTCGATTCCTGCTTCCGGCAGCATACCACTTGAGCCGCCTATTTCCGAGATCCGGGCATGCGCCCTTGTAACTGCTAGCGCATGTTAATTCTTGCAGTTCTGGGGACGCAATATCGAATTCGGCCAAGCCCCGCGCCCGCCCTTGCTGCAAGCCGGTACAGGTCTGTACTGACCGGGCCCGTATGGGCAGATCTTTCCTTTCCTGCCGAGGGTGTACAGTAATGCGGGATGTCAGGTCCGTCAAGGTAAATCACCGGCGGTAGCCTGGCGCGTCGGTCCGGGGCGCGGTGGGCAGGATTGCCCACCGCGCGAAGTGCGGCAGCGTCGCGCGCCCGGCCGGGGCGCACCCCGGCCTGCGTTTAGCGGAGAGCATGGCGCCCCTCACGCCGTCTCGCGGTATAGGAGGTTCTGAAGCAGAGTCTCTAGTCGGGCCGGAACAGTTCCGCCAGTTCGTGGTACCGGCGGGCCTTGTCGGGCAGTCCCTGCCGGCGGTAGAGGGCGGCGAGCACTTGGTATCCGGCGGTGAAACCGGGGTACAGGGCGAGGGAGCGTTCGAGATGTCTTATGCCTTCCGCGACGCGGCCTTCTCGTATCAACTGTAGTCCCAGACCGGCCTCGGCCACGTGATGATACGGGTCGGCTTCGACCGCCTTTTGAAACCATTTGCGTGCCTCGGCGGCGTTGCCGCGCTTGACGAAGGTGTTGCCGAGGTTGCCCATCGCGTCGGCGGATGCGGGGTCCGCTTCGAGCGCCCGGTGCAGATACGTCGCCGCCGTCTCGGTGTCGCCTTTTTGTAAGGCTGCCGCACCCAGGTTGATCAGGGCATCCGCATCTTCCGGGTCGATTTCGAGGACCTGCCGGTACACCGCCTCCGACTGCCGGGCCTGTCCGTGCTGGATGAGGGCCGTTCCGACGTAGCCGAGCGCCTGCTTGCGCTTCATGGCGAACGGGTTGGCGGGGGAGGTGAGGACTTCGACGGCCTCATCGGTTCGCCCGACACCGGCCAGGGCTGAGGCGAGGCCCTTGCGGATGGCGGCATCATGGGGCGAGGCCTTGAGGCGCTGCCGGTATCGCTCGATTGCCGCCGCGGCCTTTCCGTGCTTCAGCCAGAGGTCTCCGAGGCGGCGATTCAGGAGCGGGTCGCCGGGCGCCTTATCGAGTGCGGCGAGGCACTCCTGCTCGCTCTGGTCGGTGCCGAGTTGTTTGACGGCCCGTCGAAGCCGGATTATCTTTGTCCGGAGTGCCGTCATTTCGGCGTCGTGGTCGAGTTGTCCCACGAAGGGCGGCCGCGTCTTGCGGCGGTACATGACCATGGCCAGGTCGAACTGTGCGTGGACGTCGTAAAGAAGCCGCCCCCGGAACTCGTCGTGAAGGGCGTTGGTCTCCGCCCCCGGTTGCGGCGGTTTGATGCCGGCGTGGGGAAGCCTGTCGGCCAGCGTTGCGGCGGCGGCCACGGCGGCGAGGAAGTTCCCCCGGAACGTCAGGTGCACGTGGTCGAGAAACAGGTCGCCGGGGCGCGGGGGCTTCTGCGCGTGAATCCCGAGCATCTTCTCCAGGTCCAGGAGGGCGACCGACCGGCCGCCGGCCGTCTTGGCCAGGCGGCGGATGGCGGCGTTGATGCGGCTGTCGGCCCGAAACCGCAGCGTGTCGAGGTCGCGTGCGCGGTTGAAGTGCCGGCCGGCGGCCTCGGCATCCCCGAGGCCTTCGGCACACGTGCCCAGGCAGAAGGCCAGGTCGGCGTAGGCGTCGTCGATCTTGGCGGCGGCCTGCAGCGTCTCCAGGGCCCGGGCGAAGGACTTGGCCCGGAGCAGCGTGCGGCCTTCGTCGAAGAGCCGCTGCCATCGGTCGAGTTGCTCGCGCGCCAGCCCCGTCCGGTGCACGGACGCAAAGGGCGGGCAGGAGCGGGTGTTGGTCGGCACGGTGCAAAGGAGGGTGGCGGCGCGGGCGTCGGCGGCCACTTCAGTGATGCCCTTGAGGTTTGCGGCGAAGTGCTCGTAGCAGTGCTGGAGCCTGGCATCGTCGAAGGGGACCTGGTCTTGGAGGAACGCCTCCATGCCGAGCCACTTCGTCTTCGGCCCGCCCGGCGCCCCGGCCAGGTGCGCGAGGAACTGTCCGACCCGGCTGCCCCTGGCGGCGATGGCGGCCCGGATGAGGCCGGTGCTGCCGTACAGCGCGGAAGGCAGGGCGGCCGGACCGTAGGGTCCGACCACCTCGTTGTTTCCCATGTAGACGATGAACACGTCGGGGTCGTGCTCGGCGCAGTCGTGGGCGATATGCCGGACAACGTGTGAGTTCATGGCCGTGACGGCCGCGTTGACCACCTCGAACGACCGGCCGCCCGAGCACCGGTTCAGCAGCGTTTCGAGTATCCGGGGGAAGCCGAAGGCCGGGTCGGGGTCGCCGGCGGCGGCCGACCCGCCGAGCACAAAGATGCGGACCGGCGACTCGCCGCCCTTCGGTCGCAGCACGATTTCTTCCGGTGCGCGCGAGAGTTGCTGCGGCACGAATTGCAAGGAGAAGTCTTGGTTGGTGATGGTGGCCACGTCGCCACCCGTTTTCCACTCCACGAAGAAGCCGGTGGGCCGGCCGAAACCGGCCACCCGCAAGATGCCCTCCGCCAGGAGCAGGAACAGCGCGGGGGCGGCCAGGGCCAGGACGACCCTCAGTGTCCGGGCCCGCCAGCCTCGCAGACGTTGTGGCTTCTCAGGGTTCATCGTCCCTTTCGTGCGGCACGCGGCGAGTGAACCCGCCGGCTGACCGGGCAGGTCAGGGCATCGAGCGGAACCTGAACGTCTTGCCATGCAGCGGGTCGAGCCTGCCCGGTTCAGCGGTTGCATCGAGTCCCAGGTCCTTGACGGCAAAGCGGACGGTCGGCGCGTCGCCGCCGCCCGTGACGGTCAGCGTCTGCGGCCGCATCCAGTTTGCGGCCGTGAAGGTCAGACGAGCGGGCGAGACGGCGATGCCCGGCCCGCCGCCCGAGACGGTCACGGTAACCGGCGCAAGCGTCGGCATGGTGAGCAGGACGCGCACCTGCGCGCGGCTGCCGGCGTCGCCGCCCGGCAGCAGCCACAGGGCGTTGCGATAGCCGGGCACCCATCGCTCGCGGCCGCATTCGTAGGCGCCGATGTCGGGGGCACGGCCGCTGAAGCCGTCGGTGATGCCGGGGATGACCTGGCCGGCGTCGATGAGGGGCGAGGCTTTCTTCGGCCGGAAGTCGTAGCGGGCCGGGTCGGCCAGCAACGGCTCATCGTCGCGCATCGTGAGTTGCTTCGGGTCCAGAAGCATGTTCTTCGGCGGCTGGTAGTTGTGCGAGAGCGTGCCGGCGGGCGGATGGATGGCCTTGGCCCGGCGCATTTCGTGCGGCATCTGCCCCGTCAGCACGGGTGCATAGTTGTTGACGGCCTCGGAGTGGGCGTTCTGCTGCTCCAGCAGGTGGTCCCACTGGCTGGGGCGGAACGATTTGCGGGGCGTGGGCGACGACCACAGCAGCACGTCGATCAGCGGGTTATCGAAGCACGTGTTGTTATGGACACGGTTGCGGTCGCCCTTGACGATGATGCCCTTCTGGGGGCAGTTCCAGACCACGTTGTGGTGGACCAGGAGGTCGCGCGTCAGGTCGTCGCCGCGGATCCCGTTGCCGCCCCAGTTGAAGGCGTTGTGGTCGTGGACCCAGTTGTGGTGGATGGCGGTGCCGGCCTGGCGGATACCGCTGCACTGCATCAGGGCGCCGTCGCTCTGGCACAGGCCGCCGTGGTGAACGTAGTTGTAGGCGACCTCGGAGG
>CAYVAM010000230.1:0-6370 GCA_964449275.1 uncultured Anaerolineales bacterium
CTGCTGATGGCGGTCCGGCGTGATGCTTCGCATCAGACCGGCCGTGTCTTCGGGCGTCAGCACGTCGGTTTCCAGGGGCCGCAGGCGCCCGTGCAGGCGAATCACCGGAGGGCGGCCAACGTGCAGATGCAGGTCCGATCCGTTCTTGGCAACCACGAACTGCAGGAGTTTGTCAATCTGGATCATCGTCCGCCCTTGAGAACCTGCGTTCTCGGCCCCAAATCGGCAGGTCCACGACCGTTCCTGTTCCCCTTCGATCGGAATCCGGACCGCCACAAACGCCGTAACCCCTTGCTATCACCTACCTTATTGTAACAGCGCCGGGGGCATCCAGGCAAGCCGTCGGCCACATAATACCCGTTTGCCGACCCCTTCTGCCCTTAGACCCCGACCTGCTCGCGATGTGCCCTCGCCAGGACTTCGTCGAGGGTGGTCAGGCCCTTCATGAGTTTGATCAGACCGTCCTCGATAAGCGCCCGCATGCCCAGCGCCCGAGCCGCTTGGCGAATCTCATTCAGCGGCTGGTGCTTGAAGGCCATTTCACGCAGTTGCGCGTTCATGACCATGACCTCGAAGATGCCGATGCGGCCGCGATATCCCAGATTATGGCAGTGCTCGCAGCCGACCGGCCGGAAGAACGTCGCCTGATTCAGTTGCTCGTCCGTCACGCCGAGGCCACGAAGGGTCGCCAGGTTGATTTCCGTGTCGGGTTCCTTGCATTCCGGACACAGGATGCGGACCAGGCGCTGGGCCATAACGGCCTGAACCGAACTGGCCACGAGGAACGGCTTGACGCCCATATCGATCATCCGCGTCAGCGCACTGGGCGCGTCGTTGGTATGAAGTGTACTGAATACCAGGTGTCCGGTGAGTGCGGCCTGAATCGCCATCTCCGCCGTCTCCAAATCGCGGATTTCGCCAACCAGAATAATGTTCGGCGCCTGGCGAAGCATGGCCCTCAGAATCCGCTGGAACGTCAGTTCGATCTGCTCGTTCACCTGGACCTGGTTGATCCCCGAGATATGGTATTCCACCGGGTCCTCGGCCGTGATGATCTTGCGGTCCGGCGTGTTCAACTGGTTCAGCGCCGCGTACAGCGTCGTCGTCTTGCCGGAACCGGTGGGACCCGTGACCAGGAAGATGCCGTTCGGACGAGCGATCAGTTTCTGGAACAACTCATTATCGTCCGGAAGGAACCCAAGCGAATCGAGGCCCAGATTGATCGACTCGCGTCTGAGGATTCGCAGCACGACGCTCTCGCCATGATACGCCGGCAGCGTCGAGACGCGGAAATCGAGGTCCTCTCCGTCGAGCCTCATGCGGATGCGGCCGTCCTGCGGCAGCCGCTTCTCTTCGATCTGCATGCCCGACATGAGTTTGATGCGTGTCGTCATCGCTCCCTGGAGGCGTTTCGGCGGCGGCTCGCGTTCCACGCACACGCCGTCCACACGGTACCGGACGCGCAGGCGGCTCGGGAGCGGTTCGATATGGATGTCGCTCGCGCGCATCCGCACCGCCTCGGTGATGATCAACTGGACCAGCCGGATGATCGGGGCCGACTCGGCGTGATCCTCGGTGCCTTTCTCGCCGCGGTCCTCGAACTGAATATCCGTTGACGTGAACTCCTGGAGCATCGAGTCCACCGATTCCGATTCCGTCTGCTCCGTGTACCCCGAGATGACCTGCTGCACCTGCTCGCGCGCCGCCAGCACGCAATCGACTTCCATGTTCAGGCGGAACCGGATGGCATCGACCGACTCCAGATCAAGCGGGTCGGTTATCGCCACCCTCAGCCTGCCGTCGGTGTAGTCGAGCGGGATAATCTGATACTCCTGCATCATCGACTCGGGCATCATTTCCATCACTTGCGGGTTGATGGTGCCGATGTCCAGGTCCACATACTCCATGTCGAATTGCAGGGCGAGCGCCTTGCTGATGTCGGCCTCCTGGCAGTGGCCCGAAGCCACGAGGATCTCGCCGAGCCGGCGGCCGCTCTTGGACTGTTTGGCCAGCCCATCGCGAAGCTGGCGCTCCGTAATCTTGCCCCATTCTCTCAGGATTTCGCCGAGCCGTTTACGCGGTCCGAGCATGGTCAACTCGCCTCAAAAAATGAACCACCCCACCCTCCGGCCGTCGCCGGTCGGTAGAAACACCTCCATCACCTCTTCTCAGGGTCGTGATGCCCACTGCCGGCACACCGACCCCTCTCAGCGTCGAGAGTCAGCCTGCACTCTCAACCCCCTCATTCTCGCCGCCCACGGCCCGAACGTCAACACCTAATCCGCCGGACCCCTCGAGGTGCGACCATGGGCTGTGGCAGCGGCAACGCCGTCAGGCCAAAAGGTTCCGCGAACCTTCTCTACACAGCCCCCAGGGGCCTTTTCGGGGGAGAGGCTTCCTGGAACCCTTCTTAGCGGTCCGACATAAGTTTTGCGCGGTGAGTCTCCGCACCCACTGCGCAAGACGGCGCATATCCGCGGCGGGTACGGAGACCCGCCACGCACCAACAGTACCACCCGACCGAACGGCGCCGATGCGTTTAGTGCTACAACGCGAACTCGGGGTCAACGTGGACCCGGCCGCAACCGCGCCACATGGCGTCGTAGGGTTAGCGCGGCCGCACTCGGCGAGCCAGGGCGCGCTCGAAAAGCCTCAGTTGGCGGACCATGATGTTCTCCACCCGCCGGAACAGGTCTCGCTCGGCGCCCTCGTGGCGCCTCTCGGTGTAAGCGAACCACATCAGAAGTTCCGGCGGCACCGACAGCGCCTTGGCGATCCGCTTCAACGCCTCCGGCTTCGGTACCTGGCGCCCGTTCTCATAGTGGCTGATCGAACTCGGCAGGACGTCGGCACGCTGCGCCAGACGCCGCACACCAAAACCGGCCGCCACCCGCAGACGCTTCAGGACACCCGTGAAGACCAGACGCTCGCCGTCCGTCGTGGAAAGGGAAATGGCGTCACCTTTTTTCGGAGTCTTTATCGTAGCCATCAGTCGTATTTGGTCCTTCCAGCGCCCAGGGGCAAGGCGCTCCCCCGTCGAAATGATCCGGAGCCGGAGCATTCACACCGGCGGCCGGCATCGGTCAGCGAATCACCGGAATCCGGTCCTTCCGCTGCGGCCGGCGCACCACGTCCTGGGTCCTGTCGGCCCCGTCATCCGGAGACTTGATAGAAACCCAAATGAAGGCGCCTTTGTAAATGATCCGGTCCAGGGGTTCCAGGACCTTTGCCATTTCTTCGAGAGTCATGGGGTTCGTTTCGAACAGTTCAATAAGGCTTTCCTTGACGGCGAGAAGTTCCTCGTAAGCGCGTTTCAGGTCAGAAGGTCGAAGACGCGTCCTGAGTTCCAACGTCAATCCGGAATAGTCATCCCGGGCTCGCACGCGTAGTTGCACCGAATCGCCGCCAGTGTGCTCTGTTCCCAAGCCGTTCATCTCGCCTCCTCTTCGCTCGGTTACGGCTCCCCAGCACTTCGCCAAAGCATTCAGGCAGTCCCACCCGACCCTGCCCTGCACCACGCATCACCGCCGGCGCCGCCCCGCCGGGCCCCGCTCCGTAAGCCTGCGTCAACGGACCTTCCATAATCCGCAACACCTCCCATGCCGTTCTCATCGCCTGACCTCCTTAACCCATTGCCACGCACCCATGCCGTGACAATTCCCCTTGCGGCCGGCCCCGGCGTTCATTTCAAGTATACACTCAATGTCGGCGCGCGTCAAGCGCCTATCCAACTTTTTTTCGGGCGGCGGCGCAGAAGCCCACAACATGCCCCGGACCGGCCCTCAGACGTGCAGTTCGATCACATCTCGGTCATTCAGCACGTGGTCCTGCTGGACGGGCTGGCCGTCGTACACACCGGCGCCCCAGATGCGGGCGCGCCGCAGGTTCGCGGCGATCTCGCGGTGCACCTCGGCCGCCATGTCCAGGACCGTGCTGCCGCGCGGAAGAATGAACGGCTGCCTCATGTCCGGCGGCTTGCTCGGCTCCTTGCTGTAGACGCGGACGATGCGGAGCATCTCGAAGCACCGGCGGGCCAGGTCGTCCATGCCACGGCCCGTCTCGGCACTGGTGGAAAGCATCGGCAGGAGGTCCCTGTGCAGGTCCTGGAGGGCCTCGAAGTTCTCCCGGGCGCCCGGCAGGTCCTCTTTCGTCCCCACCAGGAGCATCCGTTTCGTGACGCCGCCCTCGGGCGGCTGGCGGCCTTCCGGCGCCATCCCGCGGCCCTCAAGAACGCCCAGACACACGTCCACTTGGTCCAGGAGGTCCCGGGCCCCCAGGTCCACGCACACGAGGATGCCGTCGGCGCTTCGCACGGCCCCGATCATGCCGGGCACGACGGCCTCGCGCGCGACGGGCGGCAGGTCCACCAGTTGGATCTGAACGTCCTCGAAGGCCATCATCCCCGGCACCGGCCCGTGCGTCGCAAACGGGTACGGCGCCACGTTGACGTGGGCTTTTGTGGCGGCCCCGACGATGGCGCTCTTGCCCGAGTTGGGTGTCCCAAAGAGGACGAACTGGCCGGCCCCATGCTTCTCGACGTAAAACGGATCGACGCCGCTCCTGCCCTTGGTCTCGCGTGCCGCCTGGCGCAACTTCGCCAACCGCCGCTTGATGTCCCCCTGCATCTTCTCGGTCCCCTTGTGCTTGGGGATCGTGGCGTACATCTCCTCCAGCGCGGCGATCTTCTCGGCCACCGTCTTGGCGGCACGGAAGGTCCTTTCCGCAGCGAGGTATTGCGGGGTCAGGTTTGCAGGCATGGGACGTTTCTACTCTGCCGATTCGCGTTGCCTCCCCGAGTCCCCATTCTATCGCACAGGGGCACTTTTGCAAGCAGCGCGAAAACCTTGCAAGGCAGCGGCGCGTTCGGCACAATGCCGAGGGAAGAACAGTTCGAGCCCGCCCCGGGAGCGGCGGGTCATGCTCAACAGCGGTGGCCCGGGCCACGCCGGAGGCGAATGCCCGGCGGCTTCCGCCGCGGGCTCGAAAAGGAACGACTAATGCTCGACCTGGACACCATCCGGACGCGGACCGACGAGGTCCGTGCCAACACCGAGAACCGCCGGATGACCGCCGACATCGACCTGGTGCTTCGCCTGGCCGAGGAGCGGTCGGCCCTCATCCAGGAGATCGACGGTCTGCGCAGCCGGCGCAAAACGCTCAGCCAGGATATCCGCAATGCGTCCGATGCCGACCGGCCGGCCATGGTCGAGGAAGCCACTGCCCTCAAGAGTACCATCGCCCAGCGCGAGAAGACCCTGGCCGACGTCGAGGCCCGCCTGCGCAACGAGCAGGCCAGGATTCCCAACCTGACGCATCCCGACGCCCCCGTCGGCGCCGACGAAGCGGCCAACCGCGAAATCAGCCGCTCCGGCGAGCCGACACGGTTCGACTTCGAGCCTCGCGACCACGTCGCCATCGGCGAGGCCCTCGACCTGTTGGACTTCGAGGCCGCCACGAAGGTCACGGGCACGAACTTCTACTTCCTCAAGAACGAGGCCGTCCTGCTGGAACTTGCGCTCCAGCGTTTCGCCCTTGATGTCCTGCGCGACGAAGGTTTCGCCCTCTACACCACGCCGGACCTGGCGCGCCTGAAGGTGCTCGAGGGCACGGGCTTCAACCCCAGGGGCGAGGAGACGCAGATTTACCGCATCGACGGACAGGACCTTGGCCTCATCGCGACGGCCGAAGTCACCCTCGGCGGCCTCCTGATGGACGAGATCCTGCCGGCCGACACCCTGCCACTGAAGGTCGGCGGTGTCAGCCACTGTTTCCGCGTCGAGGCCGGCGCCTACGGCCGCGCATCCAAGGGCCTGTACCGCGTCCACCAGTTCACGAAGGTCGAGATGTTCGCCTTCACCGCGCCGGAGGATTCCGACGCGATGCACGCCGAGATGCTTCGGATCGAGGAGCGCATCTACCAGCAACTCGGCCTCCCGTACCGCGTGGTCGATGTGTGCACGGGCGACCTCGGCGGGCCGGCGTATCGCAAGTTCGACCTGGAGGCCTGGATGCCCGGCCGCGGCGACGGCGGCGAGTGGGGCGAGATCACCTCCGCCTCCAACTGCACCGACTACCAGGCCCGGCGGCTGGCCATCCGATTCCGCCGCGCTCGCGGCAGCAAGCCCGAACTCGTCCACACACTCAACGGCACCGCCATTGCCGCCAGCCGTACCATCATCGCCATCCTCGAAAACTACCAGCAGGCCGACGGCTCCGTCCTCATGCCGGAGGTCCTGCGGCTGCTGACCGGTTTCGACCGAATCGGGCCGCGCGGCTGAGCACGGTTCTCGCACACCTTCGAAGGGGGGTGGCAAGTTTTCTGGTCCCGATACATCGGGACAGGCGGTTGTAGCGCCGGGCTTTATGCCCG
>CAYVAM010000231.1:0-6294 GCA_964449275.1 uncultured Anaerolineales bacterium
TTGGCGGCGGCGCCGGCCGGGATGCGCCGGGGATAAACCCCGGCGCTACGGCCAATCCGCAGGAAATCGTCCCATGCCAGAAATCGTTGCCACGCCTTTGCGTTGACAGCATTGCGTTTTTCGTTGACAGACGCCGCCCAACGGCTAGACTGGGGTGTTCTGGGAGGGGGTGGTGTGCCGCACAGGCGCGTGCCTGCGGAGCCACATCGCCAGGGAGACGAACACGGTGCCGGAACCCGGAAAACAAGGGCCCGAGGCCGCTGAGCCCGACCCCGGTGCGCCCGAGGCGGAACCGTCCGAGTCGGAACCGTCCGAGGCGGAACCGTCCGAGTCGCCCGAGGGCGTGGATGAACTCGCCCCCGAGGTCCGCGCGATGGCTCACAGCTGTTTCGAACGGGCCGAAGAGGCCACCGTCCGCAACAACTTCGAGTACGGCATCCGCCTGTACCTGGAGGGCCTGCGGTACAATCCGGGCGATATCGAACGGGGGCATCGGGGGCTCAGGGACTGCGCGCTGCGGCGCCGCAACGAGGGAAAGGGCGGCGGTTTCGGAGCGTTACTGGGCCAGGTCAAGAGCGCTGTCTTGCAGATGCTGGGGCGGTACAAGGATACGCTGCTCGCGCTGGAGGCATCGTGGGCACGCGACCCGCAGAACGTCACCCTCATGATGCAACTGATGCAGACGGCCCGGCGGCTGGAGTACACGGACGTGGCCATCTGGTTCGGAGAACTCGCCGCCGAAGAGACCCTCCGCTCCAAAAAGCCACAGAAGCAGGTCTTCACCACCCTGGCCGACATGTACGAGGGCCAGGAACGATTCCAGGACGCCGTCAACGCCCTCTCGCAGGCCATCCGCATCGACCCGTCGGACCGGACGCTCGACAAGCGTGCCCGCGACCTGGCGGCCCGGGCCAGCATCGAGGAAGGCAAACTCGAAGAGGTCGGCGACTTTCACGATTTGATCCGCGACAAGGCACAGGCGTCCTCCTCCGCCACACAGCAGGTGGTCCGAACACGCGAGCAGTTGGATGCCCAGTACGAGGAACTCAAGGCCGCCCTCGACGCCGACACTGAGAACACGGCCAAGATGCAGGCCCTGGCCATCTGCCAGGCGCGGCGCGGCTACATTGACGAGGCGCTGGAACTGCTCCAGACGGCGCTCGATAAGACGGGAGAGTACCGCTTCAAGTCCCGCATGGACGATATTCGCATGGCCGAGTTCCGCCGCGTCCTGCGAGAGATCAACGAGCAACTGGAGGCCGAGCCCGACCGGACCGACCTCAAAGGCAAACGCCGGCAGATCGCCGAAAAACGCAACGAGTTCGAACTGGACCTCTACCAGGAACGCCAGAGGCAGTATCCCACCGACATGGGAATCCGTTTCGAACTGGGACTGCGCCAGTTCCACAGCGGGCAACACGACAACGCCATCGTCTCATTCCAGACGACCACGCGCGACCCGAAGCGCCGGATCCAGTCCTTCAACATGCTCGGCAAGTGCTTCTACGCCAAAAAACTCTACCTCGAAGCCCAAGGCCAGTTCGAGAGCGCCATCCAGCAGTACGAAATGGCGACCGACCCCCTCGGAAAGGAACTACGCTACAACCTCGCCAAGACCCTCGAGGTCCAGGGCAACGCGCCCCAGGCCATCGAATGGTACAGTGTCATCGTCCAGCAGGATTACCAGTACCGCGACGTTGCCAAACGCCTCGAAACCCTGCGCAAGCAAACCGCTCGGGACGAAGGAGGCCAAGCGGAGCCAGAGGCTCCCCAACAGGAAGGAGACTAGCCGTATGCCGCACTCCTTATCCGCCCGAAAACGCGTGCGCCAGAACGTTCGGCGCCGCGAGCGGAACCGTATCATCAAGAGCCGCATCCGTACGGCCCGCCACGCCTTTCTCAAAGCGCTGGATGACGGAGACCTCGACGACGCCGACCGGCGCCTGCGCGCCACCCAGCGGTTGCTCCACCGTGCCGCCAACAACGGGCCGCTGCATCGCAACCTGGTAGCCCGGCAGATCGGCCGCATGCAGCAGCGTCTGAACGCCGCCGCGACGGCCAAGTAACCGAAACGCACGCTCACGGCCGTACCGGATGTCGGGTTGCCGGTCCTTTCTCTCTCATGGTTGGCCTGCCTGCACCGCGCCGAGGAACAGCCATGCTGTGCGTCAGCCTGATGCCGCAGACAACGGACGAGGCCCTGGACGGTCTGTCCGAAGCAGCCGCCACTGCCGATGCGGCGGAACTGCGGCTCGACGCCATGGCCGAGTTCGACCTGGCGCGCATCCTCGCCGCCCCGCCCTGCCCCGTCATCGTCACCTATCGGCCCAAGCGCGAGGGCGGACTCTACGACGGCCCGGAAGAACACCGCCTCGCGGTGCTGCGCGACGCCGCCCGCCTGGGGGCGCGGTACATCGACGTCGAACACGACGCCATCTCGTCGCTCGGCAACGTGCCGCCCGAAAAGATAATCGTCAGTTACCATGACCACGAGAAGACGCCGGCGGACCTCGCCCGAATCCACGCGCGCCTGGCCAAAACGGGCGCCGCCGTCGTCAAGGTGGCCGCCACCGCCAACCACATCCTCGACACGCTTCCCGTCCTGCGGATCCTGCGCGACGCGACCGTGCCGACGATCGCCCTGTCGATGGGCGAGCGCGGCATGCTGACGCGCGTCCTGGCCGGGAAGTTCGGCGCCTTTCTGACGTATGCCGCCGCCCAATCCGGCCCGCAGGCCGCGCCCGGGCAGATCTCGGCACGCGACATGCGAGACCTCTACCACGCCGATCGCATCGGCTCCGCGACCGAGGTGTACGGCGTCATCGCCGACCCGGTGGGCCACAGCATGAGTCCGCGCATCCACAACGCGGCGTTTGCCGAGACCTCCCGCGACGCCGTCTATCTGCCATTCTGGGTCGAGGGCGATGCGGCCGCCTTCGTGCAGGCGATGCGCGAGTTCGGCTTCAACGGTTACAGCGTCACGATCCCGCACAAGCAGACCGTGATGGCGGCGGCCGACGAGATCGAACCCCTCGCCGCACGCATCGGCGCCGTCAACACGCTGCGGCGGCGCGACGACGGCACCCTGTTCGCCACCAACACCGACTGGACGGCGGGTGTGGCGGCGATCGAGGCGGTGGTGGGCGAGGGATGGCTCGAGGGCAAACGTGCCCTGATCGCGGGCGCGGGCGGCGTCGGACGGGCAATGGCGTTCGGCCTCGCCCAGCGCGGCGCCGCCGTCACGCTCGCCGACGTGGATGGACCGCGAGCCGAAGCCCTCGCCGCCGAGGTCGGCGTCTCGCACGTCGCCCACGCCGAGATGGCCGCTCAAACGTGCGACATCCTCCTCAACTGCACGCCGCTCGGGATGCATCCCAAGACCGACGCGACGGCCATCCCGCGCGAGATGCTCCGCGAAGGCGTGGTCGTCTACGACGCCGTCTACAACCCGGCCGAGACGCGCCTGCTCACCGAAGCCCGCGACGCCGGCTGCCGCACCGTCTGCGGCATCGACCATTTCGTCCGCCAGGCGGTCGAACAGTTCGAGTTGTGGACGGGTGCGCCCGCCCCCGTCGAAACGATGCGCCGCGTCGTAACCGACGCGCTCCGGTAAGCCGTGCTACGCGAAAAAGGTACCAGGTACCTTTTTTCGTTTTCGGCGTTCTTGGTGGCAAGAAGGCTGTTTTGCCGAAAAAGGTACCTGGTACCTTTTTTTATGGCAGATGGACGTATTGCGGGTCCAGCAGGTTGGCGCGGTGGGGCGTCCGGACGGCCACGCGGAAGCCGGGGCGCACGGCGGCGCTCGACCACTCGCCGGACGGGGCGAGCGCGATGATGCCGACTTGGTGGTCGTCCTTCAGGTCATAGGTCTTGTGGATGCGGCGGATCACATCGGCGGCGGCCTCGGCGGGTGAGGCCCCCTGCCCCATCCGTTCGACCGCCAGGAACGTGCCGCACACGCCCGTCACCAGTTCGCCGTGACCCGTCGCGACGGCGGCGCCGCGGGCCGGGTCCACGTAGAGGCCGTGTCCGATGATGGGGGAGTCGCCGACGCGGCCGGGGAGTTTGAACGCGAGACCGCTCGTCGAGCACGCCCCGGCAAGCGTGCCGCGCGCGTCGAGCGCCAAAACGCCGACCGTGTCGTGATCGGCCTCCTCGATGTTGGCCTTCGGGGCGGGCGGCCGGTCCTCTGCGGCGTGCTCCTTGCGCCAGTGCTCCCACGCCGCGCGTGCCGCGTCGGTCAGGAGATCGGCCGGTTCCATCCCCTGCCCCCGTGCGAAGCGTTCGGCCCCGTCGCCGGCCAGCATGACGTGCGGCGTCCGCTCCATGACCAGCCGCGCGATGGACGTCGGATGCATGAACCCGCGAACGCAGCAGACCGACCCGCACCGCGACGGCGAGAGCATGACCGCCGCATCGAGGGTCACCTCGCCCGCCGCATCGGGACGGCCGCCGTAGCCGACGGTCATGGTTTCGGGATCGGCTTCAACGGCGCGGCAGGCGTGATGGACGGCATCCAAGGCGCCGCCGTCCTGACGAAGCAGATGCGGCCACCCGGCAGCGCACGCCGTCCGGCCGTAGGTCCACGTGGCGAGGATGAGGGGCTGGGGCATGATCTGCGACGCCTCACTGTAGAAAAAGGAGAAAAAGGTACCAGGTACCTTTTTTTGTTTTCGGCGTTCTTGGTGGCAAGAAGGCTGTTTTGTCGAAAAAGGTACCTGGTACCTTTTTTTGCTCTAGCGCGCGTCAGGCTCAGTTGTAGATAAACCACGCCGTCGCACGGCAATCCTTGTCGGCCGTAACGCGAATCCAGTGGGCGCTGAACCCGGAGGGAAACTCGTGGTGGACGTAACCGCGGGGCGGGACGGCGATCTTTTCGTAGACCTTCCACGTGCCGTCGCCGATGAAGTCCACTTCGACGGTGAACTCGACGTCGGCGTCGGTCTCGTGCGCGAGGTGCAGGCATTTCCGGTCGAAGCCGGTCATCAGGTACGGGTCGGAGTGCTCGGCGGCCTTGACGTCGGCCTCTCGCCAGACGCCGCCGAACCCCTTGGGCTTTCCGAACCGCCAGAGGTCGTCGGTCTTGAGGAACACGAGGTTCGATTGTGGCTGTCCGGCCAACAGGTTTCCGCCGCAGGCCGTTGCCTGGTCGCCCGCCAGGACGGTCAGTCCGCGCCAGGAGCAGAAGTCGGGGATCATCCTCAGGTGCACCGAGATGGGTTTCAGCGCCCACGGCCGGCCCTCGTAGATGAGCGACGAGAGTTCGTAGAACATGCCGTGGGCGTGCATGAGGAACCGTTCGGTCTCGACCTCGCGTATGCGCGGCCACTCGGTAAACCAGGCGTGGTCGAAGCAGTGGCTGGCCTTCGGCAGGCGGTACGTGGACCACTTGCCCTTTGCGAAGACCTTGAGGATGGCCGAAGCCGGGTCCCAGCCGGTGGCGAAGATGGTGTGGTGTGCGCCCATGACCTCGCAGAAGGCGGTCCGCTCGATAACGGTCCACTTCTTGCCGTTCCATTCGGCGAGGCGGCCGTCGTGGTTCTTGGCCAGCACGTCCCCCTCGTCGTAGGAGTTGTTGGCCACGACGACGCGTCCGGCGCCCGTGAAGCCGCCCTTGAAATGGCACCGGCCCTTGATGCCGAGTTCCTTCTTGACGTCCGCCACCTGCGTGGCTTCGAGGGAGTGGACGTCCACCTCAAAGAGCAGGCCCTCCATCGTCAGGAAGTAGACCTTGTCCGCCTTGTCCTTAAGGTGCGTCATCGTGGCGGTCAGGCGATGGCCCTTGATGGCATCGCACGTCCGCACGTTGCGCTTCGCGTCGATGAAGTGCGGCCCGATGATGCACTGCTTCGACTGGGGATGGATCATGCGGTTGGCATACGTGCCGACGACGCTTTCGGGGCGCTTGGTCATGCGGAGGTCGGGGCCGATCTCGAACAGGCCGGTCCCCGAGCCGCGAATGTGGGCCACGTACGTGACGAGCCACAGGCGGTCGGCCCACGGCATGAGGGCGCCGATGCCGGTCTCCGAGCCGGGGATCTCGTCCACGCTGACCGCCAAGTGAGGGAAGACGCCGCTGATACTGGTCGGCATCGTGTCTTTCGCTGCAGCAGGCGGCTGTGCGCCGGCCGGCTGCTCCGCCGTCTCGGCCCCGGCCGCAACGACCGGACCCAGGGCGACAAAGAACATCACGACGGCAGCGGCCGGCAGAGAATGGCTTGGCATGGATGGGGGGCCCCCCCCCCCGGGGGGGGGGGGGGGGGGGGGGGGGGGGGGGGGGGGGGGGGGGGGGGG
>CAYVAM010000232.1:0-6281 GCA_964449275.1 uncultured Anaerolineales bacterium
ACCTCGTGGACCTGACGTCGGCTACCACGATCGACGCCGAGGCCACCTACAACTCGCAGATGCACTTCGGCGACGACTACATCCGCCGCATCATCTACGCCGAGGAGCACAACGCCTTCGACGAGATGCAACGCCGCATCGTCCACGACGTCAACGACCTCATCCAAACGCTGGCCGTCCGCCATGGCATCGGGTTGCAGTGCATCGCGTCGGTCATCTGCGCGGGCAACACGGCGATGACGCACTTCCTGCTGAATCTCGACCCCCGCCGCATCCGCCGCACGCCTTACGTTCCGACCGCCGCCTGGATCCCCCCCATCCGGGCGGCCGAGGCCGGCATCCGCATCAACAAACGCGGGCTCCTCTACGTCCTGCCGGCTGTCGGCGCCTATGTCGGCAGCGACATCGTGGCCGGCGTCCTGGCCACCCGTCTCTACGAGGCCCCGCGCCTGAGTCTGTTCATCGACATCGGCACCAACGGCGAGGTTGTCCTCGGGTCGAAAGAGTGGATGGTCTGCGCCTCCTCCTCCGCCGGACCGGCCTTTGAAGGCTCCGGCGTCAAACACGGGATGCGGGCTGCGCCGGGCGCCATCGAGCGCGCCACCGTGACCGACGACCGGGAACTGAAGTTCCGGACGATCGGCGGCGAGGCGCCGCGCGGCCTGTGCGGCACCGGACTGCTCGATACGCTGGCCGGCCTCCTGGAACTCGGCATCATCGACCGGACCGGCCGCTTCGCCGACAGCGCCGACCCGCGCCTGGCCGAAGGACCCGACGGGCCCGAGTTCACGCTCGTCCCGGGCAGAGACGGACAAGACCCCATCGTCATCACCCAGGCCGATATCTCGAACCTCGTCCGGTCCAAGGCCGGAGTCTATGCCGCCATCCAGATCCTCATGGAATCGACCGGGACGACCTACGACGGGCTCAAGGCCATCTTCGTGGCCGGCGGGTTCGGCAACTACCTCGACGTACGCAAGGCGATTGCCATCGGCATGTTGCCGGACATCCCGCACGACCGCATCCACTTCGTCGGCAACACGTCCATCGCCGGGGCCAAGATGGCCATTATGAGCCGCCGCGCACTTGCCAGGGCCGAACAGATCGCCGGTCGCATGACCTACTTCGACCTGATGAACCACCCCACGTACATGGATGCCTTCATGCAGGCCAACTTCCTGCCGCATACCGATCTGGCACGCTTTCCGAACGTCCAGAAAGCCGTGACCAAAACCGGGACGGAAAACCGGGAGCATACCGAGTGAGTGCCTTAATCGCCATCTCTGGAAAAGGGGGGAGCGGCAAAACCACTCTCGCCGCCATGATCGTCCGCCATCTCATGGAGCGAACCGGCCGCAGCGTCCTGGCCGTTGACGCCGACCCCAACACCTGCCTCGGCGACGCCCTCGGCCTCGAACCGGAAACGACAGTCGGCGAAATCCGCGACGCCGCACTCGACCGCACCCTCCAGACCGGCCCCGGCATGGACCGCGAGCGGGCCGTCGAATACGCCATCCAGCGCGCCGTGGTCGAGGCCAAGGGCTTCGACCTTCTGGCCATGGGCCACACCGAGGGACCAGGGTGCTATTGCGCCGTCAACCACCTGCTGCGCAAATACCTCGACCAGGCGGGCGGCGACTACGGGTGGGTCGTCCTCGACAACGAGGCCGGTATGGAGCATCTCTCACGCCGCACGACCGACGCCGTGGACCATCTCATCGTCGTCGCCGAACCGACGGTCGTCGGTGCCAAAACGGCCGAGCGCATCCTGGGGCTCGCCGAGCGCCTTCCGATTACCATCCGCGAGAAAGGCGTCCTGTGGAACAAAATGACCGAAGGAGCCGCCCTGCCCCCTGCGGCCGATGACCTTCCGACCATCGGGCGCGTGCCGCTTGATGACCGCGTCCAGGAACTTTCGGCGTGCGGCGGAACGGTTTTCGAACTGGACCCCGGCAATGTGGCATACCGAGCCGTCGGCAACGCCCTCGCCGGGATACTGAACCTCGAAAAAGCAAAGCAGCGCACCTAGCGAAAGGAGAAACGATGCCTCTACCGCCCCTGAAAGAGGCGTACTCGGGCCAGGTTAATGAGATTACCCTCGGAGGCGGGGACCGAAAAAGCGTGACCGTCGGCGGCGCCAAGACGATCCCCCACAGCGGCGACCGCGAGGTTACCGGCCATAGGCCCGTCATCGCCGTCGACGTCCTCGACGCCCCGCCCGAAGACTGGCCGCCCGTCCTGGCCGACGCCTATGACGACGTGCTCCAGGACCCGGCCGCATGGGCCACCAAGGCCGTCGAGACCGTCGGCGCCGAACTCCTCTGCATCAAGTTCGACGGCATCCATCCCGACAAGGGCGACCGGGATGCCGACCATGCCGTTCAGGTTACCAGGAAGGTCCTCGAGGCGGTCGATGTGCCGCTCATCCTGTGGGGGTGCGGCAACGACGATAAGGACAACGCCGTCATGCCGAAGGTCTCGGAGGCCGCCAAGGGCCGGAACGTCCTCCTCGGCACCGTGACGGAGGACAACTACAAGAACCTGACGGCCATCGCGCTGGCCGACAACCAGTTCCTCATCAGCGAGGCGCCGCTCGACATCAACATCGCCAAGCAGGTCAACATCCTGGTTTCCGACATGGGCTTCCCGCTCGAGCGGCTGGTCATGTTCCAGACCACCGGCGCCCTGGGCTATGGCATGGAATACGCATACTCGATCCAGGAGCGGGAGCGCCTGGCGGCCCTCGCCGGCGACAAACTCATGGCCATGCCCCAAATCTGCGACGTCGGATACGAGGCCTGGAGGGCCAAGGAGGCCAAAACCTCCGACGAGGACGCACCCGAATGGGGCAACGCCGCAAGACGCGGACCACTCTGGGAAACCGTCACCGCCATCGCACTGCTGCAATCGGGCGTGGACATCGTCCGAATGCGGCACCCGAAGGCCATCGCTGCCGTCCAGACCTACATCAACGGGCTCCGGGGCAGCGACGCGTAACCTTTTCGAGCCGTTTCGAGCCGCGACCGGAAGAGCCTGCCCTGAGCGCAGCCGAATGGGTCGCGTGGGCCTCGACTGGTCTGTTTCGAGCCGCGACCGGAAGAGCCTGCCCTGAGCGCAGCCGAATGGGTCGCGTGGGCCTCGACTGGTCTGTTTCGAGCCGCGACCGGGATGTCGCGTGGGCCTCGGCTGGTCTGTTTCGAGCCGCGACCGGGATGTCGCGGTGGCCTCGACTGGTCTGTTTCGAGCCGCGACCGGAAGGTCGCGGTGGCCCCGACCTGGGGCGCGACTCAAACCACGGGTACTCACGCACCAACGGGAGAAAAACATGATCGCTATCGCCGAACGCATCAACGGACAGTTCCTCGACGTCAAGGCCGCCATCGCCGACAAGGACCCCGCTCCCGTCGTCGAACTCGCCAAGAGCCAGACGGAGGCCGGGGCCGCATACCTCGACATCAACGTCGGCACCGCCGCCGCCGACCAGCAGGATGCCATCAAATGGCTCGTCGAGACGGCCCAGGACGCCGTCGAGACGCCGCTCTGCCTGGACAGCCAGAAACCCGACGTCATCAAGGCCGGCCTCCAGGTCTGCGACACGAGCCGCGGGGTGCTCCTGAACTCCACGCCACTCGACAAGAAGAGCGACACGGAGGTCCTCGACAAGTACGTCGAGATGGCCGACGCATCGGGAGGCAGCATCATCGCCCTGACCATGAACGTCGAGGGCGTGCCACAGAACGTGCACAGCCGCGTCGCCATCGCCGCCGAGATCATCACCAAGTGCATGGAACTCGGCATGACACCCGACCGCCTGTTCATCGACCCCATCATCCTGCCCGTCAACGTCCCGGGGGCACAGGAGCAGCCGGGCAACATCCTGGCAACCATCGACCAGATCCGGCTCATGTCCGACCCACCGCCGCACATCACGATGGGCCTGTCGAACCTCAGCCAGGGAACCACCAAGCGGAGCCTCATCAACCGCGCGTTCCTGGCCATGGCCATCAGCCACGGGTGCGATTCGGCCATCATCGACGTCCTCGACGAGCCGCTCGTCGACGTGGTCGCTACCGCCGAAATGCTCATGAACAAGCAGATCTACTCCGACTCCTTTCTCAAGGCCTACCGCAGCATGGCCGGCGGACAGCGGTAGCGGCGAAGCCGCGGCCGTGGGTCGCGCGGCGCGCGGGGCAAGCCCCGCGGCTAACGCGCGCTTGCGCGGCGCGCGGGGCAAGCCCCGCGGCTAACGCGCGTGCCGTACTCACGTTTGAGGGGCCCAGCATGCGAATCGCCATCCTTCTCGCCTTATGCGTCTGCCTTCTTCCCGCTATCGCATGGTGCGAGGCCGTGCCGAAGGCAGGCGACGTAATCCTTGCCGAGACGTTCGACGACCTCCGCGTCGCCGGCCGCCGCGCCGCGCCGGCGACCGCCTCCCGCGTCCACAAGGGACCGCGGTACAAGGGTCACACCCTGCCGCGCCTCCGCGGGGCGATGGTCAGCCCCAACGCCACCGCCGACGACCTGCGCACCTTCGCCCGCCAGTGGAACGCCAACCTGGTGCGATGGCAACTCTTTGGCTTCAAGCCCCGCTTCGACACGGGCAACCTCGCGGAATACGACCGGCGGCTGGAGCGCGAACTCGCGAAACTCGACGCCGCACTGCCCGTCTGCAAAGAGGTCGGCCTGATGGTCGTCGTGGACCTGCACACCGGCCCCGGACACTGGGCCCCGGTCGGCCGCAGCCTCTTCACCAGCAAGCGGATGCAGGACCGCTTCGTCGAGGTCTGGCGGCAGATCGCCCGACGGTACAAAGACGCCCGGTGCATCTGGGGTTACGACATCCTGAACGAGCCGCTCGAGGAAGGCATGGCCGAAGACGCCCTCGACTGGCAGGGTCTCGCCGAACGGTGCGCCAAAGCGATCCGCAAAATCGACCCCGACCGCGCGATCATCATCGAACCTGCCCCGTGGGGCGGGCCGGACGGCCTGGAGAACCTCGTCCCCCTCGACGTTCCGAAGGTCGTCTACAGTGTCCACATGTACAAGCCGCACACCTTCACCCACCAGGGCGTGCACAACCGGAACCAGCCGCCGCTGCGCTATCCCGGCGTGATTGAGGGGAAGCAGTGGAACAAGGACCAACTGGAGGCCGCCCTCGGCCGCGCCATCGCCTTCCAGAAAACCTACAACGTGCACATCTTCCTCGGCGAGTTCAGCGCCATCCGCTGGGCGCCCGACGGAAGCGCCCACCGGTACCTGAAGGACTGCATCGACGTCTTTGAGAAATACGGCTGGGACTGGACGTACCACGCCTTCCGCGAATGGAACGGCTGGAGTGCCGAACACGGTCCCGACCGCGCCGACGCCCGGCCCACCCAAGAACCCACGCCGCGCAAGAAACTGCTCTTGGAGTGGTTCGGGAAGAATGAGAAGCCGACGTGGCATAAACGGTAGCGGATCTTCCAGGCCTGCGCGGCTTGCTCTCGAAGCAAGGAGTCAGCACATGCCCTGCTACATGCTGCTGCCTGTCGTGGTGATCCTTGCGGCGGCGGGGGCGGCGCTGGCGGCCGAGGCCCTGCCGATGGGCAGTGCGCCGGCGCCCGTGGCCGTGCCCCATTTCCCTGACCGCGTCCACGCCCTGGTCTGGCGGAACTGGACCGTCGTGCCCGCCGAGCGGCTCGCCAAGGTGCTCGACACCTCCGTCGAGAACGTCCGGGCGGTGGCGGCGTCGATGGGCCTGCCCGACCAGCCGGCCATCCAGCGCGAGTGGCGGACGCGCGGCTACATCACCGTGCTGCGGCGCAACTGGCACCTGCTGCCGTACGATCAACTGCTCGTCCTGCTGGACCGCTCGGCCGAGCAACTCGCGTACTGCCTGCGCGAAGACGACTTCCTGTTCAGCAAACTGGGCAGTCTCAAGCCGAAGTGCCCGCCGCTCGTGTATGCCCCGCCGACCGACGCCGCCCGCCGGCGCGCCGCCGAGATCCGCACCCTCGTCCGCAACACGTTCGGCGAGGACTTCCTCGCCGGCGCCGAGACCCGGTTCCGTTTCGTCGAGGACCTCAGCGCGCCGGGGCCCGCGGCCGGGCCCGGCGCGGCGGCGGACGGACGGTTCCAACTTCGCTTCATCTACTCCTACTTCGCCATGTACGGCGACCCGCTCAGCGATCCGGCGCTCGACCCGTACCCCGACGGCCTCCTTCAGCGCCTGGCGGCCGTCGGCGCGAGCGGCGTCTGGCTCCACACCGTGCTGCGGACGCTCGCGCCGAGCGAGACGTTTC
>CAYVAM010000233.1:0-6267 GCA_964449275.1 uncultured Anaerolineales bacterium
GCCGAGATGGCCCTCCGCCCGCACCCGTACGAGTTCCACCTCTACTACGACAGTTAATGTCAACTTCCGCCGAGCACGCCCGTTCGAGCCCGACGCGGCGCGCAGCGTCCCGTTGGGAGAGCCGTCGGGTGGCCTTGTGCCGCGACGAAGCGGCGTGCGTGCAGAGCACGCACCCTACGCACTACGACAGAAGCAGCGTGCGTGCAGAGCACGCACCCTACGCACTACGACGAAGCAGCGTGCGTGCAGAGCACGCACCCTACGCACTACGACAGAAGCGGCGTGCGTGCAGAGCACGCACCCTACGCACTGCAACAGAAGCGGCGTGCGTGCAGAGCACGCACCCTACGCACTACGACAGAAGCGGCGTGCGTGCAGAGCACGCACCCTACGCACTGCAACAGAAGCGGCGTGCGTGCAGAGTCGGATGCCGGGGCACGCCCCGGCCTACATGTCCCGCTCACTCCCACTCAATCGTCGAGGGCGGCTTACTGGAGACGTCGTAGACGACGCGGTTGACGCCTTTGACCTCGTTGATGATGCGTGTGGCGACGTGGGCGAGGACGTCGGGCGGCAGTCGTGCCCAGTCGGCGGTCATGCCGTCGCGGCTGGTGATGGCCCGCAGAGCGATGACGTTGGCGTAGGTCCGCTCGTCGCCCATCACGCCGACGGCCTTGACGGGCAGGAGCAGGGCGAACGCCTGCCACATCTTGTGGTACTGGCCCGAGCGGTGGAGTTCTTCGAGGAAGATGGCATCGGCCTCGCGGACGGTCTTCAGTTTCCGCCGGTTCACCGGTCCCACGATCCGCACCGCCAGCCCCGGCCCGGGGAACGGGTGCCGCCAGATCATCTCTTTGGGCAGGCCGAGTTCGGCGCCCACCTGCCGCACCTCATCCTTGAAGAGGTAGCGGAACGGCTCGATAAGCGAGAACTTGAGGTTCGGCGGCAGGCCGCCCACGTTGTGGTGCGTCTTGATGGTGGCCGACGGCCCGCCGTGAGCCGAGGTGCTCTCGATGACGTCCGGGTACAGTGTCCCCTGCGCCAGGAACCGCGGCGCACCCAGGCGCCGGGCCTCGCGCTCGAAGACGCGGATGAAGGCGTTGCCGATGATGTGGCGTTTGCGTTCCGGGCTGGCCACGCCACGCAGCCGCTTCAGGAACCGGTTGCTGGCGTTGACGGTGTGGAGGCGGATGCCGAGCCGCCCGCGGAAGTTGCGGGCGACGTGGGCCGCCTCGTTCTTCCGCAGCAGGCCGTTGTTGACGAAGACGCAGCGTAGCCGTCCGCCGATGGCCCGGTGCAGCACCGCCGCCAGGACCGAACTATCGACGCCGCCGCTCACGCCGCAAAGGACCTGCTCGTCGCCGATCGTCTGCCGCAGGTTGGCCACGGTTGTCTCGATGAACGACTCGGTCGTCCACCCGCCCCGGCAGTCGGCCACGCGGAACAGGAAGTTCCGCAGGATCTCGGTCCCCTCCGGCGTGTGGATGACCTCCGGATGAAACTGGAGGCCGTAGAGCCGCTTCTTCGGGTGGCACATGGCCGCCACGGGCGCCGCGTGGGTCCGGGCCAGAACCTCGAACCCCTTCGGCGGGGCGATGACCTGGTCGCCGTGGCTCATCCACACCCGCAGGCGGCGCGCCAGGCCGCGGAACAGGTCGCGTTTCTTGAGGACGTCGATGACGGCGTGGCCGTACTCGCGCCGGTCGGCGGCCTGGACGCGGCCGCCCAGAAGTTTGGCCATCAGTTGCAGGCCGTAGCAGATGCCGAGGACCGGGATGCCGAGGCGCAGCAGTCCCGGTTCGCACGTCGGGGCGGCCTCCGTCGTCACGCTGGCCGGACCGCCCGAGAAGATGAGCGCCGCCGGCCGATCCTTCGCCAAGTGCCGCGGCGTGATGGTGTGCGGCACGATCTCGGAATACACGCCGCATTCGCGCACGCGGCGGGCGATCAGTTGCGTGTACTGCGACCCGAAGTCCAGCACCAGCACGCGCTCCCCCGGCTGACGGGGGGCGAACGGTCTAAGCGGGCTCGGAGAAGTTTTGCGCGGTTGGTCTCCGGGGCGACCGCGCAAAGGCAGGTCTGTACGCGGCGGGTCGGGAGACGCGCCGCGCGGCAAGTGGACAGAACTTGCCTCAACCCGCTTACTTGACGATTTCTTCCGCTTGCTCATAGGTCGAGTAATAGTACGGTGTGAAGGCTTCGAACTCGGCCGCACACGTGTCCACGAGTTTATACATCGGTACGACGCCGCAGGCCCGGCGCCATTGGCGAATCACCTCCTCGTCGTCGGCGCCGAGCAGCCGGGCCAGTTGCCGGTCGCTGAAACCGTATTGTTTGGCCTCGAACAGTTGCTCCCGGGTCAGCGCCTCTTCGGGCCTTGCGGCGGCTGCGCCGAGGCGCTTCAGTTCCTCTTCCTTCTCGACGAGTTGCCGGATGTTATCGAGGAACCACGGGTCGATCCACGTCAGGGCGTGGACCTCCTCGATGGTCATCCCCGTCTGGAAGGCCCGTTTCAGGTAGAAGATGCGTTTGGGGCTGGCCGTGACGAGACCGTGCTTCAGATCCTGGGCGTCGATCTCCTCGCCCAGGTCATCGAGCCCCGCCACGCCCGTTTCGAGCGACCGCAGGGCCTTCTGGAGCGCTTCCTTGAACGTGCGGCCGATGGCCATGGCCTCGCCGACGCTCCGCATCGAGGTCGTCAGCACGGGTTCGGTCTGCGGGAACTTCTCGAAGGTGAAGCGCGGCACCTTGACGACGCAGTAGTCGATGGTCGGCTCGAAGGAGGCGGGCGTCTGCCGGGTGATGTCGTTGGGGATTTCGTCGAGCGTATAGCCGACCGCCAGTTTGGCGGCGATCTTGGCAATCGGGAACCCCGTGGCCTTCGACGCCAGGGCGCTGGAGCGGGAGACGCGCGGGTTCATCTCGATGACAAGCATCTCGCCGGTGGCGGGATGGACGGCGAACTGGATGTTCGAGCCGCCCGTCTCGACGCCGATCTCGCGGATGATGGCCACCGCCGCGTCGCGCATCGCCTGGTACTCGCGGTCCGAGAGCGTCTGGGCGGGCGCCACGGTGATGGAATCGCCCGTGTGGATGCCCATCGGGTCGAGGTTCTCGATCGAGCAGATGACGACGACGTTGTCGGCCAGGTCGCGCATCACCTCCAGTTCGAACTCTTTCCATCCCAGGATCGACTGCTCGATGAGGACGGTGTGGACGGGGCTGGCGTCGAGGGCGGTCTTGGCCTGGCGCGCGAGTTCCTCGGTGTTGTACGCCGCGCCGCCGCCCGTCCCGCCGAGGGTGAAACTCGGCCGCAGGATCACCGGCAGGCCGATCTCCTTTCCTGCTTCGACGGCCTCCTTGACGGTGGTGACGACGCGGCCCAGAGGCACTTTCAGGCCGATCCGCTCCATCGACTGCTTGAACAGGTCCCTGGCCTCGGCCTTCTCGATGGCTTCGGGTTTGGCGCCGATCATCTCGACGCCGTATGCCTCCAGGACGCCGCTGTGGGCGAGTTCCTCGGCCACGTTCAGAGCCGTCTGGCCGCCCACCGTCGGAAGCAACGCGTCCGGCCGCTCGCCCGCGATGATCTTCTCGACGACTTCGGCCGTAATCGGCTCGATGAAGGTCCGGTCGGAGTACTGCGGGTCGGTCATGATGGTGGCGGGATTCGAGTTGACCAGCACGATGTCGTACCCTTCGGCCCGCAGGGCCTTGCAGGCCTGGGTGCCGGAGTAGTCGAACTCGCATGCCTGGCCGATGATGATCGGCCCGGAGCCGATGATGAGGATCTTCCGGATGTCCGTACGTTTAGGCATGGTGCTCGCGCATCAGGTCCACGAATCGTCGGAACATGTAGTGGGCGTCGTGCGGGCCGGGCGACGCCTCCGGGTGAAACTGGACGCCCAACATCGGCAGCCGCTTGTGCCTCAGGCCCTCCAGCGTCCGGTCGTTCAGGTTGATGTGGGTGATCTCGACGTCGCCTTCGGGCAGACTGTCTGAACGGACGCAGAACCCGTGGTTCTGGACGGTGATGGCCACCTTGCCGGTCGCCAGGTCCTTGGCCGGGTGATTGGCGCCGTGGTGGCCGAACTTGAGTTTGAACGTCTCCCCGCCCAGGGCCTGGCCGAGCATCTGGTGACCCATGCAGATGCCGAAGATCGGCGCCGGGTTGCCGCCCGGCGGATCCTCGATGAGTTGCCGCAGCACCGCCACGGCGTACGGCACGGCCGCCGGGTCGCCGGGACCGTTCGAGAGCATGACGCCGTCGGGTCGGCGGTCGGCGATCTCCTCGGCCGTCGACCCCGCCGGCATCACGATGACACGGCAACCCACCTCTTTCAGGCACCGCAGGATGCCGTACTTGACGCCGTAGTCGAGCACCGCGACCAGCGGCCCGTCGGGGGCGGTCTCGGGCTCCCACTCCCAGGCGTCCATGCAGGTGACGTCCTTGACGAGGTCGCGGCCTTCGAGGTGCGGGGAGGCCCTCGCTTTGGCGACGAGGCCGGCCGGGTCGCCATCGATGCTCGACAGGACGGCCCGCATGGCCCCCGCCTCGCGGATGTGCCGCGCCAGCGCCCGCGTGTCCAGCCCGGAGATGCCGGGGATCCCGTTCTCGGCCAGGTACGTGTCGAGGTCCTTCGTGGAGCGCCAGTTGGACCGTATGCGGCTGACCTCGCGGACGGCGAACCCCTCGACCCATGGCCGGTGCGACTCGACGTCCTCTTCGTTCACCCCGTAGTTGCCGATCAGCGGGTAGGTCATCACGACGATCTGGCCGCGGTACGATGGGTCGGTTACGACCTCCTGGTAACCCGTCATGGAGGTGTTGAAGACGACTTCCCCGGCAGCCTCGCCGATGGCGCCGAACGCCGTGCCGCGGAACACGCGTCCGTCTTCGAGTGCCAGGATTGCGGGGCCGGTCATTTAGCGCACCGCCCTCTGCGGGAGGTCGAATTGCTCTTTGCGGAAATCGGTGGGGACCTCGGTTGGGTAATCGCCCGTGAAGCACGCCGTGCACAGGTCCGCCGGGTCAACCGTCGCATCCTGATTGTGCTGTGCCCTGCTCTTGCGTGTGTCTTCCGCTCCGGCCGGAGACAGTTGGCGGGTGAGCCGGACAAATGGCCCACAGCACATTCTATGTCGGCGTGTGGCCGGGCTCAAGCGAAAAAGGGTTCAATGCCCATTTCCGGGGAAAGGGATTGAGGGCAACGGCCTTAAACGCAGAGATCGCCGAGGACGCAGAGCCGGCAGAGAACAGCGTCAATCAGGCGAAAGGCGAACGGCAACGGCTTTGAACGGGAGATAAGGTGTGTGGCAACGGAACTCCACCACACTCACGTCTGTGTGATCACGCGCGCCGCTCACCCCCCTTGCCTCCGGGCCGCATCTTTCCAGTACTCCGCACTCACCTCGATGCGCTCCAGCCGGGCTCCGTCGATCCACGAGATGAACGAGGAGGGCGACTTCGGGTGGCCCGCGAAATGGCGCGTGTAGATGAGCGAGCACATCTTGCGCGTGCGGGTGAGCCCAACCACGAATTTGCAGATCTCCAGACCCTGGATCGCCCTGGGATTGCCGGGAAGCTCGCCGTCATGCAGGCCTGCGATGAACACATGCTGCGCTGAGAGACCCTTGGCACCCTCAAAGGATGTCACCTTCACTGACGGCAAACGATCCCCCTCCGCAGCACGCCGTCCATTGTCCGATTCCTCCTCGGGCGTCTCGTACGCACCAGCATCAGCCAGCACCGTGTCACGGTAGTCATTCGGGAGGGTGCTCACAAGACGCCGTGTTCCGTCGGCTGTCTGCGCGACGGTGTCTGCAAGAAAGGACGGCTTGTCTACATGCAGGACAATTCGCCAGCCGAGGTTCGACTCTGGGTCCTCTTTCAGAATCGAGAGTCCTTCCTCGCGAACCAGCTTGTCCCCCTGGTCTCGCCTTGTATCAACGGCGTACCCGTCGTGTTCGAGGCGAGTAATGATCTGGCGGCGATAGGGCTGTGCAGCGATCACAAGCGCAGCCGGATAGCCGCCATTTGCGCCCTCCTCTATCTCATCGCAAGGGATGTGCGCAATTGCCTGCGCTATGTATCGTCCCATGTAGTTTGCGTTCAGTCGTTGCACTGTCGTCTCAACAAGGGCAATCTTCGGGTACTTCGCGCTGTCAGCTCCTTTCACCGGAGAAAAATGCTTGAACGGCTTCTGTATTCTTCCCTCCAGGCTACCCATTCGCTTAGCCTTCGCGAGAACATCGTTCACAGCATCT
>CAYVAM010000234.1:0-980 GCA_964449275.1 uncultured Anaerolineales bacterium
AGCCGCCAGTGGCGCGCCAATTGAAAAAAACGCACGGCCGGGCAAGGCCGGCCGTGGCACACCTCGGACAGCGAAGCCGGGGCACGCCCCGGCCTATGTCGCCTGGGCCAGGTGCGCGAAAAGCGTGAGCGGGCTGGAGTCGACGACCTCGACGTTTACTTCGGCGCCGGCAAGGTCGGCCGGGCCATCGAAGACGACGATGCGGTTGCCGGGTGTGCGGCCGCGCAGTTGAAGCCAGCCCGGAAAAACACACGGCCGGACAAGACCGGCCGTGGCACACGTGTTCTCCAACAGCCCCACAGACCCCTTTCCCTGCGTTCCCTGTCTGTTCAGGTTCGGATGCGGGCTGGGGCCTTCGACGAAGACGTTGACGGTGCGGCCGATGAACCGGCGGTTCTCCTGGTCGGCTACCTCCCGGACAAGGTCAAGGAGGATCTGGTTGCGGCGGCGTTTCTCGACCATCGGCACGTCGTCTTCGTAATGCTCGGCGGCGAAGGTGCCCGGGCGCGGCGAATACTTGAAGACGAAGGCCTGGGAAAAGCGCATCCGCTGCACGAGGTCCAGCGTAGCCTCAAAGTCCTCCGCCGTCTCGCCGGGGAACCCGACGATGAAGTCCGACGCCACCGCCACCTCCGGCCGCGCGTCGCGGACCATAGCCACGCGATCCGCGTACTCACCGGCCGTGTAAGCGCGCTTCATCCGGGCGAGGACCGCGTCGGACCCCGACTGGGCCGGCATGTGCAGGTACGGGCAGACAGCGGGCACGTTGCGGAAGACGGCGGCCAGGCGTTCGGTCATCGCGCCGGGATGGTTCGTGATGAAACTGACGCGCGCCAGATTCGGTGTCTCGGCGACGTTCTCGATGAGGTCGGCGAGGTCGTACGTGCGGCCGTCCTCGCGGCTCGCGTACTTGTTGACCGCCTGTCCCAGGAGGGTAATCTGCCGCGCGCCCTGCCCCACCAGGCGGCGGACCTCCTCAA
>CAYVAM010000234.1:990-2784 GCA_964449275.1 uncultured Anaerolineales bacterium
CGGCTGCGCTCCGGGCCGCGGACGTTCGGGACGACGCAGTAAGCGCAGAAGTTGTCGCATCCGCGCATCACCGTGACGAACGCGTGGCCGGGCGACGGTCCGCCGAGGGGGCGGCGGGTCTCGACCTCATCGAGCGCCGCGTCGGCAGCGGCAAACGCCTCGGCGCCGGCCGCTCGCTCAGGCTGTGCGTGTGGGGCGCCGCGCGGGGGGTCGAGGGCGATGACGGGGGCACCCCTCTTCGTCCGGGCCTCTTCGATGAGTTCCGGCAGTTCGGCCAGGCGCCCCGGGGCACACACGATGTCCACCAGCGGGGCACGGCGGCGGAGGCGGTCGCCGTACTGCTGGGCCGTGCAGCCGAGGAGACCGATGACGAGGTCCGGCTCGCGCCGCTTGCGGGCCTTGAGGGCGCCGATGTTCGAGAAGACGCGGTCCTCGGCGTGGGCGCGGACCGAGCACGTGACGAACAGCAGGACGCCGGCCTCAGCCGGGTCGTCCACAACGGAGGCGCCCGAAGCGCGTAGGCACTCGGCCACCAACTCCGCATCAAGCCGGTTCATCTGGCAGCCGTAGGTCGTGATGTGCGCGTGGACCGGTTCCATAGACCGAGCATTATAGAAGCAGGCGCGAGGACGAACAAGCAGGGGCGCGGGGTGTCAGTCGCCGGCGACGGCGCCTTTGAGGTCGCGCCACTTTTTCTGAAGGACGGGTTCTTTGGGCACGCCTCTCATGAGTTCGATGGCGGTGATGTTGTCGCGTACGCTCTTTTCGTCGCCGAGTTTGTACTTGCAGTAGTAGAGATTGTAGGTCCGCTCCCACCAGTCGTCGGGCTCGATCTTCTCGACCTGCCTGAGGACGCGCCAGCGGTCGAGGGAGGCCTCGTAGTTGGGCTTGGCCTGTGCCGGACCCGGAGCGGTGTCACCCATGCCCTGGAAGGCGCGGGCCTGGCCGTAGATGCAGTCCTCCTTGAGCGACTCGCCTTTCTTCGCCTTGTGAGGGTCGAGGCCGCCGATATCGCGGTAGATCTGAAGGGCGCCGGCGTAGTTGCCGACGGCCAGATACAGTTCGGCGAGGTCGTAGCGGGAGTTCTCAATCTGGAGGGCCTTGTTGGGGACCTTGCTCTTGTCGAGCCATTCGAGGTACCGGTCGCCGAGGATCTTGGCCTGCTCGACCTTGACGCCGGCGAGTTTGGTCTGCCGGCGTTTGATGAGGCTTCGGACCTCGGCGGTCATGGCGGCAAACAGGCCTCGCAGCACCGGCCCGACTTTTTCGGGCTCGGCCACGGTGAGGAACCGATCGAGGACCTTCCGTGCCTCGTCCAACCGGCCGAGTTTCTGAAGGGCGTCGATTCGCAGTTTCAGGACGTTGCCGAGCGTCCCTTCCGAGAGTTTGAACTTGCTCTCGATGGCGTCGAGGACCGGCAGGGCGTCGGCCGCCAGCCCGACTTCCTGGTACAGGTAGACGTCGGCCGCATTGACGTAGGCCCCCTCGGCCCAGTCGAGCAACTGCTCCTTCTTGGCGTCCGGGAGGTTGGAGTTCTGCGCGCTGAAGGCATAGTCGGCATAGGCGAGCAGCGCCTTGGCGACGGTGCGCGCGCCGCTGAGGGTCAGTTGCGGGTCGCGCGAGGGCAGGATCTTTTCGCGGAAATGCTCGAGGCGGCACAGGGGCACCCAGTACTTGGAGTCGGGGTAATGCTCGGCCGGTTGGGGCACGCGTGCGAAGGCGTCGGCCGCATTCACGAAATCCTTGCCGCGATACAGGACCAGCGCCAGGAAATACTGCTGATCCGGATCCTTG
>CAYVAM010000234.1:2794-6237 GCA_964449275.1 uncultured Anaerolineales bacterium
CATAAGCCCTCCGATGGACATGAACCATCGGAGGGCTTTCTCGTAGGCGACCCGGTTCTCCTCGGTCTGCTCCCTTTCGTAGACTTCCCCGGCAACCTTGACGGCGTAACCGGCGGCGGCGGAGGCGTACTTGTACTTGGGGGCGTCGTCGGCGACCTGGCGGAACAGTACGGCGGCCTCGGCCTTCTGGCCGAGGGTCAGCAGGCAGTAGGCGCGGCTGTAGAGGGCGGCGGCGTAGTTGGGGTCTTTGGAGCCGACCTTGTCGGCGTAGGTCTTGAAGAGGCCCTCGGCCTTGCGCATCTTATCGGCGTTCTCGGACTTCTGGGCCTCGGCCAAGGCGTCGTTGGCCTCGATCCAGAGTTGGAACGGTGCCCGCTCCACATCGGGCGTCTCGCCAAGCAGGTCTTTGAGGATCCACTGAACGAGCACGGGCCAGGGGTTGTCGCGTTTGTGGATCTCTTTGAAGATGGCCATGCCCTTGTCTTTGAGTCCCTGCTGGTTGCCGGCCTCGCCCTCGCGGGCGTAACTCTCGGCCTTGACCAGGGGCATGGCCATGCCGTACAGACTGGTGGCCAGTTTGTCCTTGTACTTCTTGGTGGCCTCGTCGATGGCTTTGCGTGCCTTCTCGTGGTCGCCCTTTCGCATGAGGGTGACGGCGTGCTCGTAGGCGACGCGGATCCGTACCTGGTCCTTCCAGACCTCTCGCTCCTTGACGCGGTCGGAGGCGTTGGGATCGGTCGCGGGCGGGTTGGCCATCGCGAACTCCTGAAGCGCCGCCTTGAACTCGCCGAGTTCGCGATGCGCCATGCCGCTGACCATGTAGCCCTGCCATTTGGCCGGAACCCGGTCGGACATGCTGATGTAGGCCTGAAAGGCGGTGATGGCGTCGTCGAGGATCTCTTTACGGGTGCGTTTGCCCTTGGGCGGCTTGTAATCTTCGGGGAGCATCCAGCCGTAGTAGTAGGTCACCCAGGCGTTCGCAAACTTGGCATCGCGCCGGACATTGCGGACCTTGCGGCGTTCTCCGGAATTGATATGCTTGCGCCGGCGTTCCTCGGGCATTTGGTCGAGCGTGGATTCCCAGACCTCGGCGTCGCGGATGGTCGCGTTGTACTGCTCATTGGCGCTCCGGAGCAGTTCGGTGGCGCGTGCCCGGTCGCCGCCGCGACGGTCGGTCACCTCGAGGAAGTTGAGGTCATCCCTCAGCCACTTCTGGTAGATCATGTTGGCCAGTTCGAGACGGATGTTCAGCAGCACTCGTCGGGCCTCGTTCACCTCCTCGATGCGGTCGGCCGAGATGGCCTCCATCGACTTCTCGGCGTCGGCGATGGCGCCCTCGTACAGTTTGCGGGCGTTCTGAAAGGCGGTGTCGCGTGCGGCCATGTTCTTGGCTTGGACGGTGCTCTCGACCTGCAACCTGGCCAGTGCCAGATTGTTGCCCCCGTCCGTCTTGGCGCCGGTGGCGGGTCGGCCGGCGGCTGCGGCCCGCTGCTTCAGATAGGTCTCCATCAGGGTCCGCAGGCCGCGCGCTTTGAGACCCTGATAGAACGGGTCGGCCGTCGCCTCTGCCGCCCGGACCGCCGTCCCGCAAGGCAACACGAGAGACGCGAGGAGCCAGATTCTCCAGACCAGTCGCATCACGTTGGGCCCGTTCTTTCGCCTAGGGTGACTGAGTGGGGAAGCAACCGGACAGCGTCTTGCCTTCCAGCCCCAGCCAACATGTCCCCCGCCTTTCATCGGGTCCCGCGCTGCCCGTGTCACACGGGGGCCGGCAGTTGACGCCGGTGATCCTCGGTCGGTTCGAGCAGCGCGCTGCCCTGCGGGTCACGGCTAAAAGCGCGCCTGCCAAACACCTGCGCCGCTGCCGGTCACGCCGGCTGATGCGACACCCGCCGCGCGAAGCCTGCAGACCACAGGCCCGGCTCGCCAAGCGGTCTTACGTAAGTCTTTTGCTGTAGCGAGAACGGCACCCGCTCGCTTACGCTCGCGGCTGGTTACACTCGCGCCCGACCAGCCACGTGAAAAAACTAGCCGCGCACGTAAGTAAGCGGCGCAACCCCTTGGGCTACCAGCCCAATCAGGTCTCGCCACGGCATGCACACGCAAACGTGGGCATGGCACACGACGGCAAAAGACCTACCTGACCCCGCTTAGTCGTACGGGACGCCGAAGTGGACGTTCGTGAACCGTGCGGCCACGGCCATGTCGAACGCCCGAACCACCCACTTGTGCCGCGTGCCCATCCACGGCGAAATCAGGACGGGGTGGTCGGCGGGCAATCCCCGCGCCTTCAGGCCCTGGAGCGCCGCCAGGAGCCCCTGGAAGTTTCTGCCGAACACCTGGCTGTCGTTCAGGACAATGTTGACGCCCTTGTTATCGTTGTCGGGGAGTTCCAGTTCGATCTTGATGCGCTGGACGTCTATCTGCGGCTTGCCGGCCACGGGCCCGGATGTGTTCGGCAAGTTCGTCGTCAGGTATCCTTCGCCGGCCTGCTGGTTGGGGATGAGCATGAAGAAGATGATCAACTGGAAGACGACGTCGATCATGGGGGCCATGGGCGGCTGTAACTTGGCCGGCTGTTCGCGCCGTTCGTGTTTGGCCATCTCGAGACTCCTTCACGCCACGGGGGGGTCGCACGCCGACGTACGTGTTTACCCACGTGACCTTCATTGTGCGGGTGGCATGGCCACGCTTGCGTGGCCATGAGCCTCTATGGCCAGAGCAACCGCCATGGCCACGCAAGCGTGGCCATGCCACCCTGCCGACTGCGGTTCCGCGCCGGGGATAAACCCCGGCGCTACGACCGTTCGGAAACACTTTCTCACTCCTGCTTAGTCCAGGAGGTCTTCCGGTTCCTCGATGTCGGTGGTGATCCACCACCCTTGAATCTCAGCGCGGCCGGCGGCCAGCATGACGCTGGCGACGACCTCGTAGGGGATCATCTCATCGGCCCGGAGGATGACGTTCAGTTTTTCGCCGGTCTCCAGGATGGTGGCTTTCCGGGCCTTCAGGAGCGACGAGAGTTCGTTGTCGACCTCGAGGACGCCGTAGGCAACCGGCTGGCCCATCACGATGACTTCCGGATTGTCCGGATTGACGACGTTGATGATGACGTTGCGATACTGGAACGGGTCCTTGGGTTCGGCGGCAATCGACATCGGGAGCGTCATTGTCTCGATCTCCAACTGCTGGAACTGGCTGGTCAGGACGAAGAAGATGATCAGTTGGAAGACGATGTCGATCAGCGGGGTCATGTTCATGCTGACGGCGCCGGCGCCTGCGCCCCGACGTTTTGCTTGAGCCATGGCTCGTTCCTTTCAAGGCGACCGTTCGGCACGGCCGGCGGGGCCGGCGTGCCCCAGCGCCACCCGGCGGTTACTCGCCCGCAGACGGTTTGAAGTTGGCCAGGAGTTCCTCGGCCACCAGGGCGGCCTCCATCGACA
>CAYVAM010000235.1:0-6228 GCA_964449275.1 uncultured Anaerolineales bacterium
ATCGATGCGCGCGGAGCCTTACATGGCCACGCAAGCGTGGCCATGCCACCCCGTTTATCGAAGACCCGGCGCGCCTATTTGTCGTCTTCGATCACCTTGCGGCGGAAGGCTTCGACCTCCATGCCGCGCACGTGGGCGATCTGCTCATCATCCAGCGGCGTGGGCACCCCGGCGGCGATGGCGGCCATCTGGAGCAGGGCATCGTCCTCGATGATGAGCATCTTGTTGTAGGCGTCGCGCCAGTTGATGCCGAGCGTGACGAACCCGTGGTTCCGCAGGCTGACGGCGTCGGTGCCGTCGGCCATGGCCGCCGCCACCGCCTCGGCGATCTCGGTGGAGGAGGGTTTGATGAACGGCAGGTACGTGATGTGGTCCACGTAGGCGATGAAGTCGGGCGTGAACGGCAGGATCTCCATGCCTCCGGCCACCAGGCCGATCGCCCGCGGCGGGTGGGCGTGGCAGATGGCGTTCATCTCGGGCCGGGCCTTCAGGCACATCTGGTGCATCTCCCACTCCGACGTGGGGCGCGGCCCGGAGAGGTGCTCGCCGGTCTCGATGTTCACGGTGGACCACTGCCCGTCCGGCACGCGGTCGACGTCGTATCCGCTGGGGGTGCAGACCATGATCTCGCCGTCGCGGGCACTGGTGTTGCCGCCGGGCCCCGCCACGAGGCCCTTCTCCATCATGAGACTGCCGAGTGCATTCAGATCGTCGATGATTGACACGTCGCGTCATCCTTTCGTTCGTTTACCTGCGTCGCTTGCACGCCGTGGCTAGCCACGCGCGTGAGCGAGTGGTCGGGCGAGCCGCTCGCACGCCGTGACTAGCCACGAGCGTGAGCGAGTGGTCGGGCAACCCGCTTGCTTACGCTCGCGGCTGGTCGCGCTTGGCAAGCACGTTTCTTTCGTACGTTTCGATTTCTCCGATCCAGGCGGCGCCCGCCGGGACGTTCGACTCGGTGCACAGGTGGTTCCACACGGCCCCCAGGGGCATGGTTTTCATCTCTTCCATGAGGGCGAGTTTCTGAGCCCCTTTGCCTTCGGCCTCCAACTCGGCGAGCCGCTCGGCCGGTTCGAGCAGGGCGTAAAGGATGGCCTTGCGCGTCGAGCGTGCCCCGATGCAGTACGCCGCAATGCGATTGATGCCGGCGTCGAAGAAATCGAGCGCCACGTACACCCGCCCCAGGGCCCCGCCGCGCACCAGTTCCTGAAACACGGCACGCACGTCGTCGTTGAAGATAACCACGTGGTCGGAGTCCCACCGCACGGGCCGGCTGACGTGCAGCAGCAGGTGCTCGTGGAAGCCCAGCAGTGCGCTCACCTTGTCGGCAATCGTCTCGGTGGGGTGGAAGTGCCCCATGTCGAGGCACAGGACGAGGCCGCGCGACAGGGCGTAACTTGAGTAGAACTCGAACGAGCCCACGACGTAATCCTCGGTGCCGATGCCGAAGAGTTTCGATTCCAGCGAGTCGATGCAAAGCGCCGTATCGACGCCAACGTCGTCCGCGAAGATCGCGTCGAGCGATTCGGTCAACCTTTCGCGCGGTCCCCAGCGGTCGGCGGGCGAATCCTTCGCCCCGTCGGGAATCCACAGGTTGTTGACGCACGGCGGCCCGCACGCGCGGCCCATGGCCTCGGCGATGCGGCGCGAGGCCACGGCGTGACGGACCCAGAACTCGCGGACGGTCTTGGCGGCGCTCGAGAGCGTAAAGCCGCTCTCCGCCTTCGGGTGGGCGAAGAACGTGGGGTTGAAGTCCAGGCCGATTCCGCCTGCCTTCGCCCAATCGATCCATCGGGCGAAGTGGACGGGCTCCAGCGCGTCGCGGTCCACGGCCGCCCCGTCGGTCTCGGCGTAACAGGCGTGCAGGTTTGCCCGCAGGACGCCGGGAACGAGCGCCATCACCTCATCGAGGTCCTGTCGCAGTTCGTTTCCGTTTCGCGCCCGCCCCGGATAGTTGCCGGTGGCCAGGATGCCGCCGCCGTCGAGCGCGTCGGGTTTGACCTCGAACCCGGTGACGTCGTCGGCCTGCCAGCAGTGGAGGCTGATGGGTACGTCGCGTGCCCGAGCGACGGCTGCATCCGTGTCCACGCCGTAGGCCGCATACGCCTCGCGGGCGAGGCCGTAGGCCTGGTCGTTCTGCGTCGCGTTCACGCCCAGCCACTCGCGAGTCACGATCCTGCTCCCTGGAGAAGGCGGCCGCTCCGCCCCCCCGGCACGTCCCCCAACACTATGGGGTTTTGCATTCGGCTGTCAATGGCGAAAGGCGGCGACTCCGTTGGGACAAGCGCCTCGGCGCGGGTATGGTGTCTGCGGTCATGCCGCTCCGGGCTCCGCCCTCCGCCGCGTTCTCCCAGGCCCCAAAAGCGACACCCATGTGGTGGCACAACCTGTTACCCATGTTCTGGCTGTGGCGTGACACGGGGCCACAAGCCTGTTGCAACAGGCTGGCCATCATGGTACAAGTGCCGCCTTGCTCGCCCGAATGGGCCCGGCGGGGAAAGGGATCCTCACCGGCTGTCGGGGAAAAGGAGAAGGAGTCGCCAAAGTCATGCCGAACACGATCTACCGTGTCCACGCCCGCGAAATTTTGGACTCGCGCGGCACGCCGACCCTGGAAGTGGACGTTGAACTCGAAGGCGGCGCCTTCGGACGGGCCGCCGTCCCCAGCGGCGCTTCGACGGGCGAACATGAGGCTGTCGAACTCAGGGACGGCGACCGCCGGCGCTACCTCGGCAAGGGCGTCACGAAGGCCGTCAAGAACGTCAATATGCTCATCGCGCCGAAGGTCATCGGCATGGACGCCCGCGACCAGGTGGGCGTCGATGAAACGATGATCGCCCTGGACGGCACCGCCAACAAGGGCAAACTCGGTGCCAACGCCATCCTGGGCGTCAGTCTGGCGGTCGCCAAGGCCGCCGCCGCCGAGGCCGACCTGCCGCTCTACAAGTACATCGGCGGCCCGTCGGCCCGTGTGCTGCCCGTGCCGATGTGCAACATCATGAACGGCGGCGCCCACGCCGACTTTGCGATCGACCTGCAGGAATTCATGGTCATGCCGATTGGCGCGACGTGTTTCCGCGAGGGCCTGCGGATGGCGTGCGAGATCTTCCAGGCCCTCAAGGGCATCCTCAAGAAAAAGGGGTACGCCACGACGGTCGGCGACGAAGGCGGATTCGCCCCGGTCCTGCGGGAGGGCAACGAGGAAGCCTGCCAACTCATCCTCGGCGCCATCAAGGCCGCTGGATACAAGGCCGGCAAGGAGGTCTGGCTGGCCCTCGACCCCGCGGCCAGCGAGATCTACAAGGCGGGTAAGTACAACCTGGCCAGCGAGAAACGCAAACTCTCGGCGGCCCGGATGGTCGATTTCTGGGCCGACTGGGCCGGCAAGTACCCCATTCGAAGCCTCGAAGACGGCATGGCCGAGGACGACTGGAACGGCTGGAAAAAACTGACCGACCGCCTCGGCAACCAGATCCAACTCGTCGGCGACGACCTGTTCGTTACGAACACCCGGCGCCTCGCGCGCGGCATCAGGGAGGGCGTCGCCAACAGCATCCTCATCAAGGTGAATCAGATCGGCAGCCTGACCGAGACGCTCTCCGCCGTCGATATGGCCCACCGCGCAGGCTACACCGCCGTCATCAGCCACCGCAGCGGCGAGACCGAAGACGTGACCATCGCCGACATAGCCGTCGCAACCGGCGCCGGCCAGATCAAGACCGGCAGCCTCTGCCGCACCGACCGCATCGCCAAGTACAACCAGTTGCTCCGGATCGAGGAAGAACTCGGCGACACCGCCCTGTACGGCAACTTCCTGTGGAAGAAGGCGTAGGCGGCCGGCGGCCGCCCCTGGCGCAAGCCCGTCAGGCGGACACTTTCATCTTGCGGAAAACCGGACATTTCTACTTTGCGCTGACACCGCGTCCGCTCACCGTTGCGGCGCGACCGGCCCTCTGCTACACTGCCTGTCCCGAGTCCGGCCTGTCCGACCACCCGGTCCACGATGCAGGAGGCGATTGCTGTGCGGAACTTGGTCCTCATCCTCCTGGCAGGAGTCGTCGTCATGACTGCATCTGCCATCGGCGCCGAGACGGTGGAGCAGTGGGGCATCTTTGAACTCACGCTGAAAGGACCCCAAACCGGGAACCCCTTCGTCGACGTCAAACTCAGCGCGCAGTTCAAACAGGGCGACCGCACGGTCTCTCCGGAAGGCTTTTACGACGGCGGCGGCGTCTATCGCATCCGCTTCATGCCCGGTGCTCTGGGCACGTGGACCTACACGACCAGGAGCAACCGGAAGGAACTCGACGCCAAGACCGGCGCCTTCGCCTGCGTCGAACCGTCGCCCGGCAACCACGGTCCCCTCCGCGTCCGAAACACCGTCCACTTCGCCTATGCCGACGGCACGCCCTATTACCAGATCGGCACGACCTGCTACGCCTGGGTCCATCAGGGCGACGCGATGGAAGAGCAGACGCTGGCCACGCTCCGCAAGGCGCCGTTCAACAAGATACGCATGTGCGTGTTCCCCAAGGCGTACGCCTACAACAAGAACGAGCCGAAGTACTACCCCTTCGAGGGCAAGCCGCCGAAAGACTGGGATTTCACGCGGTTCAACCCGGCGTTCTTCCACCACTTCGAGAAGCGCGTGGCGGACCTGATGAAACTCGGCATCCAGGCCGACCTCATCCTGTTCCACCCCTACGACCGCTGGGGGTTCAAGTCCATGGATTCCCAGGCCGACGACCGCTACCTGCGGTACATCGTTGCACGCCTGGCCGCCTATCGCAACGTGTGGTGGTCGCTGGCCAATGAGTATGACCTCATGTTCAAGATCCCGGGCAAGAAGCCGGCTGACTGGGACCGCTTCTTCAAGATCATCCGCGACGCCGACCCCTACGGTCACATGCGCGGCATCCACAACTGCCGCACTTGGTACGATCACACCAGGCCGTGGGTCACCCATGCCAGCATCCAGAGTTCCGACTTCCGAAACGCCGCCGACCTGCGTACGAAGTACCATAAGCCCATCGTTTACGACGAGTGCAAATACGAGGGCGACATCCCGCAGGGCTGGGGCAAGATCTCCGCCAGGGAGATGGTCCACCGCTTCTGGCTCGGCGCCGTCTCCGGCTGCTACGTCGGGCACGGCGAGACCTACAAGCATCCGAAGGACATCCTCTGGTGGTCCAAGGGCGGCGTCCTGCACGGGCAGAGCCCGCCGCGCATCGCACTGGTCCGCAAGATTATGGAAGCGGCGCCCTACGAGCAGATGACGCCCGACAAGGAACTCTCCCCGGGCAACCTCGTCCTCGCCAAGCCCGGCCGGTATTATCTCATCTACTTTCCCCAGGCCGCATCGGCCACGTTCACGCTGCCCGGCTCCAGGCCCTACCGTGTGGAGGGCATCGACACCTGGACGATGAAGACGACGCCGGTGGGCGCCGCCAAACCCGGGCGCTTCAGTTTCACGCCGCCCGCCGAGCACTACCTGCTTTGCCTCTCGACGTACAAACCGGGCGAACCGCTGCCGCCGTTGGCCGAGGCTGCCGCGAAGCCCGCCGAAGGCAAACCGCCGCTCAAGGTCGCCTTCACCGGCGGACCGCCCAGCATGAAGTACCGGTGGGATTTCGGAGACGGCGCCGCGTCTTCCGACGCTTCGCCTACCCACACCTACGCGAAACCCGGCTTCTACACGGCCACGCTGACCGTCACCGATTCGGGCGGCAGGTCGTCCACCGCGAACGTCCGCGTTGCCGTGGACGCCGGGTCCGACGCCCCGATCGTCCGCGTCGGCTTTGCCGCAGGCGAGACGCCCGTCACGCTCCACGGCAAGGTGAAGCGCGGCGAGGACGGAGCCTTCGACCTTGGCGACGGTGCACCCTGGAAGTGGGTCGCCGTCGGGGCGGATGAGCGGCCCCTGGCGGCCCTGGAAGGTCTGCGCTCGTTCACCATCCTCGGATGGGCCAGGGCCGAGAGTCTCAAGATGGGCTCCGGCGGCAACCGCATCGCTTTCAACCTGAACTACGACCGCTCCGGCTTTGACCTGGTCTGCCGGAGCGACGGGCGGCTGCGGCTGGCGGTCAACCAGTGGCCCGACCGCGTCCGCAACGATTCCGCCGCCCGGAAGATCCAGGTCGGCAAGTGGGTCTTCTTTGCCGTCACCTACGACAGCACCCGCCGCCAGGACAACGTCCGATGGTACTTCGGCGACGCCGACACGCCCGC
>CAYVAM010000236.1:0-6194 GCA_964449275.1 uncultured Anaerolineales bacterium
CACGTAAGTAAGCGGCGCAACCACTTGGGCTACGAGCCCAATCAGGTCTCGCCACCGCATGCACACGCAAACGTGGGCATGGCGCCCGACGGCAAAAGACTTACCTGACCCCGCTTAGAATCGCAGGATGGCCTTGATCACTTGGCCGCTCGCGACCGCATCAAGGGCGTCGTTTATCTGCTCGACGGGGAACTCGTGGGTGAGAAAATCGTCGGGGCTGATCTTGCCTTCGCGGATCCAGCGGCACAGGGGTTCCTGTGCGGCGCGTTCGCGGCTGCGGGTGGGCCACTGGTGCATGTAGAGGTTGAAGTTGTACGGCCCCCTGCTCTTCTCGACCGTGATGGAGGATTCGGCGATGACGCCGTAGATGCAGATGGAGCCGCCCATCTTGATGAGCGGCAGGGCGGCGTTTACGATGGCTGGGCGGCCGACGGCGTCGATGACGGCGTCGATGACAGCCTCGAGCGGCACCACGCGCTCGTCGGGCAGTTTCCCGATCCCCGGTTCGTCGGGCGCGAAGACGGCGTCTGCCCCCATCGCCAGGGCCTTCTCGCGTTTGTGCTCCAGCGGATCGACCATGCCGATGTAGCCGAGGCCGAGCAGTTTGCCGAACACCAGGAAACTCAAGCCCACCGGGCCGGCGCCGAAGACGAGGATGTCGTCGCCCTCCTGAAGATTGAAATCGCCGAACCCTCCGTACACCTCGCGCCAGGTGCACAGGAGCGCGGCCGCCTCGACCGAGATGTCGGGCGGGACGGGCCGCTGGATCTCGTAGCACTCGAACCAGCCGTGCTCGGCGTCGGCCACGCCGTCGGCGACCATGGCGTCGTGGTCGTTGGCGAGTGTGTAGTCGCAGAACCCGCCCCATCCGCTGGCGTATTGGGGGTCGCCGAACTCGAAGAGGAGCCCTCCGATGGCACGGTCGCCGACCTTGAAGTTGCGGACCTTCTCGCCGACGGCATCGACGATGCCGGCCCCCTCGTGCCCCAGGATAAGGGGGTAATCCTCGACGCCGGGGAAATGGCCGGCCACCAGTTTGCCGTCGGTGGCGTTGCACAGAACGGCCGCCTCGGTCTTGACGCGTGCCTGATACGGTCCGGGGGTCGGGTCGGGGAGGTCAACAACCCGGACCTTGCCCGGTTCGATGACGGCGACTGCTCTCATAACGACGCTCCTTTGTTCTCTGCCGGCACTGTCTCTCGCGTCGCGGCCGGAAACTTACGAACTGATGGCGTTTCCATACGAGACGATGACGATACCGAGGATCAGCACCGCCAGACCGGCAACCAGCCAGCGTTTGCTCGCGGCGCTGGCGCCTTTCCACTCGCCGGTGAAGAATCCGAGGCCGTTGCCGATGAGAAGCGACCCGGACTGGAAGAGGGCAAAGCCTACCGACGTGCCGAGCACCCCGAGCGTCCATCCACCGATGCCGTAGAAGAAGATGCAGGCGAAGTGGGCCACCGCCATCAGGAAGGCGAGCAGGAGGTTGCGGCCCGACCCCACGGCGGCGAAGCCCTTCCACGTCCGGTTCTTCGTGAGCATGATGACGGAGAACGCGACGCTGGAGATCATGCCGCCGAGGAAGACCAGCGTCCAGGTGGACAGGCCGGCCACCCATGCAGGATTGCCCAACCCTTCGGAGATCTCGGCGATCTTGCCGACGTTGTTGCCGATGTGAAAGGCGATATTCAGGCCGGACGACAGGACGCCGGCCAACACACAGACCACGAGGCCCAGGGCCATGCGCGTCTTTTTCTTTGGCTCGCCCTCCGTTTCGCCGCCGGGCTGAGACTTCTCTCGCTGCATGCCGGCGTACCCGTTGATGGCCACGCCGAGGATGCAGACGAGAATGCCCCCGATGACGGTCATGCCACCGGCCGTCGCGATCATGTCGGAACTGCCCAGGAAGAACGGCACCATCGAGCCCACCAGCGCCATCGTGCCCATCGTCAGGGAGTACCCCAGCGAGAGGCCGACCATCGACAGACCGTACCCCCAGCAGCAGAATCCGCAGCCCCACAGGAAACTGAGGCCCATCACGCCGAGAATGACCGGCCAGGAGACGTCCGCGTAGGTGTCCCAGAGGCCGTTGACCGCCAGCATGGCAACGCCGACCGGGACGACCAGCATGGCGAACAGGAAGAACGCCCCCCACGTATTCTCCCACGCGTAGTTCTTGACGTACTTCGACGGCAGGGCAAACGTGCCGAGAAACAGCGCGCCCAACATGGTCCATGCGATTCCGATCATCGTATCCATAGCACTTGTGTCCTTTCCTGTGTGTCCCGGTCGAACCTGCGCTCAGCGTCCGCCGCGGCCGTGCCTGCACCAGCGCGGTGGGTGCGGACACCCACCGCGCGAAGCAATCATATCGGCTCAGTCCGCAAGCGGAATCACACATATCGTGTGCGGTGAATCGTGCTTCGTGTTGACCTTGTCCGGCCCGGTTACCTTGTCGAAGCACGTGACGATGAGTTGGCTGCCGCGGACGATCGGCTCGCCCGGCTGGTCGAGCGACCCGTCGGCGCCGTCCGTATCGCCGTTCTGGGCGAGCACCGTTATCTTGCCGCTCGGGTCCACCCTGGCGACGGCGTTGTTCGAGAAGTCGGCCACGTAGATGTTATCGCCGGCGTCGATGCAGATGCCGTCGGTCGTCCGCATGGCGGCCTTGACCATCATCTCTTTGAACGTCGGGTCCTTCATGGGAGTGTTGAAGTCGGTTTTGGCGAAGACCGTGGCGCCCGTCACGTTGCCCTCGGCGTCGAAGGTAACCTTGTGGATGGCGCCGTCGCCGAAGTTCCCGACGAACAGGTTGCCCTTGCTGTCGAATACCAGGCCGTCGACGCCGTACTGGCAATCGGGGTTGAGGGTCTTGAACAGGACCAGCAGGTTCTTGTCGTCGCGGGTGTTGGCGACCTTGACGTCCTGATCGTCGAGTTTGAAGCGATAGACGGCGCTCGCGAGTTTGCCGTCGGCGTTCTTGATCTTCGGCAACATGCTGACGGTGGCGTACACGTGTCCCTTGTGGACGCGGACGCCGTTGGGATGGCTGATGCCACCGGCGACGACGGTCGTCTTCTCGACCACGCCGTCCCTGACGCGGAGGCGGAGGATGCGTCCCTGGTTGATCTCGCCGTCGTCGCCGTTGCCGGTGGGCCAGTTCTGGTTGTCGGAGACGTACAGGTCGCCGTCGGGTCCGAATGCGATGCCCATCGGACAGGCGCGGCCGGTCTCGGCCATGACGGGGCACTCGAACCACTTGCTGACGGTGTCAGCCTTGTCGATCTTGATGAATACGGCCGGCTTGGCGGGCACCGTCGCGTCGGGGGGGTAACTGCCGTAGTTCGGACAGGCCACGACGATATTGCCATCGGCGTCGATCGCCATGCCGTCGGGCGTGGGGCAGAAGTCGGGCAGTGTGACGAGGAGCCTGGAGGTCTTGAGCGCCGTGTCACCGGCCTGCTCACCGGCGGAGTCGCACCCCTGAGCCAGCGCCAGCCCCGCGACACAGACCGCCGCGACGAGCCATCCGCGAGAGCGGAAGCCTGCCGCCGTTCCATCAACTCGATGCGTCATGGTTGCTCCTTTCATCCCGATGGTTGCCCTTTTGTGTCCGCCTGGTGGCCTTCCCAGGCCGCCAAGCCGCATCGCAACGACCGCTCGCGGCGGCCTGGGAAGGCCGCCGCGCGGCAGGCGTGCAGAACGAGCCGGCACGCGCGGAGCGCGACGGCGCGCTCTTCTGCGCGACGGGTGAGGACACCCGCCGCGCAAAACCAGCGCCGAGCGCGGCGGGTCTCCGGACCCGCCGCGCAGGTGTGCCATGATGCGCGGTGGGTCCGGAGACCCACCGCGCATGACTCAAACCCGCGGTCGGCTCTGTCCATGCTACATACCGCTTGCGCCAAGCCTGCTTGCGACGGTGGCCGGCTTGGCGTCGCGGCCCCAGACCTGGACCTCCGTGAAGGCGCACCAGCCAAGGGGCTCGTCCTGGACCAGGTCCGTGAACTTGAGCCAGACGGCCGTCCGCTTCTTGAACGTAAAGGTCTGCGGGTCGGCGGTCTTGGCGATCTTGATCTTCTCACGTGTGCCGTTGGAGAACTGGATCGTGGCGGTGTGCCAGTGTCTGTCGTGCGGGAAATCGGCCCGGATATAGAGGACCACCTTGTCGATCTCAACCGGCCGGCCGAACTCGACTTTCCACCAGAGGTCCTTGCGTTTGTCCGGTCCCCAGGACGGGAACCTCTTGCCGTGGCCCTTGTTGGCGGTCGCGCCGTCGATGGCGCAGCGTGCGGCAAAGCAGGGCTCGCCGCGGCACTCGCTGTTGCTGGAGGCATGTGGATAACTCTTGGCAGTGCCCCGGACGTCGCCGGGGTTCAGCGCGACGTTGCGATAAGCGGCCTTTCCGGCGTCGGCGACGCCGGAGGAGACCGGCCGTGCCTTCGGATCGAGCATGGCCTTGATGTTCTCGCGTTCGACGGCCTCCATGCGGTCCCGCTTGACCTGATAGCGGGCATATTTCTGCTTCTCGGCGTCGTTCCAGGCGTTGGCCTCGACGTAGTCGCCGCAAAACGGCACCAGAAGGTCGATCCAGCAGGCGATTTTGTCCATCTCCTCGCGGCTGAGATTGACGTTGTTGTGCCGCTCCTGGAGCATCGTCATCAGTTCGCTCTTGGCCGCGCCGACGAAGTACGGCGGAATCATCGGCGGAATGGACTGGGCGTTCAGCCAATTGACGATGCGGTTGGGCTTGCCGTTCTGCGTCAGGGCCAGGTAGGAATCGCTCCACATCCGCTTGGAGCGTTTGTCCTCGGTCCGCTCGTCGAGCATGCTGAAGGCCTTCTTCGCGCCCTTTGGGAGAGCCGCCACCTTGGTGGGCTTCGGCGCCGCCTTCGTGGGCTTCATCAGGATGCCGACGTCGATGAACTGCCCGCCTGTGGTCTGCCGGCAATGGACGGCCATCAGGTTCGCGCCCGGCCTCAACAGGCCGCACTCCAGCGGAGAAGCCGCGTACTTGGTGATGTGCCCCTTCTCGCGAGCCACAAAGACGCCGTTGACATAGACGATCATGTCCTCGTCATGGCAGTAGACCAGCGCCATGGTCTGGTCGCCGCAAGTGTAGTTGGCCGGGAGCGTGAAGGACCGCCTGAGCCAGATCTCCGGGGTATTCCAGACGGTGTTGGCCTTGCCTCCGGGCGTCCCCCTGGTGCCGAATCCCGCCCTGCCCCTCTTCCACTTGGCACTGTCGAAATCGGGCTCTTGCCACTTGCCGGTTGGCTTGCTCGTGGTGTACTGCCACTGACCACCGATGGGCACGAGGGGCTTCATGCCCGTGACGGGCATAGACCCCTTCTTCTTTTTCTTGTTGTCCCCCCTCGGCACGGCGGAGCGGTCGTTGTGGCAGCGTATGCAGTGCTTGTTGAGGATCGGTTGAATCTCTTTGGGGAAACTGAACCCCCTGGGCGGCCCGTAGAACGGTTCCAGCGGCTGGGCGCCGCGGCCCAGCGCGATGGCGACCTTGCTTGTCGGCGCCGAGACATCGCTCTTTCTCTCATGGCAGCCAACACAGGAGAACGTCTCGCCCGGCTGAAGGGTGGACCAGGTCCGCATCGTCTGGACCACGTGGTTCTTCTCGTCGAGCAACTGGAAGTAAACCGGCGTGCGGGCCGGCACGGTGAACATGGCGGAGCCGTCCTCGTAGACCGGCGTCGAGCCGAGCACGCGCTTCACGTCCCAGGTGCCGTTACGGATGGATGGGGGGGTGCTGCTCATGGCGCCGCCGGCGGGGCCCCCGTTGCCGTTGCTGCCGACGCCCGCCGCCCGGAACTCCAGCGCCACCACGCGCAGCCTCTTGACCGTTCCGCGTTCGATACCCTGGAGCCCGGGGCCCACATACACGTCTTTGACGTAATAGACGCCGGTCTTGCGGCGCCAGTCCACCTGCGACGGCCTGAGATGCGGCCGCTTGCGGGGGGCGAGCAACACGGGCTGGTTGCAGGAGATCTTGGGGTCCCACGCGAGCAGTTCGCGGCGGCCGTCGATATCCATCCAGTAGATGCCAAACGTCCCCTTGTACTTGCGGTTGCCGCCCGGGTCCGGGTGGTAGGTCACCAGGAACTCGGTCTCGCTAATCGGGCATGGATACTGGAACTGCTCGCCGCTCTGTCCGTAGGCGTCGACGCGTACGGCCTTGGTCT
>CAYVAM010000237.1:0-6185 GCA_964449275.1 uncultured Anaerolineales bacterium
TTGGCGAGGGCTCGGTCGAAATGACATCGCTTCGAGAGCACGCTAAACAGGTACCACAAGGGAGAGCAAACATGAAGAAGTACTCGCGCCGTGAATGGCTGAGGCACGTGGCCGGGACGGTGGCCGTCTCGGCAGCCGCACCCTACGTCGTGCCGTCCTCGGTGCTGGGCGCCGACGGGACGGTCTCGCCGTCGGAGCGGATCGTGATGGGCGCCATCGGCATCGGCGGGCGCGGCGGTTACGTGATGGGCGCCCTCATGCGGAACAAGGACGTACAGATGACGGCCGTCTGCGACGTCCGGGGCGATCGCCGCAAGCGCGCCAAGGGCCGCGTGGACAAGCAGAACGGCAGCAGCGACTGCAAGACGTACGTCGACTTCCGCGATCTCCTGGCACGCGACGACATCGACGCCGTGATGATCGCCACCGGCGAGAATTGGCATGCCATGGCGGCGATCCTGGCGGCAAGGGCGGGTAAGGACATCTACAGCGAGAAGCCGCCGACCCACACCATCGCCGAGGGCCGTGCCCTGGCCGACACCATCAATCGGCTCGGGACGGTCTACCAGTGCGGCACGCAGCGGCGGAGCATTACGCGGTTTCGGTACGCGGCGGATCTGGCGCGCAGCGGCGCGCTGGGCGAACTGAAGACGCTCCGCGCCGAGGGGGCCGGACGGATCTCGGCGCCGGGCTACTTCAGCGCCCCGCCGCAACCCCTTCCCCCGCGCGACCAGGTGGCCTGGGACCTGTGGCTGGGCCCGGCTCCCTGGCGGCCGTATAATCAGAAGTATCTCGGCAGTTGGAAGGGGCACCGGGATTTCCAGGGCGGCAGTATCTCCGAATGGGGCAGCCACACCGTTGACCTGTGCCAGATGGCGCTCGACGCCGATGACACCTCCCCCGTCGAGTACGAGTACATCGGCGACAAGGGCGATCGCATCCGGTGCCGGTACGCCGGCGGCGTGGACCTCATCCTCATCGACGGGTCCTGGCCCCTCCACGTCGAGTACGAGGGAACGGAGGGATCGGTATATGTTGACGATGACGGCAACATCAGGACGAAGCCCGAGTCTCTGCTGCGCGGCCGGACGTTCGGTAAAGGGTACCCGGCGGAAGGGCACGTTCGGGCCTTTCTGAATTGCATCAAGCCCCGCCGCACGCCGGTCTCGAACGCCGAAGCGACCCACCGCTCGATGACCACGTGCCACATCGCCAACATGGTCCTCGTTCTGGGGCGGAGCCTGAAGTGGGACCCCGTGAAGGAGGAGTTCGCGGGCGACCCGGAAGCGAACCGGATGCGCTCGCGGGCAATACGCGCGCCCTGGCACACGTAGGGCAGTGTGAGCGTGTCCCCAAAAGATGGGCGCTGGTTTAAGGTGGAATCGTCTCCTGGTTTCGTCGGGCATGGGTTGCCCGGCATGGCCTCGGGCTACTTCTTCCAGATGGAGTTGAGTTCGTTGACTTCCAGTTTCAGCAGCCTTGCTTTGCCGCCGTCTGCGAAGGCCTTGACGGCCGACACGTCGCCGCGCTTGCCGCGCCCGGAGGTGATGTACACCCGGCCGTCGTTGCCGCAGATCTCGATCATCGGCCGGTCGACGATGACCTGCATGGAGACCTTCCCGTCGATGGGCTTCATCTCCGCCCCGTTGAGTTTCTTGCCCGCTACGTCGTAGGTCACGCGGTTGCCTCCGATGTCGAGGCCGACCGTCTTGGCCTGGCCGAGGGCGAATTCGGCGCGGATCTCGAAGAGTTCTCCCGAAACAGCCACGGTCTTCGGCGAATCGGGCGCCAGGTCCCCGGTGGCGGCGGCGTGCTTCTTCTTGTAGAGTTTCTCGATCTCCTTTACCGGCGTGGCGAACATCCGAATGCCGTCGGCGGTCTTGCGGAGCGTCAGGCGGTGCGGGAAGGAAAAGGTCTGGTTAAACGGCATGCCGGGCATGGTGATCCTCGCCCAGCCGATCTGTATTTTCCGCCCGTCGGGCGGGTTGCTGAACGTCTGCGAGGCGTAATAAGACCCGTAGTGAACCTGGTGCTTGCCCTCGTGCTCCGGGGTGAACGTCTTGCCGTCGAACTTTCCCACCACGTACTGGGCGTTGCCGGCGAAGACGACCCAGCGGGTGTTGTCCTTGTCTCCATCGACGGGCAGTTCGAAGAGTTCCGGGCACTCGTGGTAGCCCTTCAGGTGGCTTTGCACTTGCCAATCCTTGAGATTCTTCGACGTGTAGAAGGCGATGTTTCCCCCGTAGGGCTTGCTGTTGTCGAAGACGGCCATCACCCAGTGCTTGCCCGGCTTGTACCAGATGATCTTCGGGTCGCGCCCGCCGTGCTTGACGACCGGGTTCTTCTCGTACCAGGTGAAGGTGCGCCCGCGGTCGTTCGAGTAGGCGATGGCCTCGCCGGCGCCCGTGTCGGTCAGGGCGGCGATCAGGACCTTCTCCTTGCCGGTCTGGAATCCGGCGGTGTTGTCGGTGTCTATGTTCGCGCTGCCGGAGAAGCACGCCCCCTTGGCCATCGTGGAGGGGAAGAGGGCATCGGGCAGTTGCTCCCAGTGGACCAGGTCGGTGCTCACGGCGTGGCCCCAGGTCATGTTGCCCCACTTCCAGCCGACCGGGTTGTGCTGGAAGTACAGGTGCCATTCGCCGTCGTAGTAGACCATCCCGTTGGGGTCGTTGTTCCAGCCGACCTTCTGGGAGAAGTGCAATTGCGGCCGGAGCGCTTCGGTGTAGAACGTGTCGGCGCCGGGAATCTCGTCGGACTGGCGGATCAGGGCGAAGCCCTCCTCGGTAGCGCCGGCGGCGCTGACGATCGCGGGCTTGCCCTTGTAGGATTCGATCGTGAAGAAGGCGTAGAAGTCGACGGAATCGGCGTCCGGCGCGAGTTCCGTGCCGTACCGGCGAACCTTCTTACCCGCGACCTCCAACTCCAGGTTGCATTTCTTGGTGCCGTTTCGGATCGGGATGACGAGGTATTTCTTCTGGATCGTCATCTCCTTGGTGAAACTGCCCCGCTTCGGAACCTTCGGCCTGGTGTCGGACTGGACGATCTGATCGACGTTCACGTGCCCCCAGCCACCCTTGACGCTGTCGACGATACGGAGCCTGGCCTTCTTGCCCTTGTACTTCGCCACGTCGAAGAAGGCGGGCGAGAGTTTCTCGTCGTCCATCCCCGAACGGGTCGCCACCGTCTTCCCGCCGACAAGCATCTCCATGCACGTGCCCTTGTGGGCGCCGCCGCCGATGACGAAGACAATGCACTTCCGCTCGATCGTGAACTCAGGCGACGTCAGCGTACCGGTCGTCTTGTCGCCGTTGAGATAACTGTTCACCAGCCCCTTGCCCTTGAAACCGCTGACGGCGTGCTGGCCGGGAAATGCCCCCTTCACGGGTGCCGTGCCGAAGGCATCGCCCGTGACCTCCCAGTTGCCGTAGTCCGATCCCTCGAAGTCGGCGATGAGAATATCCCCGGCCGCACCGGCCACCGACGGGATCAGGAAGATCGAGACTGCCAGACAGGATGTGAGAATGGATCGGTTCATCATGTGGTCCTTTCGTCTTGCCGATCAACCGGCATGTCCGTGCGATGCACCCCTATTCCTTCTCCTCGCCCGTGAGCCATCCAAGCGGAAACTTCGCGAAGGTGATGGTCTTGTAGCCGTCCGCCTCGTACAGGCAGCCGATGGACCCGTCCGGCAGCACGGCCAGGTCGCTGTAGGCGCTGCCGCCCTTGTGGAGCCGCCTGGCTACCGGCCAGGTCTTGCCCTCATCGTAACTGGCGCGGATGGCCAGGTCGTTCCTCCCGCCGCCGCCGGGCCCGGAATACAGGATGATGTCAGGCTCCCACGCATAGCGGTGGATCGCCGACTGGCAGGTTGGGCAGTAGACCTGATCGTGATGCTTCGGCTCAGACCAGGTCCGGCCACCGTCCCGGCTGGCCGCGAAGGCCCGCTGGTTCTTGCCGTGGTAGTTCCGCATGCTCAGCAGCAACCGGCCGTCCGCCAGTTCCACGGCCTCACACTCGTTCATGCCCCAATCGGTGGGCTTCCCGAGTTGGAACGTCTTGCCGTGGTCGTCGCTGTAGAAGACGTGGGACCGTCCCTTGCCCTTCCATCCTCCTTGGCGGCCCTTGACTCCATGGTCGCAGGGGAAGATGAGTCGGCCCTTGCGCTTGCCGCGCGTGAGTTGGATGCCGTGGCCCGGCCCGGTGGCGTACCAGCCCCAGTCCTTTTCCTTCACGTCCGCGGTGATCTCCTCGGGCCTGGCCCAGGTGAGCCCGCCGTCGGCGCTGTGGGTCATGAACACGCGGTCGTTGTTGCGGCAGAAGGCCAGCCACACGGCGCCCGTGGTCTTGTCAACGACCGGGCAAGGGTTGCCGATGGTGACCTTGGCGGCACCGCCTTCCTCATAGACGATCTGCTGGGCCGACCAGGTCTTCCCGCCGTCGGTGGAGCGCCGGAGCATCAGGTCCAGGTCGCCGTGGTCGGACCCGCTGGTCTTGCGTCCCTCGCAGAACGCCAGCAGGGTGCCCTTCGTGGTCACCACCATGCCCGGGATGCGGTAGGTGTGGTAGCCCTCCGTGCCGCTCCTGTAAAGGACCTGCTCGTAGGGTGTGTCCCCGTCTGCCGCTGCAAGTGCGCCGGTTGCCGGCGGGAGGCAGAGGGCTATCGTCGCCAGAGCCAACACCACTTTCATGGATGCGATCTCCGTCCTATTCTTTCGCTTGCTTCAGGATCGCCTCGGCTTCCTCCGTCGGTCGCCGGCGGGCCCATTCCTCCGCCTGCTTGCGGAGGTTGTTCCGCCACTCGCGGTGCTCGTTCGCCTCGGGCGTGCCGCGGTCGGGAAAGGGCGCATCCCGCCAGTCCCAGTCGTCCGTGCGGAACGACGGCACGGGGAGGATGCGCTCGTGATGTTGCGAGTTCACCAGGTTGCCCAGCGGGTTCCTCGCCCAGGCATACCGGACGGCCACCGGGTCGGCCACCAGGTCGCTCCAGACCTCCAGTTTCCGGCGGTCCTGTCGGTCCCGGCCCCTGTCGTCCTTGCCGATCACGACGTATTGCGCCTTGGCCGGGTAGAACCGCTTTTCTGCCCCCGCGATGGCAAACCCCTCGATTGGGCGACCGTCATGGGTCTGGACGGCCCGGTCGAATGTCAGCACCATGCGCCGGCCGACATTCTCCGAGGACGTGCATACCCCGGGCTCGTACCCCAGTTTCACGTCGTACTGCGTCGCCAGCGCCCAGCGTGCGATGCGCTCACCCAACTGCACCTTCTTGTGCGGATGGTACCAAGGGACCTGCTGATCGTACGCACACGCAAACCCGACGTTGGGCAGATCCCGCCAGGCCTTGACCTGCCCCTCGCGGATGAAGGGCCCCGGGTCGATCATCATGCGCTCGAAGTTCTCGAGCGTCTGTGGGCTTCCGCCGGCGGTGAGTTCCACGATGCCGAAAGGCATCTCGTCGTCGCGGAACGTGCGCCGCCAGTCGCGGATCATGGCGTTGAAGGTCTTGGCGTAGAGCGCGGGGCGCGCGTTGCCCAGTGCGTTGTTGTAGCCCTGGTTGAAGATCGCGCCCTTGACGGCGAATCCTCCGAAGACGCCGAGCATGCCGTTGTACGACGCCCCGGGGTTGCTCGCGCTGACGGCCGGGCTGGGGGCGGGTTCGGTCGGCTTGGGGCGTGGTTCCTTGCCCTCCTTCTTCCTTCTCTCGGTGTCCTTCTCCCATCCCCGGATCCGGTCCTGGAGGCTTTTGTCGGGGTCGTAGGCCGCGATCTTCGCGTCCCACTCCTTCAGCAAGGGCTCGGCTTCGGGGATGGTTGACAACATCTCGCGGGATGTCCATGTCTCCACGGTCGTGCCGCCCCGGGAAGCGTCGATCAGCCCGATCGGAACCCGGCCGGCCATGTGCAGCCTCCGGCCGAAGACGTAACCGATGGCCGAGAACCGCTTCACCGTCTCCGGCGAGCAGACGAACCAGGAGCCCTTCATCTCGTGCCGGTTGGTCCAGGCGTTGAACTCGTTGATGCGCGGGAAGTCGTCCACCGGCTTGGGGCTCGCGCAGAAGGGAATCGTGATGAGCCGGATGGCCGGGAAGTTGGCCGATGCCACCTCCACGTCGCCGTGGTAGATGGCCTCGAGCACGTCCTCCATGTTGCTCTGACCGCCCAGGATCCACACGTCGCCGACGAGGA
>CAYVAM010000238.1:0-6118 GCA_964449275.1 uncultured Anaerolineales bacterium
ACATCTGCTCGATGCGGCTGCGGAAGATGCCGTAGCCCGCCAGGGCCGGAATGGCCACCACCAGACCGGAGAACGTCGAGAACAGCGCGATCATAATGCCGCCGGCCAGGTCTTCGGGGCTCGCCTTGCCGCCCTTGGCCTCGATCTCGCCGAACGCCACGATCATGCCCCAGACCGTACCGAGCAGGCCGAGCATCGGGGCCACGTTCCCGAGGAGGTTCAGCCACTCGATCTTGCGGTAGAGGCGTGCGCTGCGTTCGCCGGTGGCGTCCTGCATGGCGCTTTCCATGGCCTCGTACCCGTTGGCCGCCTCAATCAGGCCGGCGTGGACGACGCCCGAGACAAAGGACGGATCGGCTTGGCAAAACTCCAGGGCCTCGCGGAACCGCCGCTCGTCGAACATCGTCTTGACCTGCGCCACCGACAGTTCCGGCACGATGACCGACCGGCGGATCGTGATGGCGTGCTCGATGATCAGCGCGATCGAGGCGATCGAGCACAGGTAGATGACCATCATGTCGACGAAGCCGATCGGGTCGGTGAACGTCGCCTTCGACATGATACCGAAGAGGGTCCGCCGAACTTGCTTGGCCTCCTCGGCCATCACCGGGACCGAGACCGTCAGGACCACCACGATCGCGACCATCACCAGGATGAGCGCCCTTTTCTTACCCATGTGCGTGAACTCCTTCATCGAATGTCCCCTGAATCCGGTGTGCGTAGGTTCCCCTTGTCTGGTTCGTCGGCCCGGGCCTATTTCGACCCGAGACGGGCAAGTTCGCGTCTGGCACGTTCGGCGCCGGCGGTGCCGGCGTACTTCCGGACGGCTTCGTCATACACGCTGACGATTTCCTCGCGCGGGGCTTTGGCGGCCGCCAGCGCCTGTCCGGTTCGCCAGAGGGCGTCGGCGGTGCGGCTGCGGTCTGCGGCAGGATACAGGATCGGCACCTTCATGAACTCCAGCGCCGCCTCCAGATGTTTGCCCGCGGCCAGGCGGACCCGCCCCCGCCAGTAAGCCATGTCCGCCTTGCCCGAGTCGCCGACCGCCGCCTCGACCTTCTCGAGCCAGTTCGCGGCCTCGTCGGTTTTGCCGGTGGCGAGCAGCAGTTCGAGTTTGCGGATCATGGCCGAGGTGCGGACCTTCGGGTCGCTGGTCACGAGCAGCGGCTCCAGCAGGGGCAGAACCTCTTCGGGTTTGCCCTCGAGCAAGAGCAGGGCCACGCGGAAGTTCCTGAGAGCATCGGCGTACGGTTTGCCGGCCGCTCTGGCGACAGCCCGCTCGACCTTGGCGAGCATCGCCTTGTTGGCCTGGTGATCGCTCTCGTCGGGGGACGGCAGGTTGAGGCCGGCTACCAGCATCGGGCTCTTGCGTGCCATTTCAAGATAGGCGTCGAGGGCCTCGGCCACCCGGCCGGATTCGACGTACAGTTTGTACATCCGCCACTGGACCACCACTCGCAGCCAGGCGGGTGCACCCCTGCGAAGGAGCGCCTGATAGAGCCTGCCGGCCGTTTCGAACGCCTTCGGCTCGCCGCCCACGCCCTTGGCATAGGCTTCCTCGGCCTTCCTCAGGTCGGGGTACTTGTCGGCCCGGATCTCCCGGATGTCGGCAAAGGCGACCGTTCGCTTGCGGCCGCCCACCCTGATGACGAGGCCGCCACCGGCCACGCCGACGATCTCGCCGGCATACCCGATGCCGGCTTTGGTGCGGACTCGGTCGGCGGCGTGCGCAGCGGCGGCGACCAGGGCCGCCACGGTCGCGGCAGCCAGGACGACGAGGTAGGGTTTAGTTGGCCAGTGTCGCAAGGTCCGCCTCGGATACGAACTTGTAGTTTCCGTCGTTCTGCTCGGCGATCTCCTTGAGAACCTTCTCGCCGCTTTGGTAGAGGAAACCGATGGTGTGCACGGTGACCTTGTTGCCGACGTTGAGACGCTTGACGAGGCCGATGATGGCCTTGTCGAACTCGCCGTCGGTCAAGAGGTAGATCAGTTCGGGCCCGACGGCGAAGGCCCGCTCCAGGGCCTTGGAGGGGTCGGTCTCGCCCTGAGGGATGATGCCGTCAACGAACTCAAAGGCGAGTTGCTTGTTCCGGTCCGTGCCGTTGACGAGCCGCCGGGTCGGCATCTCGACCGCCGGGCCGGAGGAATAGAAGATGACGTGAAACGCGGTGTCTTCACCGAGTTCGCCGATACTGCGCCTCAACTCGAACTTCACGTAGTCGATCGAGTCGGTCATGCTGCCGGAGCGGTCCACGACGTAAACGATCTTGTGGGCGATCTCGGTCTCGACGGTTCCGAAGAATCCACGGCCGCCGTCGCCCAGGCCCTCGAAGCCGCCGATGATGTTCCCGCCGCCGCCCACGCCGATGACCTTGAGCGTTTGCATCCGGTTCGACGCAACGTCCGGAACCGGGTTCTGCGTGAACTGGCGAACGATGCTCGAGGGCTGCGGCTTCAGTTTGCCGCGAGACTGCTGCCTCTTCAGACGCTTGCGCTTCACCGTCTTGTGCTTGGTCTCGGAGACCACCTCGCTCTTGTACTTGAAAGGAGGCTGGATGGTGTGGGTTTGCCAGACCATGAAGGCGGCCAGGATGAAGACGGCGGCATGGAGAACGACGCTCGTACCCCAACTGGGAAGGTACAGAGCCAGCCAGCCCATGACGGTGTCCATGCCGCTTTCCGGCCCCTCTTCTTGCTCCTCCTCCGGCCGGGCGGCCTCAACGGGTTCGGCCTCGGCCACGGGCGCCTCCTCGACGACGCCGTCGGGTTCGGTCACCTGCGCGTCGTCGGGTACGGAGATCGCCTGGTTGCAGTGCGGGCACGTGACCTCGGATCCCGGCGCGTCGTCCACCGTGACCCGCTTCCCACACTTGGCACAGCGAAATCTGAAGGCCATCCGAACACCTCCTTCTTCAGGCCGACCTGAGGCGGGCTATCTTAGCGGAAACAGGCGAGGCTGTCAATGCACTCCCATCGCCACGAAGCCCCTCCTCCGGGCCCGCCCTTCGGCCCACGCACCATAGAATACGGATGAGACGGCGGGTCGTTCGAGAAAAAATCGGGCGTCGCCTGCGACTCAAGTTCCGGACCCGGGTCGCCCGATGAATAAAGTGGTTGCGGGAATCCCGTCGCGGTAATGGCTTGACGGCGCCCGCCAGCCGTCGTATCCTGAAGGGGTCAGTTTCGTCGGAAACCACAGATAGGAGATGGCCATGAGAAACGTGCTTCTGTGCGTACTGGTGGCAGCCTGGGCCGTGGCGGCCGTGGGGTGCGCCGGCGACGGCGGTAAGTCCGCCACCGAAAAGGAGTTCCAGAAACTCTACAAGGAGTACTCCGCCCGCTTCCACGAGAAGATGGTGGGAACCGCCGAGACGATGAAGCCGGTCCAGATCACCGCCGAGGCCGCACGCATCTGGGATGAGACCTTCGCCGCCCACAAGGACCTCATCAGCCGGCGCGTCGGCGAAATCCTGGGCCAACTCGAAGAGGCTACCACTTACGACGAGGACCTGTATCTGGAGATCGCCTCCGGCAGCCGCGTCGAGCCCAGTGCGGACCAGCCCAAGGGCATCATCCTGAAGCAGTTCCTCTGGAGTCCCGTGGGCGCGGCCCAGATGGGTCTGAACAACTGGCTGGCCCGGCTCCTCCAGGCCAAGTCCTTCGGTGTCCGGTCGGTCCTGACCGCCAACGCCGGCCTCTTCTGGACGGCGCTCGACCGCAACATCGACAAGCCGAAACTGCAACTGCGGCAGGGCCCCATGATCTTCAAGGTCGAACTGTCGCGGGTCCAGGACCACTACCAGGTCGAGAAGGTCAGTTGGCTCAGGCCCAAGTCGATGGGGCCAATCTCGCTGGCGCAGCCCCCCGCGACGCCCGCCGAAAAGCCGCCCGAAGGCACACCGCCCGCGACGCCCAGCGAAAAGCCGGCCGCAAAGCCCGCGGAAAAACCCGCAGCCACACCGGCTGAAAAACCCGCAGCCACACCGGCTGAAAAACCGGCAGCCAAACCGGCCGAAAAACCCGCAGCCACACCGGCCGAAAAACCGGCGGCCAAACCGCCCGCCAAACCCAAAGGCTGAGCGAAGCCGCACGAACACCAGCGCGAGCGTCACGCCCACCGGCAGGACGCTCGCGCTTTCATAACGGTGCGCGGCGGGCAAGACTGCCCACCGCGCCCCCGTTGGCACACTCCACCCTGAAGTGCTGTCGTTACACTCCTGCCATGATCGACGCCAGATCCTGCTCCGACACGAACTTGTACTCGCCGCCGTTCTCGCGGGCGATCTGCTTCAGGACCCCTTCGGCGGGCGTGCCCGGCTGCGTGTACAGGAAGCCGATGGTGAAGACCCGCGCGCGGCCGCCGGCGTTCAGACGCTTCACCAAGTCGATGATTCCGCGGTCGAACTCACCGTCGGTCAGCAGGTAGATGAGTTCCGGCCGCACGGCGAAGGCACGCTGGAGGGCCTTTGACGGGTCGGTCTCGCCCTCAGGCACGATGCGGTCGATGAACTCGTAGGCGAGGCCCTTGTTTCGCTGCGTCGCGTGGACGAGGCGGCGGGTCGGCATCTCGACCGGCGGACCGGAGGAGTAGAAGATGACGTGGAACTCGACGTCTTCGCCCAGTTCGGCAACGCTTCGCGTGAGTTCGGCTTTCACGAAGTCGATCGAATCGGTCATGCTGCCCGAACGGTCCACGACGTAGACGACCTTGGCGGCAGGTTCGCCTATGATCTCCTCCGATGGGGCGAAGATCGTGCCGGTTCTGTCCAACCCTATGAAACTGCCCAACCGGTCGCCGCCCGAACCGATGCCGATCACGTGGAGAGTGTGCTTGTAGTTGGTGGCAACGTCGATAAACGGATTCTGCGTGAGTTGCCGGACCAGGCTCGAGGGCTGCACCTTCAGGCGGCCGCGCGACTTGAGTTGCAACTTCTGCCGGCGCTCCGCCTTTCTTGGCGGAGGTTCCTGCACGAACTGCCCCGAGACCGCCCAGAATGACTCCTTCGGTGCCTCCGGCCAGACGATCAAGAACGCAAGCAGCAGCCCGACGGCCACGTGCAGGACAACGCTCGTCCCGTACGTGGGGATGTACAGCGCCACCCACTCCATCATGTGGTCCCAGGCGCGGTCGTTGGAGGCGGCAAGGGAAACATCGCTCACGACACGACTCGAGGAAGACGGTTCGGGTACCATGGCGGGACCTCCTTCCGGGGCACACTCGGACCCCGGCGTTTCGGGTTCACCTTCAATCTCGACGCTCCGCCGCGGGCACCCGCGCACTGGACATCGCATCGGACTTTCCGTATACCTGGACGTAAACCGATCCGGCCCGTTTCAGACTTTTTCTTTACATCCGCTCGGCCCCATGGCAAAAATGGTTCGCTTCGCAGCAGCCGCAGGCCGAACCGGATTCCGCACGGCGGCCTTCCCAGGCCGCCGTGAGCAACAGATGCCTGTGCTGCGTGACTAGCCGCGACCGTAAGGGAACGGCCCGGCACCACCTTGGAGAACATTGCCATGCCCGAACCCAAATTCGCCCTGGGAATCGATTTCGGGACCGAGTCGGCGCGGGCACTGCTCGTGGACGCCGCCGATGGCAGCGAAGTCGCCACAGCCGTCTATGAGTACTCGAACGGCGTCATCACGGAGGCCCTGCCCGACAGCGGGACCCAACTGCCGGCCCATGACTGGGCCCTCCAGGACCCCGAGGACTACCTGCGCGCCCTCGAAGAGACCGTCCCGGCGTGTCTGAAGGAAGCCGGCATCGACGGCGACCAGGTCATCGGCATCGGCACGGACTTCACGGCCTGCACGATGCTCCCCGCCAAGGCCGACGGCACGCCGCTCTGCATGACCGATGCGTTCCGCGCCGAGCCCAACGCCTGGGTCAAACTGTGGAAGCATCACGCCGCCCAGCCCGAGGCCGACCGCGTCAACGAGACTGCCCGAAAGATGGGCGAAGCGTGGCTCGAGCGATACGGCGGCAAGATCTCCAGCGAGTGGTTCTTCCCAAAGGCGCTCCAAATCCTCAACGAGGCCCCCGAGGTGTACCAGGCCGCCGACCGGCTCATCGAGGCGGCCGACTGGATCATCTGGCAACTCTCCGGCAACGAGTCAC
>CAYVAM010000239.1:0-6074 GCA_964449275.1 uncultured Anaerolineales bacterium
TGGCCTGGGAAGGCCACCAGGCGGACAAAAAGGCGAAGTAGCGTTGTAGGATTAGCCCCGGTCCCGACTCGCTTTTCGTGCTCTGGCGCCGGGCCGCCGCACGGGCAACGCCGTTCTTGCCAGCGCCAGGGGCGTTCAGGGCCGGTCAGCGGGCGTTCGGCTAAAGTATTCCGCCCCATTTGGCCGAGAAACACGACGGTCAGCGCATCGCGCCCCCCGGACACATCCGACGGGGCGGAAATGGTGAAGTTCAGGGCAATTGCAGCCCTATGGGCTGCAGCGTGCATCATATGCATGGCGTGGGGTTCTGCGCTAGCCGTCACCGGCTGGGCGCAGCCCGCCTACAGCGCCACCCTGTCACCCAATATCACCAGCGTCGGCCAGGTCGCCAGCGACATATCGACGGTCCTGACGCTGAGTCATGACGGCGCCGCCACGATCCAGGCCTCCGCCGCTCAGCCCGGCGACGAAGTCCTGACCCATCAGACCACCAGTGACACCCTCGTCACGAGTTACAAACTGACCGGGGCCGTACTCGGCGCATCCTCCGACACCGACTGGGTTTCCTCATCGCAGTTCATATCACCGGCCCGGTCCTACAGCGTGGAGGGCGTCGGGCTGTCGGACATCACGTTCCATGTGCGCGGCGAAGCGGCGTCGGTACGGGCCAACGACGCAGGCGCCTACGCCGCTTCGATCGTCCTGACGGTCATGTGGTGAGGAGCGATCGTCATGCCGACATCCAAAAGAACGCTCACAGCGGCAGCGGTCGCGGCAGTGGCGGTCGGACTGGCGGCCCAAGCGGCGCCGGCCGGCATCACCGTCTCTCCCCTGAAGCAGGACGTTGCGGTCAAACCGGGCGGCACGGCCACGTTCCACGTCACGGTGGCCAACCGGGCACGCACGCGGCGCGCGCCCCCCCAGTCGGCCCGACTCCGGGTGGTCGACTTCGAGGTCGCCGAGCGCGGCAGCGTGCTCCTGAGGCCGCCCGGCACCGTCGCGGACTCCGCCACCGCGTGGATCACCCCGAGCAAGGCCGCCGTGACGCTCAAGCCCGGCCAGGCCGAAAAGGTCGCCTTCACGGTTAAGGCGCCGTACGCGTCCGCGGGAGAATACTACAGCGCGGTCGTGGTCACCCTGGAGGAGAAGCAGACCCACGGCACGCTGGAGGTCGAGTACCGAATCGCGTCCGGCGTGTTCGTGACCGTCCCGGGGCGGACATTCTCGAAGAAGGCCAAGATCCTTCGCTGTGAACTGGCCTGGCTGAGGCCGGCCGACGCCCCGCCCACGGTTGCGGCCGTGCGGAAGCCCACGATCCTGGCCGTCCTCAAGAACACCGGCCGGGCGCGCTTTGAGGCTTCCGGCCACGTCCGGCTCAGCAACAGCCAGGGGCGGACCGTCTTCAAGGCGCCGATGACGACGCGGCGCGCCCGCGTCCTGGCCGGCGACACGCGTCTGTTCGAATGCGGTCTGGCCAAAGTGCTCCCGCGTGGTCTGTACACCATGCGCGTGGAGTTCGATTATCAATCCGGATGGACCAAAGCGCGGTCACGCGTCCCGTTGATGATTACCGCCGACCAGGAGACCCTGTTGGTCAAGGCGGCCGCCGCCGAAACCACGGGGACACGTCCCGGCCCACCGGTCGAAGTGGCACCGAAAGTCCTTGCTGCCAAGGTCCCGGCCGGCGCGCTGCGCGTGCTGAAACTCGCCGTCAAAAACACCGGCGACGATACGCTTCAGTGCCGGGCAGCGGTGGCCGATCCGACCGGTTCGCACAACCCGGCATCGTGGTTCCAACTCGTGGCAGACACCTTTGCGCTGGCCAAAGCCAGGTCCAAGACCTTGCACCTGATCGTCCGCGTCCCCGACGAGGCAGCCGGAGTCCATAAGACAACCGTGATTCTTGAGGTCGGCGAGCCCGATGCGACGCCGTCGCGCATCGAGGTTCCCATCGAATTGACGGTGAAAGGCAGAACCGGATGAGCGGTCGGACCGACCATCCGAACCAGGCGCTGTGCCCGTTGACGGCACTGCTCGCCGTCGTCGGGGTGCTCGGTGCGTGTGCCGCGCCGGCAACCGCTGCGGAGGCACCCGGCACACCGCCCGAAGCCTCCAGCGTCAAGCCCAAACTCGTCAGCAACCTGTGGGTGGAGGCCGAACTGCGCGAGGTGCTTCAGGACATCGCCGCCCAGACCGGCACGACCATCATCGCAGACCAGACCGTCCAGGGCATCGTCTCGATGGCCGCCAAAGACTTGTCCCTGGAGGAATGTCTGCGGCGGCTGTGCGCTTCGGGCGGCTACGAGTTCGTCCGCGTCGACGATTACTACATCTTCGGCCTGGCCGCCCCGGGGACACCGCTGTTCCACCGGCTGGCCCAACTTCACCGCGTCAAACTTCGCCACCTCTCGGCCAAACAGGTCAAGACCCTGCTGCCCCAGTCGCTGGCGACGTGCGTCACGTACGATGAGGTCAACGGCGTGGTCGTCGTGATGGGCCCCGAGGCCGTGCGCCAGCGCGTGCTCGACGCCATCCGCCTGATCGACGTCCCCCAGGGCCAGGTCGCCGTCGAGGCCGTCGTCTTTGAACTCAGCGAAGCCGGCGCCAAGCAACTCGGCCTGGACTGGCAGTACCAGAACCGCGGTCTCCTGGCTGGCACCCAGAACCTCATCGGCACCATCACCTACGACGAGGCCTCCGACGCCGGCATCTACGTCGACCTCATGCTCCGCGCGATCGTCCAGGACCAGAAGGGCCAGATCCTTGCCAACCCGCGAATCATTACCATGAACGGCCAGGAGGCCCAGATCTTCGTCGGTCAGGAAAAGTACTTCTCCCTTCTCAGCGGCCACGCGGCCTATCCCTACTACCGCCTCGAATCGATCGAGTCCGGTGTGACGCTGAAGGTGACCCCTCACATCGGCGCCGACGGCTGCATCGTCCTCGACCTCGAACCCGAAGTCTCCGACGTGGTCCAGGATTGGACCCGCGACGGCACCGAGAACGGCAACGAAAACCAGCTCGAAGCCCTGCCGGTGGTCACCCGCCGCAAGGCCAAAACCACCATCACCATTCAGGACGGCCAGACGGTCATCATCGGCGGTCTGTTGCAGGAACATCGCCGCGAAATGACCGAGAAGATACCCTTACTGGGCGACTTGCCACTTCTCGGACCCATCTTTCAAAATGTTCAGAAATCCGTCGAGCAGAAAGAGATCGTTCTCGTCATTACCACCCACCTCGTGCACGACGAGACCGAAGCACGCTCCTGGAACCTGCCCACCGGCCTCCAGCAGCGTTACGTCAGTCCACTCGACCTGATGGCCGAGCCCGCGAACGGAGACACACCATGACCTCAACCAGATCGCTCATCCCGGCCGCCGTCGCCACGCTCCTGCTTGCCGCCGGATGCGCTGAGCCCGCGCGCGTCGGCCCGGCCTATCGGCGCGGTGTCGAGGCCCTGGCCGCAGGCAGCCCGAAGTCCGCCATTCCGTTCCTCACCCACGCTGTCGTCGCCGCGCCCGACAACTCTCAAGCCCAGACCATGCTCGCCGTCGCCTACGCCGTGGCAATGGAACCCGACCTGGCCATCCAAGTCGCCCACCGTGTCCCGGCCGATCCGAACGCCCCGGCGGTAGCCGGATGGAAAGATATCGCTCTCGGCATCGCCGCGGTCGTCCAACATCAGCCCGATGTCGCCGCCGAACATTTCCGCCGGGTCCTGACGGACGAGGGGGCCCCCGACGGCGCCAGGCGAACTGCCGGCCAATGGGTCACCTTGGCCCTGGCGCTGAAGGGCGACCCCGCCGGCGCCGCCAAGTCCATACCGCGATGGCACTGCCTCGAGGACACCAACAGCACAGGCGCGACCGCCATGATGTGGGGCGCCCTGATCCGGGCGCACCTCGGCGACGCACCCGGCGCCCGCGAGTGCATCGTCTACATGGCCGCCCGCATCGCCGGACCGCGCCGCGTCAAACTGCCCACGGACGACCAAGTCACTCACCTCGACGACCAAGACCTCACCGCCGCCGGCATCGAGGCCGTCCGCCAGGACAAACTTGACGACGCCGCGAGGCTCTTTGCGGCCCTCGACACGCGCCGTCCCAACGCCTGCGATGCCCGCGTCTGGTTGGCTCTGCTTGCCGCCGCCGAGGGCGACTGGAGCCAAACCCTCGAGCGACTCAAGAGCGCCCGCTTCGACGGATCCGCACAAGCCCGCGGGCTGGCCAACCAACTCTTCAGCGTCGCCTGTGCCCTTGAGAACCGGCCCCAAGCCATGATTCAGCACATGCTGGCCGGCCAGCGCCTGCGCGCCAACGGACGTGCGGCCCCCCAGATACCCTCGCTCTGAAAGAGCGGCAGCGACTCGCCGACCGGCTGATTTCGCCGGTTATCGGCAGAACCCGCAGGCGGCGCCGGCCAGGTCGATCGCAAGCGCACGGGAACGGCTACCGCCGCCACGACTTGCCGCGGCGGGCGAAGAAGGCATTCTTTTCGGCAACCGTCTTGAACCGGCCCTTCGCCCAATCGCCGAGATACCCGCCCTCGCCGTCGAGCACCGCCGCCGTGTGACCCACCAGCACCGCCGCTCCACGCAGGAACCGGGCCACCACGGGGGCGAGGTCGGGGGCGCCGAAGTCGTCCACGAACTTCTGTCCAGGGGCGTTCATCTCCGTGCCGATGACGAGCGGCAAGTCTCGCGCGCCCGCCAACTCGACGATCCGGTAAAGGTTCCCGACCTTCAGGTCCTTGACCGTGGGGTCGCTGATGTTCCAGTTACGGTCGGGGATGATGTTGAGTGCGGCCGCCCCGGCTGCCACGTGCAGGTCGAGCAGTTCCTCGATGTCCTGCTCGCCCTGACTGGTTCCGTCGAGCCAGGTGGCGGTTGGGATGCCGCCGACGGCCAGCGCGAACCGGTTCACGTCGGTCATCAGCGGGAACGTCTCCGGCGTGGGTTTCTGATACCCCACGCCCCCACGCTTCATCGTCCTTGCGCGGATGAGGGCCTGGAGTCTGCGGCTGTCGTCCAGCAGGTCCGACAGGTCATCCTGCGGCGTGCCGAGGCGGTCGGACCAGAACCGGACGCGGTCGTCCCGGTCGGGGTAAACGGTCTCGGCCTTCTTCTCGTAAGCGACGCAGAGATGCCGCTCGATCGGCGTCGCGGACGGTGAGAGCGGCAGCACGTCCGCCTCGTAGTCCAGCGCGACGGGGGCCAGGTAGGCGTTCACCCGCTCGACGACCGATTCGTTGCGGCGGCGGGCGCCGGCGCGGAGCATCGTCGCGAACTCACGCGATTCGGCATCGTCGATGGACGACTTCGCGAGGCCGGTCACCATGTGGTACGTGATGCCCGGCTCGCCGGGGGAGGTAATCTCGCGGGTCGAGAACTCGGGGATGGTGGCCCGCGTCTCCATGCCGGCCACGGTCGGGATGCCCAGCAGTTGGCCCGCACGGAAGAACTCATCGATGCCGTCGAAGACGTCGAAGTCAACGAGGCCGACCGCTCTTAGGCCCTCCCGGCGGGCACGCCACACAATATGCGTCGGGGAGTAGCCCATCGCATTGTACGAGTAGAACGAGTGGGCATGCAGGTTCACCTTCGGCTCGGGCTCCGGGAGCCGGATGCGGCCGCCCTCAACGAGTCCGACGAGGTCGTCCAGCGCCTGGTCGCGCTCGGCCCGGTCGAAGATGTCGAGCCGCGCTTCGAGTTCCGCGATTCTTTCGTCCACGCTGTGAGATCCTCGGAATCTGTACTTCTCGTGTCGCGCCACGTCTATAACACGTTTCCCCGCCCGACGCAACATTACACCCATGACAGCCGTAGGCCGGGGCGTGCCCCGGCAATCATGCTTTGCCTTTACCCAACTCAACGTCTTTCTCTGCGTTCTCGGCGTTCTCTGCGTTAAAGGCCGTTGTCGTTTGCCTTTACTCAAATCCGTTCCGTTCTCCGCGTTCTCTCTGTCTTCTCGGCGTCCTCTGCGTTCAAGGCCGTTGCCGTTCATTCCGAATTCCGCATTCGAACGGGTCTCGCCGTTGTCTCTGTCACCCTGAGCGCAGCCGAACGGGTCTCG
>CAYVAM010000240.1:0-5873 GCA_964449275.1 uncultured Anaerolineales bacterium
CGAGCGCCGCGCCACGTTAGCCGCCGCGCTTGCGCGGCGCGTTTAGGCAACGCGCTTGCGCGGCGCGTTTAGGCGACGCGCGGGGCAAGCCCCGCGGCTAACAGGCTGAATTGCTGTCGAGGTGCAATCGAATGACGCCGCGCGAAATCGTCACGCGAGCCATCGAGTTCCGTCGCCCGTCGCGCCTGCCCGTGAACGGGTACGGCGAGGCGAGCGACGTGACCGCCATCGCACACGATGTGCTCAAACCCCCCGAAGCCGAAGGCGATGAGAACATCGACCAGTGGCTCTGCCGCTGGGGCCATACCGACGCCAGGAACATGGGCCAGGTCAAGGGGCACCCGCTCGAAGACCTCTCGCGCCTCGCCGATTTCCCGTGGCCCGACGGCGACGATCCCCGCCGCTACGCCGACGTGCCGCAGCGACTGGCGGACCTCGAAGCCGACCCCGTCCGCCGCGACAAGTACGTCACGGCGAGCATCTTCATGATCCTCTGGGAACGGATGCACAGCCTCCACGGCTTCGAGAATTGTATGATCTCTCTCATGGACGATACGCCCCGGATTCACGACCTGGCCGACCGCATCCTCGAGTTCGACCTGGCGGTCGTGCGGAACATGCACCGCATCGCCGGCTCGCGGATCCAGGGCTTCGCGTTCACCGAGGACTGGGGCACCGAGCGCAACGTGCACCTCTCGCCGGACCTGTGGAGGCGGTTCTTCTTCCCGCGGTACAAGAAACTGTTCGGGGCGATCCACGATTGCGGGTGGCACGTGTGGATGCACTCGTGCGGCAAGATCAACAAGTACCTGCCGGGCCTCATCGAGGCGGGCTGCGACGTCGTCAACATGCAGCAGCCGCGAACCAACGGCATCGACGCGGTCGGCCGCCGGTTCGCCGGCCGCATCTCGTTCGAGACGCTCTGCGACATCCAGAAGACCCTGCCCGTCGGGGACCGCGACGAAATCACCGCCGAGGCCGACCATCTCATGAACGCCTGGGGCACGGCGGACGGCGGGTTCATCCTCGGCGACTACGGCGACCACGAAGCCATCGGCGCCGACCCGGAGGTCAAACAGTTCATGCTCGAGAAGTTCATCGAACTCGACCGCTGGCGGAGACCAGGCTGAATAGGGATGTTGCGTCTTTCGAGCCGGCAGCGGGTGCGGACGGTAACATGCCGAAGGGAGACACGCTCATGAGTTCGACAACGATTCTGCTCACAGCCCTCGCCGCCCTCGGAGGAATCCCCACCATGACCGGCGCCGAGACGGCGCACGTCTGGGAGAAGGTCGAGATCACCCTCACTGCCGACAAGACCTACGCGAACCCCTACACCGACGTCACCGTGTGGGTGGACTTGCAAGGGCCGGGCCTCAAGAAGCGCTGCTACGGTTTCTGGGACGGCGGCAAGACGTGGCGCGTCCGCGTGACGGCGACCACGCCCGGCGAGTGGGGATGGACGAGCGGCTCCGAGCCGATCGACCCGGGCCTGGCAGGTCACCGCGGTCGTTTCACGGCCGCCGAGTGGTCGCAGCAGGAAAAGGGCGAGAACCCCCTGCGGCGCGGCTTTCTCCGCGCCACGGCCAACGGCCACGCCTTCCAGCACGCCGACGGCACGCCGTTCTTCCTGGTGGGCGACACGTGGTGGGCCACGCCCACATTCCGATACCCGTGGTTCGAGGGCGACGCCCCGCGCCCGCTCGGTCCGAAGGCGGGGTTCAAGGACTACGTCCGGTTCCGTCGGAAGCAGGAGTTCAACTGCATCGCCATGATCGCGGCCTTCCCGCACTGGCACAACGACGGACAGCCGGCGCGGATCAAGATGAAAGACGGCACCGTCATCCGCGCCGCCTGGGGACAGGCCGGCACCAAGAGCGCCAAGACGATGACCGATGAGGCCGGCCGCCGGCCGTTCCACTTCCCCGGCAAGGTGCCGGGCTACGAAAAGGTCGTGCCGGACCTTCAGCGCATCAACCCGGCCTACTTCCAGGGCCTCGACAAGAAGATCGACTACCTGAACGCCCGGGGCATGGTACCGTTCATCGAAGTCGCCCGCCGCGACATCGGCCAGGTCTGGAAGAAGTACTACCCGTGGCCCGACTCCTACACCCGCTACATCCAGTACGTGTGGAGCCGCTACCAGGCCAACGCGTGCCTCTTCAGTCCCATCCACTTCGACACGCCCGGCCTGAGCATACCGGCCGAGGCCTGGAACGCCGCCGCCAACGGTGTCCTCGACACGTACGGGCCACCCCCCTTCGGCACGCTGTGCGGGACGAACTCCAACCCGTCCTCCCTCCGCAACTGGGGACACGTGGAGGCGGCACGATGGCTGGGCTTCCACCAGATCGGCAACCGTCGCACCCACGACGTGTACGAGTGCCTGACCGAAATCTTCGCTGCCAAGCCGCCCGTGCCCGGCATCAACGGCGAGCCGTACTACGACGGCATGGAGAGGCTGAAGCCCGGCAGCGCCGACGCCGCCCTCTACTGCCGCTCCGCCATGTACGGCAGCGTCCTCGCCGGCGGACTCGGCGGGCACATCTACGGGGCGGGGGGATGGCAGGGAGGCATGTGGAGCGGCGAGGTCGAGACCCAATCCAACTATCCCATCTGGGAGGTCATCCAGTGGCCGTCGGCCGACCAGATGCGGCACCTGAAGCACTTCGTCCTCTCCCAAGGCGCGCGGTACCAGGACCTCGTGCCACACACGGAACTCGTCTCGCCGAACCGTTCGGGCAAACCCAACACCTGCACGGCCTGGGCCTACTGCGCACGGACCGAGGACAAAGGCCTCTTCATGGTCTACTTCGAGAGGGACTGCCCGCGTGCGGTCCTGGGCGGCGCGGCGACGGGCGCCGCGTACCGGGCGCAGTGGTTCAACCCGCGTGACGGGAAGTGGGCCGACGTGGCCGACGGGACGCTCAAGGCCGATGGCGACGGCCGCATCCCCCTCCCCGCGTTTCCCGGAGGGGCCGACACGTCGGCGAACGACTGGGCACTGAAACTCGTCAAAAAGTTGCGATGAAGCGACACGGCCTCTTGCTACAACGCCTCTTCGCTCTCTGCGCGGCCGGCACCACTTCGACTCCCCCACACCAGGCTCCGACCCGCCGCGCAGGCGTAACGCGCGTCACCGGCGCCCTTGCGGTTCCATCAGGACGCGAAGGTGCGCTTCGACGGATGCGGCCAGAGCGTCCAGGTTGTAGCCGCCCTCCAGGACCGACACGATCCGCCCGCGGGCGCCGGCGTCGGCAATCCGCTTGACGATCCGCGTCAGTGCCGCGAACCCCTCCGCCGTCACCTTCATCCCGCCGAGCGGATCCTCGGCATGGGCGTCGAAGCCGGCGGAGATCAGAACGAAATCCGGACGGAACGTCCGCGCCGCCGGCGCCAAAATCTCCTCAAACGCCTTCCGGTACTCGCCGTTGCCGCAACCCGCCGGCAGCGGCACGTTCACCGTAAAGCCCAGCCCTTTCCCCTCGCCACGCTCGTCCGCCGCCCCGGTGCCGGGGTAGAACGGCCACTGGTGGATGCCGAAATACAGGACCATCGGATCGGCATACGTCATGGCCTGCGTGCCGTTTCCGTGATGGACGTCCCAATCGACGATCAGCACCTTCTTGAGGCCGTACTTCTTCTGGACGTACCGCGCGGCTATCGCAACGTTGTTGAACAGGCAGAAACCCATCGCCTTGTCCCTGAGGGCGTGGTGACCGGGCGGACGGACGGCACAGAAGGCGTTTCGGACCTTCCCCGCCATCACCGCATCGACGGCGGCCAGCACGCCGCCCACCGCCTCCAGCGCCACGTCGTACGAGTCGGCCGAGACCGAAACGTCCATCGTGTCAATGTGCGCGGCGTCCTGGCGGCACTGTTTCGCCACACGCTCGATGTACTCGGACGAGTGCACCGTCCGGAGCCACTCCAGCGCCGCCGCACGCGGCTCGATCGTCATCAGTTGCCCGATAAGCCCCGCCTCTTTCACCCGCCCGACGATCGCCGCCAGCCGCTCGGGCCGTTCCGGATGGCCGGCACTCGTCCTGTGACGCAGGTAGAGCGGGGAGTAAAGGAAGCCGGTCTTCGCGGGCGGCGTGGGGCCGTTCGCCGGTTTCGGACCGGCCCGCGAAAACGCGCGCGAGAAAATCAGCACCGGCCCGGCGATCCCCGCCTTGAGCAGCCACGCCATTGCCTCGCGCCGTGTTCCTGCCATCGCCGCTGACTCCTGCAATGCCCTGCGGACCAGCAACCGGCGACTTTAGGCCCCCAAGCCGCCGCGAACAAGGGTAATCGCCGGGCCCCCGGCACTCGGCGGCCATGTTTCTGGTTGACCGTCCGGCGGCCCGTCACTACCGTGATAACGGAGAGTTCAAGGTTCCAAGTTCAAAGTTCAAAGTCAACGGACGCCGGAGGCGCTGGTGCAGATTTGAACCTTGAACCTTGAACTGTCGTTAAAGGAGAACGCTATGGCATTTCCCGAATACCGGGCCCGGCGGCTGCGCGACCACCCGATCTTCCGCAACATGGTGGCCGAAACCACGCTGGCGCCGCAGCATCTCGTCCAGCCGCTCTTCGTCAAAGAGGCAATAGACGGCCGCGAGCCCATCAAGAGTATGCCCGGCCAGGACCAGTTGGGCATGAACGAACTGGTGGCCGAGGCCGCACGCGTACGCGACGCCGGCGTGCCGGCCGTGCTGCTCTTCGGCATCCCGCGCGAGAAAGACGCCACCGGCTCGTCGGCCACACGGCCCGACGGCATCATCCAGCAGGCCGTCCGTGCCATCAAGCAGGAGACGCCAGACCTGGCGGTCATCGTGGACGTCTGCCTTTGCGAGTACACCGACCACGGGCACTGCGGCGTCCTGACCGAGACGGGCGGCCGGCGGACCGTCGATAACGACGCCACGCTCACGCACCTGGCCGAGATAGCGGTCACCTGCGCCCGGGCCGGGGCCGACATGGTCGCCCCGAGCGACATGATGGACGGCCGGGTCGGCGCCATCCGCGAGGCCCTCGATGCGGCGGACCTTGCGCACGTGCCGATCATGTCGTACGCCGTCAAGTACGCATCGAACTTTTACGGCCCGTTTCGCGACGCCGCCGAGAGCACGCCCCAATTCGGCGACCGCCGGGGGTACCAGATGGACCCGCGAAATACGGACGAGGCGCTGCGAGAGGCGGCAGAGGACCTCGACGAAGGGGCCGATATCCTCATCGTCAAGCCCGCCCTCGCCTACGGCGACATCATCCGGCGAGTCAAGGAGACCTTCGGCGTGCCGGTGGCAGCGTATAACGTCAGCGGCGAGTACGCGATGGTCGAGGCGGCCGCCGCCAACGGGTGGGTCGAACGCTCTCGCCTCATCCGCGAGATCCTGATAAGCCTTCGCCGCGCGGGCGCCGACATCCTCATCACCTACTGGGCAACCGAGGTTGCGGCAGCGCTGCGGGGCTAGGGCTCTGTCGCTGCTGATTTGCGGGGTGCCACTGGCTGCTTGTCAGCCAGTGTGTGGCGAGCAGCAGTCGTAGGGTGCGTGCTTCGCACGCACGCGGATCATCGATTCGGCACCTCACGGTTCGGCGAGAGAAAAGGCCGCGTGGGTGCGGAGCACCCACCCTACAACTGCCATCTGTCACCGGAGTCGTAGGGTGCGTGCTTCGCACGCACGCGGATCATCTTGGCGAAGGCGGGTTCGCTTGGATTCGTCCTGCTCCATAACACTTACGTCAAATCGCCCTTCGCCGGAACCCCCGAAAACGCGCTTTTTGGACCCCAAATCTGCGTTTTTGGGCCGCCAGGGGCGATTGGGCTCCAAAATGTTAAGATAGGTAACGCAAAACTTTCGCCGTTTTCGTCCTTTTTTGTCCTTTTT
>CAYVAM010000241.1:0-5855 GCA_964449275.1 uncultured Anaerolineales bacterium
TCGGGTTTTTTTACTACGGGTTATCTGCAATTTTTTGGGGGGGCGGACCGGCCCGCGCAAAACCGACAATGACGCGGCCCGTACGGGCCGCGCGGGACCTGGACAAGACTTACCCGAGACCGCTTAGCGTGCGACTGGCAGCGACGTCAATGAGAGTGACCATGTAAACGGAGAGTGCCCATGTGGAGAATGGCTGCCGTACTGGTTGCGTTGGTCTGGCTGGCAAGTCCCGTTGTGGGGGCTCTTGGCGGCACGCCAACAGGGTCCGTACAGGTGAGGGTCGACCGTGACGATACCAAAGGGCAATTGCGGGTGGTGATAGGCGGGAAGGAGGCGTTTTCGTTTCACTACGGCGCGGACCTCGACCTGCCGTACATTGTGCCGCGCAGCCCTTCGGGTAAGGCCATGACCGTCGTGCGGGCGAATCCGTACCCGCACCATCGGTCCATCTGGTTCGCGGACACGGTGCAACTGGCCGGGCAGCGGCGGGTAAGTTTCTACAACGCCCTCTACAGCCGCGTCGACAAGAACGACAAAACGTCTCCGTTCCGGGACCGCATCCGCCTTGTGAGCATGGATCCGCCGCACATCGAGGGCCGCCAGGCGACCGTCAACGCCAGGCTCCTGTGGGAGATGGACCGCAAGACGCCCGTTCTCGACGAGGCCCGGCGGCTGCGTGTCGTCGCCCTGGGTGCCGGGGAATATCTGCTGGACCTCGTCTTCAAGGTCACGGCTTCCTACGGCGACGTGACGTTCACCAGCGACACCGTGCATTACGCTTGGCCGTATGTTCGCATGGCCCCGGCCTTCTCTGTGGACAAGGGCGGCACCATGACCAATAGCGAGGGCGGGGTCAACCAGAAAGGCACCTGCAACAAAGAGGCGAGGTGGGTCGACTACGCCAACTCGGTCGAGGGCACCACCGAAGGGTTGGCGGTGCTGGTCCATCCGGCGAGCGGCCCGCCGCCGAAGTGGCTTACGCGCGACTACGGAACGTTCGGTCCCCGGCGCGAGCGGGCCAGGAGCGGCACGAAGTTCACGCTCGCCAGGGGGGAATCGCTGACCCAGCGCGTTGCCATCCTTGTTCACTCCGGCGACGTGAAGGCCGGACGGGTCGAGCAGCGATACCGGCAGTACGCTCAGAGCGGACTCTGAGATCGGTTCGGCGGCGCGGGCAAGGCCGTGGCGTCGCTGCTTGTGCCCGTCCTGGTGGTCTCGGCGCACTCGCTGATTGCGCATCTCGTGTTGGTCGTCTTCGGGTAATGTGAACCGATGGGCAAGTTTGCGAAGCCGCGCGTCATCGTCAGCAAGTGCCTCGGGTTTGCGCCTTGTCGGTACAATGGCGAGATCGTCTCCGACGATTCCGTCTCTCGTCTGGCCCAGGACGTGGCGTTCTGTCCGGTGTGTCCCGAGATGGAGATCGGCCTGGGCTGTCCGCGTGCTGCGATCCGCATCGTGGTTGCAGGCGTGGGGCGGCGGCTGGTGCAGCCCGCGACGGGCATGGACCTTTCCGGCGCGATGCGCGAGTTCGCATCTCGCTTCCTCGATTCGGTCGGTGAGGTGGACGGATTCCTGCTGAAGGCGCGGTCGCCGTCGTGCGGAGTCAGCGACGTGAAAGTCTATGACGAGCCTGAGGGCGAGACGTTTCGGCGCGGGGGCCGCGGGTTCTTCGCGGAAGCAGTGCTTGAACGGTTCGGCCACGTGCCTATTGAGGACGAGCGGCGGTTGGTGGACGCGGCGGCGCGGGAGCGGTTTCTGGCCCGGCTTCGGGCGGCGGCTGCGTCGCGCTAAGCGCGCCGGGTCAGGAGAGCCGCCGCGCGGGATAGACGCACATGCGACCGTGAAGCGCTTCAATCGTCGAGGCCCGACGCCAGCCGCCGCAGGTGGTGCATATACTCGAGGCGCTCGGGCGTCAGGTCACGTCTGACTTCGGCCGTGTCGCGGTAGATCTCGATCATGAAGGTTCCGGAGAAGGCGACCTCGGCAAGTGCGCGGGCGACGTCTTCGAACGGGACGGTCCCCATCCCGGGCAGGTAATGGCCATCCTCAATGCCGTCGTTGTCGTGCAGGTGGACGCCCCAGAGGCGTGGCCCCATGGCGTGCACCATTCCGACGGGGTCCCCGGCGATGTTGGCATGGCCGCAGTCGTAGGCGAGGCCGAGGTGTGCGCTTTCGACGTCATCGACGATCCGGCGGAGCAGGCGGGAATCGTGACCGAACATCGGCGGCGGCATGTTCTCGATGAGGAACCGGACGTCGGCCTCCTCGGCGATGCGTGCGAGTTTCTCGGCGCTGTCGGCCAGGGTGCCGGTACGGAACCGGTCGTGTTGGGTGTCGCCGGGCCCGACGGGGTGAAGGATGATATCGCGACAGCCGAGCGTGTGGGCGTAGTCGGCCTCGCCTTGCGCGATGGCGAGTGCGGCCACACGTGTTGCGGCGTCTTTGGCCGAGAGGTCGAAGGGCGGCCCGTCGAACATCTCGAGGTCGATGTAGCCGTGCAGACTGTCGGCCACGAGGCCCGCCCCATCGACGATGCCGCGGATGCGTTCAGCCGTGATGCCCTGGACGTAGTTTCGGTAAACCTGGATGTGGCCGACGTGCGCGTCGTGGATGATGGCGATTTCCTCGTCCACGTCCCATTTCTCGAAATGGAACGCGATGACGGCGCCGAGTGGTAGGTCGGGCATGGTTAGTTGGTACCCAGGCGTTTTCGGATGTAATCGGCCCGCGCGACGTCGCGTTCGGATTCGCCGAGTTCGCCGCCGCGCATCTTCTGGATGTGGCCCCGTCGAGTCATCAGGAACAGTTCATTAACGGTTCCGATGTCTACGTCCTTCAGGCGTTTCAGATGAATCCCCATCCGCACGGCTGAAAGCAGCGCGAGGGTCTCGTCGCTGGAGATAATGCGGGCGTGAGTCAGAATCGCCCACGAACGGAGGACCCGGTCGTCGAGCGCCGTCGGGCTCTCGGCGACCAACGCGTCGCGGGCCTCCTTTTCGTAGGCGATGATCTGGGAGATCACCGTACCGAGGGTCTTGAGGATATCCTGTTCCGTGTGTCCGAGCGAGGCCTGGTTCGAGATCTGGTAGATGTCGCCCGTGGCCTGCGTACCCTCGCCGTAGAGGCCGCGCACGGCCAGCCGCAGCCGCGCCACGGCGTTGAAGACCTTCTCGACCTGCCGGGTCAGGACGAGCGCGGGGAGGTGCAGCATAACGCTGGCGCGCAAGCCGGTGCCGACGTTGGTGGGACAGGCCGTCAGGTAGCCGAGTTTCGGCGAGAAGGTGTAGGTGATTTTCGCTTCGAGGCGGTCGTCGATGGCGTCGGCCTCCTGCCAGGCTTCCTGGAGTTGGAGCCCCGGCGAGTACACCTGGAGCCGCAGGTGGTCTTCCTCGTTGGTCATGATGGCGATTCGCTGCTTGGGCCCGACGGCCACGCCGCGCTGGCCTTCGCCGGCGGCCAGTTCCCGGCTGATCAGATGGCGTTCGACCAGGCACTGGCGGTCGATCTGCGGCATGTCTTCGAGTCCGAACCACGTGTACTTATCAGGCTTCATGGCCCCGAGGATCGCCTTCTTGAGGTATGTCTCCAACTCCTGTTGTTCATCGGGCGTGAGGCGGTTGAGGAACGGTCGGCCGGCCACGTTCCGGGCCAGGCGCACGCGTGTCGAAAGGACGATGTCATCATGCGGGCCGCCCGGTTTAAGCCACGGGCTGGGCGACGCGGTGATCTTATCGAGGTTCACCCGCGGTTTCCTTTTCCTGGATGAGGTCGCGGAGGCGTGCGGCTTCCTCGTAGTGTTCGGCCTCGACGGCGTCCTGGAGTTGTCGGCGAAGTCGCATGAGTTCGCGCTGGTCCCGCGAGTCCGACCCGGCCCGCTGGGGCAGTTTGCCCACGTGTTCGGTTGCGCCGTGGACCTTCTCGATGACTTCCCGCAGCGGTTCAGCGAACACCTCGTAGTCGTGCGGACAGCCGAGTCGGCCCTGGTTGCGGAACTCCGCGTACGTGATGCCGCAATCAGGGCAGCGAAGGTTGGCGTGGCGTCCGGCGCCCTCGTGAGCCTCGAGCATCCCCGAGAGGATGTCCTGGAGGTTAATCTGGGCCTTTATCGCGACGCCTTCCTCCCGGGCGCAGTCCTCGCACAGGTGTCGCTCGCGCTTCTCGTTGTTGAGGATCTCCGTCAGGTGGATGGTGGCCTGCTGTTTGTGGCATCGCTGGCAGAGCACTCGGTTTTCCTTCTTCTAGGCGCGGCCGCCCTTGGGTCTATATCGGCCGACGCGGCTCGAATTATGATAGTTCCCCGTAGGGGAGAAGTCAATTCAGGATGCGCGCTTCGCGCCCGAACGGCGGGTGAACCTGTGGGCGGGCAGGCGGCAGGGTTGCCGGTGCGGTTGACGGTTGAGCGTGGCAGAGCGTTGCGCGGCGGGTCTCCCGACCCACCGCGCGCGGGGACCTGCCGCGCGGGCTACCTGCCCTTCCGCTTCTCCCACTTTTCCAGGTAGGCGACTTGGCTGAGTGTGCGGCCCTCGCGGATTTCGGCCCGCATCCGGTTTTCGGACTCCAGGACGTCCTGCGCCCGGTTGGCCATTTCGACGATCTCTGTTTCGGCCAGGTGCATGACGCCATCGGCGTCGCCGACGAGCCAGTCGCCGGGCACGACCTCCTGACCGCGCAGGCGGATGGGCCCACCGATCTCGCCGAGCCCTTTCGGGTAACCCGCGTGGCTGCACACGACGGCGGCGAAGGCGGGGAACTCGAGGCGGCGGATTTCCTCCGTGTCGCGGACGGCCCCGTCGATGACAACGCCGGCGAGTTTCCGCTGCATGGCGCTCTCGGTGGCGAGTTCGCCCCAAATGGCCGGCCCCACGCCGCCCGCATCGATGGCGAGGACCTGGCCTTCCTTGGCCCGGTCGATCGCCTCCACGCTCTTCGCAAAATCGCCGGGCGCCGTCCGGACCGTCAGGACGGGGCCGACGAGTTTCGTGCCCGGCGTGATCTGTTTCAGCCCCGGCAGGCACGGACGGTGGTGGCAGGCGTCGCTGATATTGGCCGTCGACACGCGCATCAACACCTCGCGGACGTCCCCAAGACCCGCCCGGCGGAACAACTCCGTCTTGATGGCCTCGCCGGTATCGAGCGCCTTGCGGATTGCGGCCGTGGCGATGGCCGGGTCGTCGGCCTTGATGATGGCTCCGCCCACGACCACAATGGACGCGCCGGCGGCCGCTGCTCTCGGCGCCGTCTCGGAGTTCAACCCCCCGGCGGCTGCAAGGGGAATGTCGGTGATCTTTGCCAGCCGCGCCAGGATGTCGAATCCCGATGCATCGGGATCCCCGCGCATCTGCATGTCGATGGGGCAGTGAACCGCGATGAACGCCACGCCCCATTCGGCCATGCGTTCGACGAGGGGCTCGGGTTTGGCGATGCCGAGGATGTCCACGCCGATGCCGAGACCGTAATGGCGGCCGACCTCGACCGATTCGCGGATGGTCGATTCGCTGGCGGCGCCCAGGACAATGGCGAAGTCGGCACCGGCTTTGGCGGCGGCTTCCATCTCGACGCGGCCGGCGTCCGCCGTCTTCATGTCGGCGACGATCTTGCGGTCCGGGAACTTGTCGCGCAAGGCGCGGACGGCGTCAAGGCCCTCGCTCTTGATGAGCGGCGTGCCGGCCTCAATCCAGTCCACGCCTTGGCCTACGGCAAGGGCGGCGACGCGCAGCGCACGCTCCAGGTCGAGGAAATCAAGGGCCAGTTGAAGCGTGACCGGCATGGTCATGCCTCCTTGGGTCGGATCGGGCCCGGCCGCCTGGTGTTCTGTCCCACGTGAAACGGTGGGTGCCACTGGCGGCTTGTCCGCC
>CAYVAM010000242.1:0-5839 GCA_964449275.1 uncultured Anaerolineales bacterium
GCCGCAACGCAGGTATCCGCCGCGGCGTTCGGAGATGAAGGCGATGCGTCCGTTGGGCAGCCAGCAGGGGTCGAAGTCGTTCCACGTGCCGTCGGTCAGTTGCGTCAACTCGCCGCCGTCGGCGCCGACCTTGAAGACGTGGTAGGACCGGCCGATGGACCAGTATCCGCGTTTGTCGGTCTCGGTGTGCCACGTGTGTTTGCGGTCGCCGGTGCATTCGACGTAAGCGAAGAGGATGGTCTTGGCGTCGTAGGAGAGTTCGGGCGAGAGGAACGACCCGCCGGTGAGTTCCTCGTCCTTGAGCCTGCCGTTGGCGACGCGTGCGTCGGCCAGGACGTCGCGGAGTTTCGGGTCCGGTCCGAACGGCCCCGACAGGACGAGGAGCTCGCCGCCCGGCACGGCGTTGATGCCGTAGTACTGGTCGCACATGTGGTTGAAGGTCGAGCGGTGCCGCTTGATGAACAGCAGGCGGTCGAAGTCGAGCAGCGGATTGGCAAAGGCGATCTTGCGTCGGACGCTGCACGCCTTCTCAAACAACGTGAAACGTGCGTCGGCGTCCGTCACGGCGGTCCGGGAGTTTGCCGCCTCGAGCCCCTGGAGTTCCTTCTCCAGCGATGCCAGGAGCGGCGCGGAAGCCATCCGCTTCAGGTCCGCAAGCAGGGCCGCCGTCCGCCGCAGCACCACGTCCACCGGGTCGCGGTCGGACTCCAGGATGAGCGCTTCGGGGCGGTAGGTTTCCGCGGCGACCTTGGCGAAGTGCGCCCGGTTCCGCAGATCGTACTTGAGGGCCTCGAATTGGAGTTTCTCTTCGCTGGCGGCTGTCCAGTCAACCGGAGCGGGCGCGTTGGTCTCTTTCGAGCCCTTGGCCCTGAACACAACGCCCTCGGCGAGCATCCGCAATCCGGCGATGGAGGTCCACGGCTGGCCGGCCACCTCCGACAGCGCAACCAGCCGCACGTACCGCCCTTTCACCTTGGCGGGAAACGTGATTACGTTCTCCGCGTTCTTCTTGGTGAACGTGCCCTTGACCACCGGTTTGCCGAACTGTTTGTTGCTGTTGCTGACGTAGATCTCGTAGTCCTTGATGGTTCCGTTTCCGCCGCCGGGTCGCGGCAGGTAGCCGAAGCCGGAGATCTCGTAGGCGGCGCCCAGGTCCACGACGATCTGGTGCGGATGGGGCGTCTGGACGAATTGAAACGACGTGTGCCACATGCTCTGCGGATTGCCGTCCAGCGCCTTGGCGCCCTCGTAGCCTGGCGCCTGGCTGTCCACCGTGACGTTGACCCGTACGACCTTGGGGGCGGGCTTCGCCGCCTTGGATTGGCTGGATGCGCCCGCGCAGCAAGCACCAACGAGAAACAGGCCAAGCCCGCGTGTGAGGTATCGGCTTCGTGTCATGGCGACCTCGCAGCAATCCCGTTCTTGTGGGTGTCGGCGAACGCACCCCTCATCCTTAAAGGTAACCCACTTTTGGGGTTGTGTCAAGCCGCGACGCCGGTGGGCGCCCTCCTTCGCGGCGCGGCAGAGGGGCGATTTCAGCGGGGCGGCTTCATCCGGAACCAGGCGCCGAGGGGATACATCTGCGCGTTGACCCTTTTCATGACGTTGAGCATGTCCTGGTGTGCGGCGAAGTGGCGGTCCACGATGCCCCGCTGCGAGCCGTCCGCGTCGCCGCCGTACTTGAACCAGTGCCAGCCGACGCAACCCGGATTCTCCAGGAGCCCCAGCACGAGGTTCTGGTAGAACAGGCCGCGGTCGCGCTGGGTCCGCACGCGAAAGCCCGCCCCGTCGGTCTGCGTGCCGGCCGACTCCAGCCGCATGGCGTACCATTCCGACACCAGGAAGGGCCTGCCCGACCACGTGACCCAGTTGCGGAGCCGCTCGTCCTCGGCCGACCAGCGGTGGTAGTAATTGACGCTGACCACGTCCACGTCCGTGGCGCCGCGGAAGACGGGCTCGCAGATGGTCCTGCCGTGGATGCGGCTGCCGAGGTAGAGGTGGTTCGGGTCGTACCGCTTGATGGCGGCGGCGACGATACCGTAGTACCGCCCGGCCACGTATGTCAGAAACCGGGCCGTGTCCTGGCGGGTGAACGTCTCGGGCGACTTGCGGCGCGATTCGAGCCAGCGGCGTGCGGCCTGGTGACCGGGGTCGGATTCGGGCAGTTCAAGGTAGTACGTCAGCAGGTCCGGCCTGAAGGGCAGTTCGTTGTCCGAGAAGTGTCCGAGCAGCCACGGATCGTCTTTGGTGGCGGCCAGTTGTCTGGCGTGCTCGTCGCAGAACGTCTCGAACGCCGGGTCGAAGACGGGCATGCACTGGTTCGGATAGCCGCGCGCACCGTACTTCGGGTCCCTGCGGTTCTTGTAGGTGCTCATGAAGTTCCATCGCGGGCAGTAGGGCATGCGGTGCGGCGCGTCTCGAAACGCCTTCCAGTCGGACCAGCAGCCGAGCGTGTTGAACCCGTGCGACTTGAGCAGCGCGGCCGTCGCCTTGGCCCACTGCGGGGTGCCGCCGAACGTCTCGCGGAGTGTGCCGCCGGCGAACATGCTGTCGTTGACGCTGCAGACCCCGGCGCTGAGGAAGAGGCAGCCGTCAGGGTCAACGAGCCACCAGCGTCCGCGAATGTTGGCGGTGCGAAAGAAGCCCGTCGCCTTCTGCTTGCTGCGTGCCCATCCGCCGTATGGGCTGAGTGGCACGCGCGGGACCGGCCGAAAGCGCGGCAGGCCGGCGATGGTGCGGACGGGCGTCTTGCGCCACTTGCCGTTTTTCAGCAGGTCGGCCGCCACCTGCTCGCCAAAGGCGGCGCACGCCACCATCAGCCACACCGCAGCGGCAGGTGCGAAAAGGTGCACGATGAACTGCTTCATGGGAGGCCCGTCCGTACGGTTCGCAGGTCGCCGAGTATTGCCCACACGCGCCGGTATCGCCTGCCGCGAGTGCCCATTATGGCGGCGGCGACAGCCCGCTGCAAGGTCTGGACCGTCGCCAGTGCTCTGTCGCACGTGAAACGGTGGGTGCCACTGGCGGCTTGTCCGCCAGTGCCTTCGTGCTGCTCGCCACACACTGGCTGACAAGCAGCCAGTGGCACCCGGCAAATGAGCAGTCACAGAGCACTAGCCGCGCACGTAAGTAAGCGGCGCAGGGCAAGCATGTGCGGGAAACAAGAAAAGCGTCGTCCCGGCGAAACGTTGTGGTGGAACGCCGGCGTCGGCATTACAATCGGCGGCGACTGTATGGCGCGGAGAGCGGCGGCTGCCCGTGCGGCCGGGCGGAATCGCACCCGTTCAATGACGAAAGGAGTCGGACGATGGCAAAGGCAATGGTGGGTCTTCTGGCGGCAGGCCTATCGCTGGGTCTGTTGGCGGGCTGCGGCGGTGAGGAGGGGGCGGAGGAGACGGGGCCCGACAGGCCGGGCGGCGTCATCGGCATCTCCGTCCTCACGATGACCAACCCCTTCTTCAAGGAGATCGCCGACGCCGTGACCGACGAGGGCCGCAAGGACAGTTACGAGGTCATCGTGACCAGCGCCGAGTTCGATCCGGCCAAGCAGCGGACGCAGGTCAAGGACTTCCTCGTCCGCAAGGTGAGCGCGATGATCCTGACGCCGGCCGACTCCAGAGCCGTCGGCACCGCCATCAAGGAGGCCAACGAGGCCGGCATCCCGGTCTTTACGGCCGACATCGCCAGTTTGGCCGAGGGCGCCAAGGTGGTCAGCCACATCGCGACCGACAACTATTCGGGCGGCCGGCAGGCGGCCAAGGCCATCATCCAGGCGCTGGGGGGCAAGGGCAAGGTCGCCATTATCGACCATCCCGAGGTCGAGTCGGTCATCCTGCGGACCAAGGGGTTCAAAGACGAACTGAAGGAGTCCGGCAGCGCCATCAAGATCGTCGGCGCCTGGCCCGGCAAGGGGTCGAAGGACGAGGCCTTCAAGGTGGCCCAGGACATCCTGACGGCGCACCAGGACCTGGCCGGTATCTTCGCCATCAACGACCCGTCGGCCCTGGGGGCGTGCGCCGCCATCGAGAAGGAGAACCGGGCGGGGAAGATCGTCGTCATCGGCTTCGACGGTCAACCCGAAGGCAAGCGTGCCATCAAGGAAGGCAGGATTTTCGCCGACCCGATCCAGTTCCCCGACGAGATCGGCCGCCGCACCGTACAGACGATCATGAAGTACCTCGAGGGCGAGAAGGTGCCGCCCGAGATCCTGATTCCGACCCGCCTGTACTACAAGGCCGACGCGGAGAAGGACCCCGCGCTGAAGGCGGACTGATGTGATGACCACCGCACCGGCCCTCGACGCGCCCGCGCTGCTGGAGATGAGCGACATCGACAAGTCGTTCCCCGGCGTGCGTGCGCTGCGGCAGGTGGGGCTGCAAATCCGGTCGGGCGAGGTGCTGGCACTGCTCGGCGAGAACGGCGCGGGCAAGACCACACTCATCAAGGTCCTCGGCGGCGCCTACCGGCCGGACGCCGGCACGATACGCATCGACGGCCGCAGCGTGGTCATCACACGGCCCACCGACGCCCAGCGGGCGGGCGTGGCCATCATCTACCAGGAGTTCAACCTCGTGCCGCACCTGTCGGCGAGGGAGAACATCTTCCTCGGCCGCGAGGACACGCGGGGCGGTTTCGTCAGGCGGCGCGACGAGCACCGGCGCGTGCGCGACCTGTTCGCCCGCATCGGCGTGGCGATCGACCCGGAGACGCCGTGTGCACACCTGACGGTCGCCCAGCAGCAGGTCGTTGAGATCGCCAAGGCCCTGGCCGCCGACGCCCGCATCATCGTCATGGACGAACCCTCCGCCGCCCTGACCATCCAGGAGGTGGAGCGGCTGTTCGAGATCATCGGCGACCTGAAGCGGCAGGGGATGGGCGTCATCTACATCAGCCACCGCCTCGAAGAGGTCTTCCGCGTTGCCGACCGCGTCATGGTGATGCGCGACGGCTCGCACGTGGCCACGCGGCCGGTAGGCGAACTGACGCGGCAGGACATGATCGAGATGATGGTCGGCCGCAAGATCGAGAACGAGTTCCCCAAGCAGCGGGCCGAACTGGGCGCCGAGCGGCTGCGCGTGCAGGGGCTGAATCGGGGCGACCGCGTCCGCGACGTGTCGTTCTCGGTCCGCTCCGGCGAGGTCGTGGCGCTGACCGGCCTGGTCGGCGCCGGCCGCACCGAGACGGCCCGGCTCATCTTCGGCGCCGACCGGATGGAGAGCGGGACGGTCACGCTCGACGGGCGGCGTTTGCGTCTGCGGTCGCCGCGCGACGCGATGGCCAGCGGCATCGGCCTGCTGACCGAGGACCGGCGGAACCAGGGGCTCGTCCTGGCGCATTCGGCGCGGGAGAACTTCGGTCTGCCGAACCTGGGCGGCCTGTCGGCCCTGGGTTTTGTCCGCGGGCGGCGCGAGCGCGACGCCTTTGCCGGGTTCATCAGGAGTCTGAAGATCAAGATCCCTCACCAGGACGAGTTGGCCGGGAACCTGTCGGGCGGCAACCAGCAGAAGGTCGTCCTGGCCAAGTGGCTCCAGCAGGACTGCAAGGTCATCATCTTCGACGAACCGACGCGCGGCATCGACGTCGGGGCGAAGTACGAGATCTACCTGCTGATGAACGACCTCGCCGCCGCCGGTAAGGCCATACTCATGATCAGTTCCGAACTGCCCGAGGTGCTGGGCATGAGCGACCGCATCCTTGTGATGCACGACGGCCGCATCACCGGCGAGATTACCGACCCGGCCGGCGCGACCCAGGAGCAGATTCTGGAACTTGCCATGGGCTAATCGCCCGCACACGGAGCATGCCGTTGCCGATAGCGAACGCCAGACCGGTCATCAGA
>CAYVAM010000243.1:0-5625 GCA_964449275.1 uncultured Anaerolineales bacterium
GCCGCTTACTTACGTGCGCGGCTAGTTTTCTCACGTGGCTGGTCGGGCGCGAGTGCAACTAGCCGCGAGCGTAAGCGAGCGGGTGCCGTTCTCGCCACAGCAAAAGACTTACGTAAGTCCGCTTAGCAGTTCACGTTCAACTGTAGCAGGGCATCGCGCGGTGGGTCTCCGGACCCGTCGCGCTATGTGTTTATGCGGGCACCGGCTCGGCTACTTCGGGGCATCGATGCCGAAGAATTGGAGTGCCTCTTTCTTGGCCTTGACTCCTCGGATGCGGTCTTCGAGGGCGTCGGGCCAGAACTTCTGGTCGAAGGTCGTTTTAATTTCTTCGAGTTTTGCGAGTGCCTCGGCGAACTTCTCCTGCTTTTCGAGGGCGGCGGCCGCTGCCAGCACGTCGGCCACGGCCTTGGCGGCCTCATCGGGCGGCTTCGGCGGCGTCGGGGGCTTCGGCGGCGTGGTGGCGGCGATTTGGGTTTGCAGGTCCTGGATGGTCGCCGCCAGGTCGATGTGTTTCTTGACGAGCGCCTCCGGGAAGGTGTTCCCGATCTGCGTGTAAGCGGACAGGGCCTCGGCGATTTTTTTCGCCTTCGTCAGGTCGGCCGCCTTGGCGAGCATGGCGGCCAGTTGCGTCCGCTGCTCCTGCTGTTTGGTGAACTGTGCCTGGGCGGCGTGGATCGTTTTCTCCATCCTGTCCACGTCCACGCCGATGTTGGGGGAGGCCAGGAAGGACCGGTCCTCCCTGCCGATGTTCCTGAGGACCGCCAGGGCATCCTCATAGCGTTGGTCGGTGGAGAACTGGTCGGCCAGTTCCAGACGGTTGCGGAGTTTCACGAGGCGGGTTTTGCGTTCTTCCTCCGGTTTGCGGCGCAGGGTCTCGATCCGCATCTGGAGAGACTCATCGCCGGTCTTGCCGACGATGGCCGTGAGAATGCGGATCGCGCGGGCGTAGTCCTTCGCCTGCTCGGCCTTGTCGGCCTCGGCGAGTTGGGTCTGGATCCACGTGTCGTCGGGCTTGGGAACCTCCACCTCCGGCGGGGGCTGGGCCGTGCCACCCCCGAACACGGCCTGCATGGCGTCGTGCACCAGCGGGATCGGGAAGTAGTAGCCGAGCACCAGGATCGGGGGAATCAGGGAAACCCAGGTCAGGACCAGGACGATCCAGAGTTTGGGTCGGCCCCGGCGTCCTACCGCCGCCACGACCCGCGATTTGCGTTCGGCGACAGCGGCAGCGGCGGCAGCGGCCGTCGCGGAGGGTGTCGGCTCCGGCCACGCCGCCGGTCTCGGTGGGGGCGTGGGCGCCGGCGCTGCACGGGTGGCTTCAACCGTTCCTGCGGCCGCGTCGGCCAGTTTCTTCTCCATCTCGTACGCGGCCTTATGGAGCGGCTCTTTCACGAGGTCCGGCGGGATGCCCGGGCGCGGGTCCGCGGGCTTGGTGTTCATGTTCAACTGGCAACTGGTGCAGAAGGTATCTTCGGGCTTGGTCTCGGCGAAGCAGTGGGGGCACATGCCCAGATACTTGGCCAGACGCGGTGTTTCGGCCGCATACGTCCAGTCGTGGTGGGTGGTCGGGCCGCGAACGACGGAATCGGCCTTGATGCGGCCCTTCTCGATCATCTTGATGAGCGTCTCGAACGTCACCCCCCGGCCGCTCGGGTTACGCGAGTCCAGGTAATACCAGTCGCCCACGACCTCCCGGGAGGCCTTGCGGACGGCAAAGGAGAACGACGTGCGGCAGTGCGGACAGCGGTCGCTGGACCGTTGGATCACCTGCCCGCAGTAGACGCACGGCGCCTGGTCGCTCTTCCAGGCGGGCTGCTCGCTGGATGAATCGTTCGTCTCAGCCATCTAAGTCCTTACCACACAGGTCGATACGGCAGCCGCCGTAGTCGCACGGTCCTCCTGCCAAGCAAAAACGATTATAAGGCCTGGCGCCGGCCGTGTCAATCAGCCTTGTATGGGCCTGTGTACTGGATACCTCATCGGCAGGACGGGTCACGGAAATTGTGGATTTTTTAGCCCCTAAGTTTTTGCTTTTTGCCAAAAAGGTGGTATACTGTGGATGGAGGAAAAGGGGGTTGGGGCTGGCAAAGGGTCTGTATCCTACCTGTTGCTGTCTCCCAACCATGTTCGCAGTGTAGGTGTGTGGCCGTATAGCGGCGAGCGGTATGCCGCCGGGCTGCACAGGGGGTATCTGGAGGGGCAGTAGCCTTTCCCAGGGGAGGAACTATTATGAAGCGCTGCATGCAGGTTGGACTGTGCGCCCTTGTTGCGGGGGTATTCACGGCGTCTGGGGCCTCGGCGGCTACCATTCAGCAAGTGCTGGCCGCTGATTTCGACCCGACGCAAGAGAACTACGTGGACTATTTCGGCGGTGCGGCCCCGTCGGCGTTCATGCTGACATGGGAACCGGATCCCGCAAACCAGAACAAGGCCCCGTCCGGCCACCGGCCCAGCGGTCCGCCCGAGTACGGTCCTGCCGGCGGGAACCCGGCCTGGTTGAAGTTCAACTACCTCGGCGGCGGTGGCGGCGGCGGCGGTGGCGGTGGCGCCGGCGCCAACACCCTGAGCACCTTCACACTCGGAAACGAATATGGCAACGCCTGGACGATGGATTTCTACGTCCTGATCTTCGACGAAGGCTTCGCCGGCGCGGAAATCAACGTGTACCTCGTCGGCCAAGACCTTGCCAACACCGACAACAGCAAGATGGCTACCGTTGACGCCGCCGAGGTTAAAACCGGTAAGATGCTCAAGTTCACCATCGATGCCGTCAAAGATGAGGAGATAACCGTGCACATCGAGGCGGTCGGCGACGAAAGTTACGCGGCCGGCTTCTTCATGGATAACGAGCACGTCGGCATGGCCATACCGGAACCCGCCACATTGGCCCTGCTGGGCCTTGGCGCGGCCGGCCTCGTGGCACGTCGGCGTCGGCGCCGGTAGCGCCCCACCCCGATTCCAGGAAATGCCAGGGGCGGCCGTTTGGTCGCCCCTGCTTCTGCGCGCGAACCCGGCCGCCGCGCCGTCGGTCCGCTTGCAGGCCGAACACCTCCCCGCTATCATACCCCCGTCCACGGACAGGGGAGGAGCCATGAGCACCGAACGACGAGGTATCGCCGGCGCGGGAAACTGGATCATCGACCACCTCTTCATCTGCGACCGATGGCCCAGGGAGGAGACCCTCTCAAACATCCTCGAGGAGGACCGCGGCACCGGCGGCGCACCCTACAACTGCCTCGTGGACCTGGCGAAGTTCGGCCCGGCCCCCGGCGCCGAGGCCATTCCACTGGAGGCCATCGGACGGACCGGAAACGATGCCGACGGCGAGTTCATCCGACGCGACATGGCGCGGCACGGCATCGACGCCTCGGCGCTGGCGGCCACCGACGACGCGCCCACATCCTACACCAACGTCATGGTCGTCAAAGAGACCGGCCGCCGCACGTTCTTCCACAACCGCGGCGCCAACGCGCTCTTTGGCCCCGACAACGTGCCGGTCGAGACGGTCCGCGCCCGCCTGTTCCACATGGGGTACCTCCTGCTGCTCGATAAGATGGACGAGCCGGACGATGCGTTCGGCACGGCGGCCTCGCGGCTGCTGGCACGACTTCAGGACGCCGGCATCGAGACCTCGATCGACGCCGTCAGCGAAGACAGCGACCGGTTCGGCAAGATCGTCCGGCCCGCCCTCCGATACGTCGATTATGCCATCCTGAACGAGTTCGAGGCCGGCCACACGACCGGCCATGACCTCAAGCCCGGCGGGGTGCCCGACGGGGCGGCCATCCGGGCCTCGGCCGAGGCGCTCCTGGCGCTCGGCGTCAAGCGGCTCGTCTGCATCCACATGCCGGAAGGCGGGTACGCCCGGACCGCGGGCGGCCAGGAGGTCTGGCAGCCGTCGCTCGCGCTTCCCGAAGGCTACATCCGCGGCGCGGCCGGCGCGGGCGACGCCTTCTGCTCGGGCGTCCTCTACGGCGTCCACGAGGGCTGGGACATCCAGCGAAGCCTCCGGTTGGCCGTCTGCGCCGCCGCCATAAGCCTCTCCGACCCCGGTTGCACCGCCGCCTGCACCACCCTGGCCGAGACGCTTGAACTCGCCGAGACGTACCCTCTCCAGCCGTCGGTGATGTAGGCCACAAGCCGCCAGCCTCAGGCTGCAAGCCACCGGTCACAACCGGCAAGCCACGACCTCATCGCGTTTGCGGACTTGGCCCGATTTTCTTAAGCACGGGCTTGACGCCGCCGATGTTATAGTGTATTATAACAGGCGCAATTGAGGGGAGGGGATCATGGCGGTTCGGCGCCGGTTTGGCAAGTACCTGCGGCAACTCAGGCTCGACGCGGGCTTCGGCCTGCGGGCCTTCGCAGAGATGGTCGGCATGAAGCCGTCCAACCTGTCTCGGCTGGAGACGGGGCGGATCGCGCCGCCCATGTCGGGAGAGCGCATCGCGCAGATCGCCGAGACACTCGGCCTGCCGGAGGATTCGCAAGAGTTCAAGCAACTAAATGACTTGGCCTCCCAGGCCCGGCCTGGTACAGTACCGCCGGACGTCAAGGACTACGCAGCCCGGCAGCCGGGCGTGCCGTTGCTTTTGAGAACGGCCAAAGGGAAGCAACTGGATGAAGCGGAGTTCCGACGGCTCGCCGAATACATCGAGGAACAGTTCTGAGCCGGTCCGCGAGTTCAAGGTCTGGGAACTCCAGAAGCACGCTGACGACCTGCTCGACGCAGCGTTTCCCTCCGGCTACCTGATTCCCGTCGAAATCGAGAACATCGCGTACTACCTCAGTCTGGACATACTCCCCGTTCTGGGCTTGCGCGGCACGTGTGATGTGGTGGGCGCCCTGTATCGGGATGCGGCGGGTGCATACTGGGTCGTGGTCGACGAGCACATGATGGACAACCGCGAGAACCGGTACCGATTCACGGTTGGCGAGGAAATCGCACACTTCGTTCTGCACCGCGAGGCCATCGATCAGGCCCGGGACATCGCCGGCGCCATTGCCCTTCAGCGTCGGTTGACGTCGCGATATCGCTTCACGGAATCAAATGCCCGGCGTCTGGCTGCGGAAATGCTCATGCCGCGCGCTGCTTTGCGCAAGGACTTGGCAAAGGCGTACGCGGAAGTCGTCGCGGTGGTCGGGTTCCGTAACGTCGAGGCCGTTGCAAAGCAGGTGACCGACATCCTTAGACGCAGGTACGTGGTGTCCCATGACGCCATGCGTTACCAGTTGCACACGCGCCAATTTCAAGCATATGAGGTCATGCAAGAGGCGTGTCGACGCCAGCGCGACAAACTATGCCCTGACATGTGACCTTTACCCCTGCGGCAGGATGACGACCTTGAGGTGCTCGCCGCCGGGCGTGGACATCAACTCGAAGCCCTTCGGCGTTTCCTCCAGCGGCAGCCGGTGGGTGATCATGTCGGCCACCGGCACGCGGCGTGCGGCAATCAGTTCCAGGGCCACCGACGCATCGTACGGCGAGTTGCCATAGGACGGTTTGAGGGTAATGTCGTTCCGCCAGAATGCGTTCAAGGGAACCGGGAGTTCCACGCCCGGATCGGTCGTCGCGAAACACAGGACCGTCCCGCCGCGGTCCACCGACGCCAGCGCCTGCTCGAA
>CAYVAM010000244.1:0-5529 GCA_964449275.1 uncultured Anaerolineales bacterium
ACACGGCCGACGACCTTGACCTGGCCGGCGCCCTGGTCGATGCCTTCGGCGAGACCCTGACCTTCGCAAACGTCAAGGCCATCGTCCTCATCAACCGTTCGGATGAGGCCATCGGCGATCACGAGGCGACCGACGCCGAGGTCCAGGTCGGCGGTGCGGCGTCGGCGGAGTTCCAGGGTCCGTTTGCCGACGCGAGCGATGCCATTGTGGTGCCTGCCGGCGGCGCTTTCGCCATCCTGAGTGCCGACGCCGACGGCTGGGCCGTGACCGCCACGACCCACGACATACTCGGCATTACCAATCTCGACGCCGACGACGAGGCCGTCTACGACATCGTTCTGGTCGGCGAGTCGGCCTAGTAAGGAGGCAGCACCCACATGCCCTCATTCGACGACAACACCGGCCGGTCCTGGACGCTGCGTATCGACGTCAGCGCCATCCGCCGCGTGCGGCAGGCCCTGGACGTGGATCTGCTGGACCTGGCCGGCGGCCCGCTCCTGGAGCGCGTGGCCGGCGACCCCGTGCTCCTGGTGGATATCCTGTACGTCCTCGCCCGCGGCCAGGCGGACCAGCAGAGCGTGGACGCCGAGGCCTTCGGCGCGGCGATGGTCGGCGACGCCATCGACTCAGGCGTCGGCGCGCTGCTGGAGGCCCTCGCGGATTTTTTCCCGAGCCGCAAGGCGGCGCTTCTGCGGCAGGTAATCGACAAGGGTCAGACGCTCGCCGAACGGCTGCTGACGCGGGCCGAAAGAAAAGTGGCGGACGGGGATCTGGACGCGGCGATGGAGACGCTGGAACGACTAACCCCCGATGGCAATCGGGGGCTAATCAAAAACAAAATATCTGGCGGTTCTGCCTCCAGCTCGCCGCCGTCTCAGGGATAGAGCCCGGCCCGTACACGTTGCGGGAACTGGTGTGGATGGCCGAGGCGCGGGGCCGGGAGGCGTGGGGCCGCACGGCGACGCTGCTCGCGCTGCTGGCGAACCTTCACCGCGACCCGAAAAAACACCGGGCGTTTCGGCCCTCGGACTTCAACCCGTATGAGACGAAACGAAAAACCGGGATGCCGATCGACGCCAAAAACATCGGACTCCTGAAAAAGGCCTTTATATCAAGGGGAGAATCGCCATGAAACGAGCACTGTTGGTTGTGGTTCTGGTCGCCCTGCTGATCCTCGCCGGGTGCGGCGGTGTCCTGCCGGGCTTCCGCATGGCCCCGGCGGAGGAGCAAAAACAGACCGCACAGGTCGGCGCGGATCTGGCGGGCGTGGCGGCGACGTCGGGTCTGCCCCCGCGATCGGCCGCCGCCGCGCAGATGGCCCACGCCGCCCGCGCGGGCTCCGCCTATGCCGGGCCCCCGTCGGAGCCGGTGGACGTCTCCGATCTCGTGCCGCCGGCCGTGACGCGGGCGTGGGACCTCATGGAGCGTCGGGCCGAGGCCCTGGGGATCCGCGCCGACGTGCTCGATCGGACGGCGGAGATGACGGCCGAGGGCCTGGCGGACCTGGCCGCCGACATCGAGGGCCAAGCCAAGGTGAACGCCGACCGCGTCGTCTTCCGTGCGGCCGCCATCGTCCAGGGTCAGAAAATCGGGGCCGAACTTGCCGATGCGATCCCCCTGCCCGACCCGCTGGATATGACGCCCGAAGAGGCGGCGCGACTCAAGCGACTCGACGCCGCGCTCGACAAACTCCAGGTGACGGCCGCCGCGCAGGCCGCGCGGCGACCGACGACCGGGGAGGTGGTCGAGGCCGCTGAGGGGCAGGCACTCGACACGCTGGATCGCGTGGGCCAGGTCCTCGAGGACTACGGCCTCCTGGGTCTCGTGCCCGGCGCCGCCGGCGTCCTTTACGCAGTACGTAAGCGCAAGCAGGCGAAGGACTCGCGAGCCGACTCGGAGCAGGCCCGCGAAGGCGAGAAGACCGCACGGGCCGAGATGATCCTGGCGCGCGACGGCGTCGATGCCGCACGGCGCGACGCCGATGCGGCCCGACAGGAGATCAACGCGGCGCGGCGGGAGGCGACCGACACCGCCAGGGCCGCAATGGAGAAAGTCGCCGAGACGGCGGCGGCGGCCGTGGCGAACGGGCTTAACACAGCCCCAAGCGCAAGCGCGGGGACGCCGGCGCAGGAAACGACATGAACCGGCCGTTTGCAATCTACCCCGACTCGTTCGACGGGAACTCGCTCGGCTACTGGCGGTTCGGCGAGCGGGGCAGTCGCCTGACGCCCGTCGGCGCGGGGCCGACTTTCGCGAACCACGGCGCCGAGGCCAGGCAGGACGGCTACCGAACCGACGCCACCGACTACATGGACGCCGCCTTCAACGGGATGGACGCCCTTCCAAAGGTCACGCTCGAGGCCTGGGTCCGAGACTGGAGCAACCCGGATGACGTTCGCGGCTGTGTCTTCATTTTCTACAACCCGGTCACGTGGGCGGACTACATCACCATCCGTGTCTGTCACCAAACGCCGCCCACCGTCGCGTACTGGAACTTGATGACGAAGGTCGGTGGGGAGATGAAGAGCGACATCGTGTGGTGGGGCGGCGAGGAGATTCTTGTGTCACCCGACCCGTTCCACGTGGCGGTTGTCCTGGACGCCGCATCGACCCCCAAGACGTTTCGTCTTTTTGTGAATGGTGTTAAGCGTGCCGAAGGTTCCGGTGGGGCGATTGCCGGCCTGCCGGCGGACGATTATCGGCTGCGGCTGGCCCGGGCCCCGGGCGCGAGCGACTACACGTCGGCCATCCTCGACGAGGTACGGCTCTCCGCCGCGGCGCGGTACGCGGCGAACTTTCCCGTCACCCGCTTCGGCGAAGGCCGGCGGGCGCTGGCGCGCGGGCCGGGGACGAGGGCGGGCCTCTTTGCGGGGGTGGTGGGATGAAGATACTCGCCCAGGACTACGGCAGGTTCGACCTCTCGAGCCGGGTTCTCCTCTTCACGTTCGAGCAGACCGAGCTGCCGAACTACCAGCACATGAAACTCGAGCTCCGGGTCGGCGGTGACCCGTACCCGATGGCCGGCGGCGGTGTCTACGCCGTCGAGGTGACTCTCGAGGACACCGAGGAGGACGTGTTCCAGGTCTTCGACTCGGATGTGCTGGTCAAGGCCGGCGTGACCGTAAAGGCGTTCGACGCGGAGTTCCTCGCGCAGAAGAATGACACCGTGAGGGTCTACCTGACCGGCCTCGCCGCGGACGTCGACGTCCGGGTCTCGTGGGCCCTCTGCGAGGGCGTCAACGTCACGGAACTCGAGGGCGCCGTCGCGGGCTTCGCGTTCATCGACAAGGCCGAGGCCGGGGCTGGTGGGGCGCTCACGACCTACGACTCTCCGACGAAGGCGGAGATGGACGCGGCCCATGCGCTGTTGGCGACGGCGGCCGTGTGCACCGAGGCACGCCTCGCGGAACTAGACGCGGCGAACCTGCCGGCAGACGTCGACGCACTTATCCTTGACCAGTTGCCGTATGCTCCCGATGCATGTATCACCGTCGAAGCGGGGGCGACGGACCTCGAACGGGGGACCAACCTCGCCACGGCCTACGCCGCAGCGTGCGCCTTGACTCCTGGTGGCGCCGCGCTGTCGCACACGAACCGCGCCTGCGTTCTCCTGCCGCCGGGCGGTTCTGACGTTGCGGCCGTCACACTCGTGCTCGACACCGAGTACGTCGACGTGATTGCCACCGACCCACAGCGGGGCGGACTGCCACAGGCGATGGACGTTGACGAGTTCAACGGAGCAACCTCGCTCGCGCAGTTTCGTCCACCACCGACGGTGGTCTACTCAGAGACGGATGACACGACCGTCGTCGAGCAGGCGGTCCAGGACGTGCGACTGACGGGCTTCGCCATCGCCCAACTCTCAGGAGACGGAAGTGGCACCTACCATGCCTTTCGCTGCTCGGTAGACGACAACGCGGGCTCGCGTTACGATATGATGTATTTCTGGCATAAGGCTCCATATATCACCCGCCATCCTGTCTCCTTCGTGAAACACGTGAAGGGTGATTGGCAGGATTGTATCGCCAACAGCGACGCTTGGCGTGCCGGGACCGACGGCGAGTTCTCACCGGTGATGCGCGACTGCTACGCGGGGAGCTTCTCATTCATAGGTGACGCAGATGGAACAAGCGTGGTCGGTTGCATGCTGACGAGGTGCAAGACGTTAAGTATGTATGGTAGTAAGACTTCTGGCTACGGCTCCTTTGCCGGCTGCACCTGGTACTCCGTACCGATAGATTCGGACAGCGTGTTCACGGACTGTGAGGCGGGCGAAAGGTCCTTCGGCCTGGGCATGAAGAACGAGGGTACTTTCATACGTTGTCGAGGTGGCGATTATTGCTTCGGGTCGACCACCCATGACTTAGACAATGGCGAGTTTGCCGGATATGCGGAGGACTGCGTTGGTGGGAGGGGTAGTTTCGGTGGGCGCCTCGCGGGAATTACTTGGGGGATGTGCACGGGGACACTCATCCGCTGCGTCAGTCGTGGGAGCGAGCTGCCTCTTCGCTTGGAGGGGGCGACAGTCGAGGGGTGTTTGCTGACGACCGGGGTCGCCGACCAGGACGGCGTGACGCTGCTCGACGGTGGCAGTCGCATTCATGACTCGACCATCCTCGTCGTCGAGGGCGGGACCGGGATCCCCATCAACGCAGGCAGCGCCCAAACGGTCTCAGCGGCCGGGAACCGCTACAACAACCGTTCGGCCAGCGTGACAGGTCTTGGGCCGAACGTGACGAATACGGGAGCGGGGGAGCCTGCCGCCATCCTCGCCGACACGGGCGAGATCCAGACCGACTGGCACGACGGTGGGCGACTAGATGAGATCCTCGACGGCCGGGCGACACCGGCCGACGTGCACACGACCGTCACGCCGGCCTACGGGCGGGGTTCGTCCAGGCGCGTCGGCGGCATCATCCATCTGCCCGAAGACTCGGACGAGACGCTGGCCTGGCACCTTGCCGATTCGGACGGCGAGGACGTCGATCTCACGGGATACACGGGCCTGGCCCTGGAGGTCTACGCGGCCTCCGGCGACCTTCTGTTCGAGCGGACTCTCGCGAACGGCGGCCTGGTCATCGACAACCTCGAGCACGGCCGCGTGACGATCACGTTCACCCCCGACAATCTCGCCACGGCCGGGACCTGCAAGTACGAGTTCTGGGGGACGCAAGAGGGCGGCCTTCCGACCTGTTTGGCGCGGGGGTCGCTGATCATCGAACCGACGTTCGGACCGACGTCCTGAAATGGAGCCGACACGATGGCGGACGGATTCGTGAACATCAAGTTCTCGATGTTCTTCGACAAGGCCCCCGTTCTGCGGGCCGTAGACCGGGCCGAGAGGCGGGTCCTCGCGAAGGCTGGGGCGTTTGTGCGCCAGCGAGCCAAGAGCGCCGTCCGCCGGCGCAAGCGCGTTTCCCGGCCGGGCCAGGCACCGTCGAGCCACGCGGGGCACCTGCGGCGGCTGATACTGTTCGGCTACGACCGCGCGGCTTCCTCGGTCGTTATCGGGCCGCTCCTTTTCCGCTC
>CAYVAM010000245.1:0-5525 GCA_964449275.1 uncultured Anaerolineales bacterium
CGGTTTGACCGCCAAGTGGCCCTGACTCCCGATTTTCCCGGCCGGGCCACGGCCTCGCTGGAAGGTCTCACAGCGTTGTAGGATTAGCGGCTATCTTCTGCGACCGGCAACCCGAGGCTGGTCGTAGAGGAGTTGTCCCTCGCCCCCGGTGACGAGCGTAACCCGCTCGTCGGTAATGAAATTGGTCAGTCCGTCCCAGGCGAACCGCTCCTGGTGATGCCGCTGGTCGTGTCCGATGCGGCTGCGGAGGACCTCGAACTCAACGCCGTTTTCCGAGAGGATCTGCTGCCAACCGGGGTTGCGCGGGTCGTCGGTGGTCTGCATGATCTCATCGGTCCGGAAAGCGTGGAAGAACGAGCGCGCGTAGAGGCGGAACCTGGACCGCACCTCGGCCGGCAGATGGTCTTCAATGTACTTGAAGACTTCGTCGGCCGACAGGCTGCCGATGATGATCAGGTCGAAGCGCCTCGCCAGTTCGAGGCAGGCTTCCATGTTCAGGCGTTGCTTCGTGACACCGTGGCGGGTCGTGGTCTTGCGCAGAGGCGCTGTGGAAACAACAAGGGCAATTCGTTCCATGAGGCTCCCGTCTCGAAACCCGGGTCCAGGGAGAGCGAACCGTTGGTGAGGACCTTCCCCGCCGGTGCGGCCGTCGCTAACCCAAACTGTCTTTAGTGTACCCAAGTTCCTTGACGATTGCCAGTATTTCACTCCAGGTGGGAAACGGTCGGTTGAACTTTCTCTTGTAGCGGTCAACGGCCCGGACGAACTCGATCTCTTCGAGGGTGAGGTCGCCCTCCTCGACGCGTTTCTGAAAGGCTTCCTGGTCGACCTTGCGGCGGAGTGCATAGCGGCGGTCGGCGCCGGTGCGTCGGTCGGCGCCGTTGCGGCGATCTGCCATGACGCGTCGGTCGCGTTTTCGGTGTTCGGGTCCGCCGTAGTTCGCGGGTTTTGCGCTTCGGCGGTCCTTGCCCTCGCGCCGGCCGGTGGTGGGCCACTCATCCTGGACGGTCTCTTCAAGCGTCCGAATCAGTTCGTCGTCAGCCACAGCCTTCCCTCCACCATGGGACTCTAGCGGGGTTTATCGACCATTCCGGGCAGACGGATTAGGCGTTTTGCCGTGGCCCTGGGCCGGGGTGTGGCAACAATTTCGCGCGGTCGAGTCTCGCCTTGGGGGCTTTGCGTGAGATTGCCTTGGTGGACTTAACGGTAACCATCCTCGTCGAGGAGGGTTCATTGGATGGTCGGCAGGGAAGGCCCGGAGCCTTCGAGACGCTTGAGCGGGCGGGGAAATTCTTGTCATAGCCGCCGGTACAGAGGAGAATGATGCGTGATGGCTCGCGGCGGTCATGTGTGAGAGGATCCTCGGGAACATCGAGTTGTTCCGCTCGAACGGCCTCCTGCCCCGTCTCTTGGGTTGCCCACTCGAAGGAGATCAGGTGATGACGCTATCTGTATTCTCGCGAGGCGCAGTGATCGTGGTTCTCGCAGCATCGCTCGTTCACGCGGGAGCGCCCACGCAGCCCACGCCGGCACAGAAGGCGGGCATGGACGAGTACTGGCGCCACGCGCCGCGGTACGGCTGCCTGTGCTGCTCGGTGTCTATTCCGGCCCCGAAGGCGGCGGCCGTGCCGAAGGAGATCGGCTCCCTGCCGGTCCTGGAAACGCGGATATACGAGAACAAGGCCCGGCTCGCGTGCTTCTCTGTTGGGGGCGAGTCCCTCTGGGCGGCCGACGACCTGGCCGTCTACCAGATCGATGCCCGCAAGCGCACGCTGACGCGAACCTACCGCGCCACCGACGGCCTGCCGGACGTGCCGGTCCGGCAACTCGTGCCGGATGGCAAGTGGCTGTGGATCGTCGGGCGCGGCAGGCTGTCGCGGCTGGACGTCTCCGCCGGCAGGATCGACGTCCCGAACCAGCCACCGTTTGCCATCGCCAGGATGGCGGTGGGACCCGGCGGAACGTTCCTGGTCACCGAGAAGGGCGCCTACCGCTGGGATGCCGCCGCCAAGCGATTCGAATCGCTGGGGGCCTACCCGGGTCAAAGCGACGTTCTCCGATCGGTCGAGCGCGGCTTCTGGCAGTTTCAGTGGCGCAAGTACGTTTCCAGCCTGCTGCGCGGCGTTGTCATCGGCCGGCGCGAGCCGTACGTCCTGGCGGGCAACACGCTGTCGCGCTATGGCGCTGCCGGCCACTGGAACGAAATCGCCCGCGACGCCTGGCGCATCGTGCCTGACGAACCGAACCTGTGGGCCATGACGACGGCCGGACTCCTGCACTACGATTGTCGCAGTGAGAAGATCACACGGCCTGCCGGCGGCAAAGAAGCCGCGTCGGGCAAGCCGGTCGATGTGGCCGTTGCCGGCGGCGCGGCGTATCTGGTCGTCGAGCCGCGGTTCGACAGCCGCGAAAAACGCTACACCGGCGGCGGCATCAGCCGGTTCGACCCCGCTACGGGCAAGTGGACCACCGTCCGGCAAATCGGCGGCGTCGGCGTCGCCTTCACTACGGTCGCCGCCGTTGATGGCGCCGATATGCTGGTCGGCGTTCGCCTCATCGGCGAGATCGAGCACCGCAGTCTGCATCCGGGGATGGCGAAGGTCCGCGAGGATGTCCCGAAGGTCACCGGCCTGGCGGTCGCGGTCCGACGGGCCTCGGGCGACTGGCAACTGCTTCCCCTCAAAGGCATCGGCGGCAGGCTCTGCTGTGTGATGGGCCAGCAGAAGAAGTTCCGCCAGGAGCGGGTGCGCCCGCAGCACATCTCGCACCTGCTGGCGTGCGGCGACCGGCTCTGGGCGGTCCTGCGGGACTTCCCGGAGAACTACTACGGCGGATACTACCCGACGGTGCAGTGCATCGCCCGGCGGACCCAGGCCGGATGGGCCGCTGTCGCCGAACGCCCGCGCGTCGAGTCGGTCGGCCTCGCCGGCGATCAGCCGGGCGTCCTGTGCCTGACGGCCACACACCGCAAGCCGATCGTCCTCGGCCACGGGTTCCCCAAGGTGCTCGGGCTTCTCCGCGCCGCCGGCACCGTGTGGCTCGTGCACGAAAGCGGCGTGTACGCCTACGATGCGGCCAAGGACGCGTTTCAGGCGGTGCTGACGGAGGGCTTCCGAGCCTACTGGCAGGTCACCGCCGGGGCGTGCGATGCCTCCGCCGTCTGGTTTGGCACCGACGCCGGGACGATCACGCGATATGACCGCCAGGCGAGGCGGTTCCACATGCTGGGCGTGGTTCCCGGGCGGAAGATCGCCCAGATCCGGGTCGGCAAAGGCAAGGTCTTCGCGAGAACTGACAAGCCCAAGATCAAGGCGACGCTGCCGGCGGGGTTGTCGGACCTTGCAAAGATTCCGGTCGCCGACGTGCTCTGCTGCGACGGCGGGTCGTGGTCGGCGGCGAGGGCGGAGGACATGCCTGCGGCCCACCCCGGGCCGTACAAGTTCGAGCCGGGGAAAAAGGGGGCGAGCAATTTCCTGACGGGCCCGGCCCACCGCTCCGGCTCGCCGAAGCGCCTGGCCTACCTCAAGGGCGTCTTCGAGCCTCAGGTGCTCTGCCAGGACGGCTCCGGCGTCCTGTGGTTGCGCGTCTGGGGCGGCGTGGCACGCCTGGAGGCGCCGCCTTTCACGGCCGCAGACCGGGACGCAGAACCGGAGGCTGACAGATGAACCGCCTGAGCCGAAACTATCCCCTGGCGTTCGTCACGGTCACCGGCGGCGTGGTGATGGGCCTGGAGATCCTCGGGACGCGGGTGATCGGCACGGTCTATGGGTCGAGCCTGTTTGTCTGGGGGGCGCTGCTGACAACGACGCTGGTGTGTCTGGCCATCGGCTATGCCGTCGGCGGGGCCGTGGCCGATCGCTGGCCGCACGACTGGCTGCTTTATCTGCTGGTGATTCTGGCCGGCGGCGCGTCGCTGGCGATCCCCGCGATGCAGGGGCTGCTGGAGCCGTGCTTCCGCCGGTTCGGCGCCCGCGGCGGGGCGCTCGTCTCGGCGTTCGCCATCTTCGCCGGGCCGCTGCTGCTGCTGGGCGTGGCCAGCCCGTTCGTGGTCCGCCTGCTGGCGCGCGGCCTCCGGACGACAGGCCGCATCGTCGGAGCGGTCTTCGCCCTCTCGACGACCGGAAGCGTCGCGGGGACACTGCTGACCAGTTTCTACCTGATTCCGGAGTTCGGCACGCGGTGGTCGCTGGCGGCCCAGGGCTTTGCGCTAATCCTCGTCGGCGCAATCGGCCTGGTCGTGCGGTTCGGGGCAAGGGCTTTGCCGGCGGCGGCGCTGGCCGCCATCGCGTGGCCCATCGCGTGCGGCGGCCCGGCCATAAGCGACGAAGTGCTCCTGCGCACCGAAAGCCCCTACGGGCGAATGGCGGTCGTCCAGCCGGCGGGGTCCGGCTACCGCATGCTCTTTGTCAACGGGGTCGTGCAGACGGGAATGCCGCTGGACATCGCTCACCGAGACCGAACGTCCCTCCTGCGGACCGACAGTTACTATCTGGAGTTGCTGCCTTACTTCCATAAGGACCTCGAGCAGCCGAGAACCTGCCTTCTGATCGGCCTGGCCGGCGGATGCTTCGCACGCGTCATGGAACTGTACCCCATCCACGTGACGGCCGTGGAGATCGACGTGAAGGTCGCGGAACTTGCGAAGGCCTACTTCGGTTATGGCGGCCGGATCTACTACGGCGATGGTCGCGAGAACGTCATCGACGTGAACCGCTTCCCGAACCGCAGGATCGTTGACGATCACGACGCCGCCGGACCCGAACCCGTCGCCGAAGACACACCTGCTCACTCACGGAGTAACGAGCGCTATCGCGGCCGCGTCATCATCGAGGACGGCCGGCTGTTCCTTTCATCCTGCGGCAAACGGTACGACTTCATCGTCCTGGACGCGTACAACTCCGATACGATCCCGTTCCACCTGATCACGCGGGAGATGTTCACAGCCGCCCGCGATCACCTTACCGACGACGGCATTCTGGCAATCAACTACATCGGGCCGCCGCGCCACGACATGGTGACCGAGTCGCTGGGGCGGACGCTGGCGGACGTGTTCGGACCGGACCGTGTTGTGGCGTATCGCTCGACGGATGATCCGGAGACCGTGCAGGTGATCTACTTCTTCGCGTTTCGCGGGCAGCCCCGCCGGCCGTCTCTCCCCCCCAGCCGATGGTCCCCGGACGTCGGCGACGTGGATCCGCTGGCCTACGAGATGGTCACACGACGGCTGGACCTTGCCGCCGACCGCGGCGTGGTGATCACCGATGACCACAATCCGATCAACGCTGCGAGGATCAAGACGGCGCTCGCCTGGCGGGCCCAGACGCTCGCGCAGTTCGGCAAACTGCGGCTGCACCAATTCTGACGCTCGAACTGAGGCGGGCTGGGGGCAGGCGCCGACCCATCGCGCAGAGGCTCAACTGACGTTGCAGTTACTGTCCGGCCCGGGCCTGCCGGGAGTACGCAAAAAAAACACTGTACGTGTTTAGCGTGTCATTCCGAGCGAGCGAAGCGAGTCGAGGAATCTC
>CAYVAM010000246.1:0-5512 GCA_964449275.1 uncultured Anaerolineales bacterium
CGGTCATCCAGCAGTTGAAACTCTCGAGCGGCGCACCGGGCGCCCTGTTCATGCTGGACCGCGAACTGGGTCAGCGGGTGTTCACCCCGCCGGCACAAGGAGGCGCACAATGATCAGGTTCAATGCAGATGAGATCTTCGAGATGGCCGAGCAGATCGAGCGCAACGGCGCCAAGTTCTACCGCAAGGCGGCCGAATCCGCCGAAGGCGCAAACCGCGACCTCCTCCTTCGTCTCGCCGACATGGAGGACGACCACGAGAAGACGTTTGCGGCCATGCGCGCCGAGTTGGCCGAGGCCGAGACGCGCCCCCTGACGTTCGACCCGAACGACGAGGCGGCGCTGTACCTTCAGGCCATGGCCGACGGCGAGGTCTTCGGTGTCGATCCGTCGGCGTCCCTCTCGGGCCGGGAACCGCTTGAGGACATCCTGAATACCGCCATCGGCATGGAGAAGGACTCCATCGTCTTCTACGAAAGCATGAAGGTCATGGTCCCCGAGAGGGCCGGCAAGGAAAAGATCGAGGCCATCATCAAGCAGGAGATCGGACACATCCTCGACCTGACCGAGCAACTCGGTGCCACAACGAGGTGAAGGGCCGCGCGAGGACAAACGACGGGCCCGAAACCGCCCGGTCGCCGACGGCGCTGCCGGAAGAGTCGCGGAGGCGTGCGATGAGCGGCAAGAATCTTGAACTCGACGCGCTCCTGACCCTCGGATACGGGCTCTACATCGTGGCCTCGCGCAAGGACACGCGGCTAAACGGCCAGATATCAAACACCGTCATGCAGGTGACCGCCGCGCCGCCGCGCCTGGCCGTTGGCATCAACAAGGACTCGCTGACGCACGAGTTCATCTCCGAAAGCGGCGTGTTCGCCGTCACCGTACTGGCCGAATCGGCGCCGCTGAAACGGATACGCCTCTTCGGGTTCCGCTCCGGCAGGGACACGGACAAGTTCTCGCAGGTTCCGTATGAGACCACGGCGCTTGGCTGCCCGATCCCTCGCGACCACGCGCTCGCCGGCCTCGACGTACGGGTCGAGCAAACACTGGACTGCGGCACGCACACGCTCTTCGTCGGCGAAGTCGTTGGGGCCCGAATCCTCGCTCGGGGAATACCCATGACCTACGCTTACTACCGGGAGGTGCTCGGAGGCAAGACCCCTCCGACCGCGCCCACCTACAGGGCTTCCGCCGCGGCAAGACCGAAGAGCAAAACAGCCAGGAGAAAGGAGAGTTTGGCCATGAACAAGTACGTCTGCGACGTGTGCGGTTATGTCTACGACCCCGCCGAGGGCGACCCCGACAACGGCGTCGAGCCCGGCACCGCCTTCCAGGACCTGCCCGACGACTGGGTCTGCCCCGAGTGCGGCGCCGGCAAGGATGAGTTCTCGCCGGTGGACGAGTGAATCTCCTCCACGTCCGGAGAGCGGCGGCGGCAGGACAGCGACGGGCCGGGCCCGGCCCGGCCTGCCCCGTATGGACCGGCCCTCGTTCGTAAAGGGCATGGAGAGTTCGCGTGGCGTGGTTTTATGGTCTCAGCCCGATCGTCCAGGCGCTGGACGTGGCACTCGGGTAAGCGGCAACACTGAAACGGGAGGACTCTCGATGGCTCGCATCTACGATGACATCACGCAAACGATCGGCAACACGCCGCTGGTCCGCGTTAACGGTCTCATTCAGTCCCACGCGGTGGTCCTGGTGAAACTGGAGAGTTTCAACCCGACGGCCTCGGTTAAGGACCGGATTGCCCTTGCGATGATCGAGGCCGCCGAGCGCGACGGGACGCTCCGGCCCGGGGCCGTCGTCATCGAGCCGACGAGCGGCAACACGGGCATCGGGTTGGCGCTGGTCTGTGCGGCGCGCGGCTACGAGTGCGTGCTGACGATGCCGGAGTCGATGAGCATCGAGCGGCGGAAGATTCTGCGAGTCCTCGGCGCCGAGGTTGTGCTGACACCGGCCGAAGACGGCATGCCGGGCGCGATCCGCAAGGCCGAGCAACTGTGCGAGCAGCGGCCGGCCGGTTTCATGCCGCAGCAGTTCCGCAACCCGGCCAACCCCGACGTCCACCGCAGAACCACGGCCGAGGAGATATGGCGAGACACCGACGGGCAAGTGGATGTCGTCGTTGCCGGCGTCGGCACCGGCGGGACGATCACGGGCATTGCCGAGCAACTCAAGGGCCGCAAGCCCGACCTTCACGCTGTGGCCGTTGAGCCGCTCCAGAGCCCCGTTCTCTCCCAGACACGCGCCGGTGACAAACCGGCCCCCGGACCGCACACGATCCAGGGCATCGGGGCCGGCTTTATCCCGGACGTGCTGAACCTGGACGTCGTGGACGAGGTGATCCGGGTCGATCAGGATGAGGCGGTCCGATGGGCCCGCCGGGCCGCCAGGGAAGAGGGGCTGTTTGTCGGCATTTCGTCCGGAGCCGCACTGATGGCCGCCAGCGAAGTTGCCGTCCGTCCCGCCAGTGCCGCTAAGACGATCGTGGCCGTTCTGCCTGACACAGGCGAACGGTATCTTTCTTCGCTGCTGTTCGCAGGCCCTGAACAGGAAGAGATATGAGGAGGCCGGGCAGGAATCTGCCTGCGCGCAAGCCCCCGTGAGGTGAATCATGAACAGACTGCTGGACCACAAACTCAAGCGTCTGACGGCCGACATTCTGGCAAGTTGCGACGCCGACAGCTACACACACCGCGTCGGCGAGATGTTCCTGCCGTCGCGGTCGAAGATCGTGGGCCTTCTGGACCTGTTGCGGCAACTGCTGTTCCCCGGTTTCTTCGGCGGCAAGAAACTGACGAGCGAGAACACGCCGCTTTACATCGGCCACCTTCTGGTGCAGATCGCCGACGAGTTGGCCGAGGAGGTCTACTACTGCTTCTGCGCCCAGCGGCGATGCCCGGACTCCACGGATACCGCTCCCTGCCGCGAGCGGGCCATCGAACTGACGGTGCAGTTCCTGGAGCAGGTCCCGGCAATCCGCGAGACGCTCGCCATGGACGCCCAGGCCGCCTACGACGGCGACCCGGCCGCCAAGAGCATCGACGAGGTGGTCTACTGCTATCCCGGCTACTACGCCATCACCGTGCACCGAATCGCCCATGCGCTGGAGCGTCTGGGAGTGCCTCTGATGCCGCGGATCATGTCTGAGTATGCCCATCACGCTACCGGCACGGACATTCACCCCGGCGCCGAGATCGGCAAGCGGTTCTTCATCGACCACGCCACCGGTGTGGTCATCGGCGAGACGACCAAGATCGGGGACAACGTGAAGATTTACCAGGGCGTCACGCTGGGGGCACTGAGTTTCCCGAAAGATGAGCGGGGGAGGGTGATCAGGGGCTACAAGCGCCACCCGACGATCGAGAACAACGTCACGATCTACGCCAATGCGACGATTCTCGGCGGCGATACCGTCATCGGCGAAGGAGCGACCGTTGCCGGCAACACCTTCCTGACGCAGTCCGTCACAGCGGACAGCCTCGTGACTTCCGAGACGCCCAAGGTGGAGGTCAAGACCAAACGCCGCAAGCGGACGCGCCGATCCTCTGAATGACGAGCGACGGCCAGGACATGGCATCCGACGTCCAAGACACTCGCCCTCCGCAACAGGAGTAAGAGGGATGACCGCAGAACCCACGGCATTTGACGGCAGGAAGGCCTTCCAGCATCTGGAGCACCTGGCGGTGACCATCGGCTCCCGGCTGACCGGCAGTCCAGGCGAGCACAAGGCCGCCGGGTACATCGCCCGCGTGTTCAAGTCCTTCGGGCTGAAGGTGACCCGGCAGCGTTTTCCGTGCGTTACCTTCAGCAACCGTAAGTGCGCTTTCGAGGTCCGGCAAGGCGGGCGCTGGCGGCAGGTGGCGGCGGAGCCGGTCATGCTCAGCAAGAGCACGCCCCCCGGCGGGGTGGAAGGCGAGATCTTCTACGCCGAGAGTGGTCAGCCGGAGTATCTGACGCCGGCGGTGCGGAACAAGATCGTGCTGGTCGGTGGGCGTGTTGATCCCCCGGACCGTCACCGCGTGATTGGCTATGGCCCCAAGGCGCTTGTCTTCATCGACCCGACCGTGCGCGAGAACTTCCGCCGGGCCGTTCTATACGACGAGAACCGTAGAACCTATGGCACCCTGCCGATGGCGACCATCCGCCACTTGGACGGCCTGGATATCATCAAGCAGCGTGCCCGTCGGGCTCGGCTCGTCCTGCGGAACAGCGAGAGAAGGTCCTACAGTCTCAACGTCATCGGCGAGAAGGCCGGCACGGACTTCGCGGACGAGATCGTTGTCATCTGCGCCCATTATGACAGCCACCGGCGCATCGCGGGCGCTTCCGACAACGCCGGCGGGACGGCCGTCATGATGGAGTTGGCGCGAGTGCTCGCCGGCCGGCCCAGCAAGCGGACGCTGCGGTTCATCGCCTTCGCGGCCGAGGAGACGGGTCTCTATGGAAGCACCTTCTACGCCAACGTGCTGGCCCGCGAGGCCCGCCGTGACAAAAAGCGCGCGTCCTTTGACGAAAAGGTCGACAAGACCGAGTGCGACAGACACCGCCTGACGTTCAACATCGACGTGCACGGCTGCATCCTCGGCCAGTACCACGCCACCTTCAACGGCCCGGAAGACGTGGGCGCCTCGGTGCGGTTGCTGGCCAAGGAGATCGGCATGGCCTGCGACGTGCAGAACAAGCCGATGAGTTCCGACGGCACGCCGCTGGCCGCGGTGGGTGTCCCGAACGTGCAGTTCGCCCGCTCCGGCGGCACCAGCGCCTTCGGACATCAGACCGGAGACGACATCCGCTACCTCTCGGCCGACGCTCTGGGCGGCGCCGGCGACTTTGCCGAGCGCTACCTCCGCCGCTACGCCACCGACGCGCCGGTGTTCGCCTTCCCGCGGGAGATTCCGGAGGATCAGATGAAAGACGTCAAGGAATACTTCACCAACCGCAAGTGGCCGATCCCCGGCCAAGAGCCCGAAAAGAAAACGCCCGCCCGTCGATCCAAGCCACGCGGGAAAAGATGACAGGCTCAACGGCGCCGCCAACCGAAAGGGGCGGCCACGGACGGCAGCCCCGGCAAGTTCAAGAGCGCCACGAACCCGGTTGAAGGCCGTTTCGGGCAGCGCCACGGTCCGAGGCGTGCAGGTGAACCCTTGCGAGGACCGAAAACGGCCTTGCAAGAGCCTGGAGCCAGGATAGAATCAGCGAAGAAGCCCACGATGGAGTGTGGGCCGGAGTTTATCTGGAAGTCCCGGTTGAACTGTGGTGACGAAGCAATAACATTGGCCGCCCATCGGCCCTGGAGCACCGGAAAGGGAAGCACGATGAAGAAACTCGCTCTGACCATCCTCGTAGGCATCTTCACTGCGAACCTCGCTGTCGCGGACCCGGCGACGGATATTCTCAAGGAAACGGGCGTCACGGGCGGCCTTGTCGTTCACATTGGCTGTGGCGACGGCACACTGACCGCGGCGCTGCACGCCAATGACGGCTACGTGGTCCAGGGCCTGGACACGT
>CAYVAM010000247.1:0-5460 GCA_964449275.1 uncultured Anaerolineales bacterium
CAACTTTCAGTGAGGTCGTGGATTGTCATTCCGAGCGAGTCCCGGCGCGCCGGGATCGCCGTTGCCGTTTTTGGTTTGGCGGATCGTTCGTGTCGCTGCCGTGGCCTCTGTCTCGTGAAAAACGCCGCGTGGGTGCACAGCACCCACCCTACGGCTGCCAGGCCCGTTCACGGGCCTATACCCGCTTCGCGGGGAAGAAGGCCCGTAAACGGGCCTCACAAGCCCGCTGGCGGGGATTCGCGCGCCGCGTGGCGGCCTTCCCAGGCCACCGCGCATCAACCGCAAAAAACTTACCTGACCCCGCTTAGGGCTACTACGCTACCTGTGCCCGTGGCCGGGCGACGGTCTTGCTGAAAGGTCTCACAGCGTTGTAGGATTAGAGTGAACGTTTGTGTGCTTTGGTGTCGTTTGGGGTGGTGGTTGCGGAGAAGAAAAAAAGAAGATTTCCGGCCGTGCGATTTGACTTTTCCGGGATTTGTGCTATAGTATCGTGCTGGTGCGGGGCATGGGTGGCAGACGGTTTGGAGGGACCAAGCCGGATGCCCTGGACCGATGCCGGCCGGCAAGAAGAGGAGGAGCAAGGAGAGGCCCCGTTGCGGGGATGTAAGGGGGCCAAGACCGTTGGCCTTGAGGGAGGCCGGCGGAGCCAAACTGAATAGTTGAGCCGGGCTTTTGCGGCGATTTCTGGAGGGAAATCCTTCGGGGATCGCCTTATTTGTTGCACGAGGCAGTCGTTTTCAGAGAGCGAGGCAGGTTGCGGTCCGGGAGGCTGTAGCAGGCTCCTGTTCTTTCACGCGCGATGCTCGTTCTCGCCGGAGCGGAAACGCCCGGAGCAATTGGGACTTATCGCCGGCCGCCCGGCCAGGCAGGACCGGCGAACAATCTGGGGTACCGGAAAGCACTCAGACAGATACCCCGAAAGGCAGCCGGGCGGGTCTACCCTCCGGGTCCGCCCGGCCGCGTGAAAGCGATCGCCGGCTGCCGAGTGAGCAGACCGGCGCGAGAGAAGACGGAAAAGGAGAAACGCTATGTCCGCTTCACGAAGCATGTCGAGGACGCTGGTAGGCACGCTGGCGGTGGTCTTTGTCGGCGGGATTCTCGCATCGAGCGCGTTGGGGAGCCTGTCGATCCATCTTCGCGTGCGCACCAGCTTGCCGGAGGATCCGCCGACGTTCACCAACGGGGTGGCGGTCGAGGCGGGCGTAACGACCTATGTTCCGATGGAAATCTGGGCCGTCGTGACGGACTACGACGGGGAACTGCGCGACGAAGCGGTGTGGAAGTTCTACTCCGCTTTCTACAGCAGCAACGGTGGACTCATCAAGGGAAATCTGATGGCCGCTTTCGTTCCCACGGGGGCGGAGCACCAGTGGGGACAGGGCAACACCGCCGACCAAGGATCGCAGGAGGACCTGGACACCGATGGGGACTTGGACGTCGGCAGCAATTTCATTGGCGACACTTCGCCGCCGTGGTTCCAGGCCCGGCACTCTTCCGGCGAGCCGTATCCTTACGATGACTATCCCGTTCCCGAAGTTCACGATTTATACCCCATCCCGCCCTACGACCACCCCTCTCCGGCGGAGGTCGAGGCATGGAAAGAGGAACATGCGGCGAACGAGTTCCACATGGCGAACCTGTACTTTTTGCCGGAGACAGCGTGGAACGAGACGGCCGGCGGTTACGACGGGCGGCCGGGCGTCACGGAGATCTGGGCGGCGCCTCGGCAGTTCGGCTCTGCGCAGTGGATGGAAGACGACCCCGCCAACCCGGGCGAGAGTATCACGAAGGTCAACTTCGTGAATCCGGCGCCGGGCGACCCGAACGCCGGCGAACTCCTGGCCGGCGATAAGGTCGTTCTGTACGTGGTCTCTCATGCTGAGCCCCCTACCGGCGCTAAGGGAGGCTTCAGCATTGGGCCGAGTGACCCCCCGTTGGTGCTGGACGGCCGCGCCTCGACCGGAAGCATCAACTGGTGGGGCTGGGACTTTAACGGCGACGGCGACTACGACATCGAGGGCCTTGGCGAGGAGGGTAACGACTTTATCGCGGTCACGTACCAGGACCTGATAGATCTGGGCTTGGCGGAGGGCGTCTACCCGATGGCCTCGATGGCCGTGGGCTGGTCGCAAAGCGAGCCGGTCAACAAGGACGAGGTCACGTTTGAGTTTGAGATAATCCCGGAACCCGCGACGATCGCACTGCTCGTCGTGGGTGCTCTGGTGGCGCGGGTCCGTCGCCGCCGCTGAATTGGCGGGCGGGCCGCACCGTGTAGTCTGACACACCGTCGCGCAGGGCGGATGGCCGAGTCCTGATGGGGACCGGCAGGAGGCTCGGGCGCGGCGGTCGCTTTTTGCGGATCCTCGGTCCCTCAGATTGCCTGCGCGGTTTCTCTGTTCCCGCACGTCAAGGAAGGGCCGGGCGCTTGCCGTCAGGATGCGGGATCCCTGTTGCTACCTTTCAGCAGGCCGAATTTCTGGAGTCGGTATCGCAGTTGGTCGCGGCTGATGCGGAGTAATTGGGCGGCGCGCGACTGGTTGCCGCCCGCCTGCTCCATAGCCCTCTCCACGAGGAGGCGTTCGACCCGGCGGAGGTCCACGCCTTGCGGGCCGAGGACGACGAGCGGCTGGGTCTGGCCGTCTTGGTCGTCGGTGGCGACGACGGCGGGGATCATCAGTTCCATCGGCAGGCTCTCGAGGGTCAGCCGCCCTCCGGCCGACAACAGCATCGCCCGCTCGATGAGGTTTCGCATTTCGCGGACGTTGCCGGGCCAGTAGTAGGCCTGCATGACGGCCAGTGACGCCGGATCGATGCCCGTCACCTCCTTGCGGAACTCGTCGTTGTACTGCCTGACGAAGTGCTCGGCCAGGCCCGGGATGTCGTCGGCCCGCTCGCGCAAAGGAGGGAGCGTCACGGGGAAGATATTGAGCCGGTAAAAAAGGTCTTCGCGGAACCTGCCATCGGAGACGAGTCGGCGTAGGTCTTTGTTGGTGGCGGCGACGATGCGGACGTCCACGACCAGGTCCACCGTCCCGCCGACGCGGCGGAAGGCCTTCTCTTCGAGGAACCTCAGGAGTTTGGCCTGAAGGGACGGGGGCATGTCGCCGATTTCGTCGAGAAAGATCGTCCCGCCGTCCGCCAGTTCGAACAGGCCCTGTTTCCGCTCGCGGGCGTCGGTGAAGGCGCCCCTCTCGTGGCCGAACAGTTCGCTCTCGAGCAGCGTCTCGGGCAGGGCCGTGCACGTGATGTTCATGAACGGGCCGTCGGCCCGGGGGCTGTTGTAGTGGAGCACCTTGGCCACCAGGTCCTTGCCGGTGCCGCTTTCGCCCTGCAGCAGGATGGTTCGGGCCTCGGAGACCGCAAGGTTCTTCAGGAGGCCCACGATCTCGGCCATCTTCTGGCTGCGGGCCACGATGCGATCGAAGGCGAACTCCTCGAACCGCGCGGTCTTGAGGCGCTTCACCTCGGTCCGCAGATGCTTCGTCTCGAGGGCCTTATCGACGACGACCATCATCTCGTCGAGGCTGAACGGTTTGGAGACGTAGTCGTAGGCGCCCAGCCGCATCGCCTGGATCGCGACGTCCACGTTCGTGTAGGCCGTCATCATGACGACCAGGATGTCGGGCCACTGGCGGCGGATTCGTTCGAGCAGTTTCAGGCCGTCGGCGTCCGGAAGGCGGTAGTCCAGAAGGACCAGGTCGGCGGGCCTCTCGCCGAGGCGCTTCAGGCCCTCTTCGCCGGTGACCGCCGCTTCGGCCAGACAGTCGTTCATCCTGAGACGCTTCGCGAGCGCCGTCCGGACGCCTTCTTCGTCCTCGATGATCAGTACTGAGGGCTGTGCCATCGTTTTCCCCCCCGTGCCGGTCTCCGTTGGCCGGTCGGCAGTGTACCAGCGGGTGTCCGGTCTTTCAAGCGCGGGAACCGGCGAGCGACCCGTGCTACTTTGCGCGGCGGGTCTCCGTACCCGCCGCGCAATGTGCTACATGCAATCGTGAATTGCACTAAGCGGGGTCAGGTAAGTTTTTTGCCGTCGGGTGCCATGCCCACGTTTGCGTGTGCATGCCGTGGCGAGACCTGATTGGGCTCGTAGCCCAAGGGGTTGCGCCGCTTACTTACGTGCGCGGCTAGTTTTCTCACGTGGCTGGTCGGGCGCAAGTGTAACTAGCCGCGAGCGTAAGCGAGCGGGTGGCGTTCTCGCCAGAGCAAAAGACTTACGTAAGACTGCTTAGTTGGTGTGGCTCGGCGGCTGGCCGGCGTGACGGATGACGCCGACGGAGCGAGGGACGAGGAGGTCGAACTCGCGCTGCCAGGAGACGGCGACGGCGGCGTCTTCGGCATCGGCCGCCTCTTGAGGCACGGCTATCTCGCCCGTCTCGCCCGGCTCGATGCGCGTGCCGGTGTCGTGACAGACGTCGCCCGCGCGGATGCCCTCGACGAGGACCTGGACGGCCGAGCCGTTCTCGACGCGGACCGTATGCCTGTCGGTCCGGACCTCCAGGGCGCCCTCCAGAAACGTGCCCTTCCCGCCCAGCGGCACGTGCTCGCGGAACCGGTCGTGCACGTTCACGAGCAGGATGAACCGGGCGCTGTATTCGCCCAGGTAGCCGTGATACTCGACGACGCGTTTGCTCTCGTCGACGGGGTTGACGACCTCCAGGATGACGGGGCGGCCGATGTGCTGCTCGATCATCGGCTCGTAGGCGTTGGCGGTCTCGCCGATGAGCATCGTGCCGATGGCTTGGGCCTGCCCGCCCTGGGCCTTCAGAACCGGGCTCGGCGACGTCTTGGCCGCCTGTTGGATGCTCATGCCCATCGCGCTGACGATGGCATCGCGGAAGGTGTTGACGATGTTGCGCGCCCACCGCGCGGCGCGGGTTCGGAGCGGCGGGTCGGCCATCTTACGGGCCTGGCGCCGGCGGCGCCGGAGGCCGTTGGCGTCGAGGCGGTCGACGAAACGGTGAATCGAGAGGATCTTGCCCAGTTCGGCCTCGTAGATGAGGAACGAGTTCTTGGTCCCCGAGGGATCGGTGCGGACCGGTCGGTCCAGGGGCGACTCGTACACGAGTTCGAGGCCTTTTGAAAAAACCTTCAGAACGCCCCAGATCCGCCGGCCCGCCTGCTCTTGGAGAGTGACGGCGTGCCGCTGGAACTTCTTCAAGCACCGGTCCCGCGTCCGCGCCGCGACGAAGGCGCCGACCAGCGCCATCAGGAAGACGAGTGTCAGCGCCAAGGCGAACGGGTTCTCGAGGATAAACTCCACGACGCCGCCGACGTGCTTCTCGGCCTCCTTGACGGGGCCCGGCTCGGCCGCGAGCATCACAAGCAGTCTCATCGGACGCCTCCGCTGACGGATTTCTCGGTTCCCGCGATACGGCTTCGTGAGTTTGCGGGGCTGGATGCAATAATGCAACAGTTTCGCCCCCGTTGTCAACGCAAAGTAGAAATGTCCGGTTTTCCGCA
>CAYVAM010000248.1:0-5427 GCA_964449275.1 uncultured Anaerolineales bacterium
TCGCCGTTGTCGTGGCCGTTCGTTCCGCATTCCGCGTTCCGCATTCCGCATTCGAACGGGTCTCGTCGCTCGCTTACATGCCGCCGGTTCCATAAGACTTACGTCAAATTGCCGTTCGCCGGGACCCCCCAAAACGCGCTTTTTGGAGTCCAAATCCCCGTTTTTGGGCCGTGAAGGACGATTGGGCCATTTTTTGTTAAGATAGGTAACGCAAAACTTTCGCCGTTTTCGTCCTTTTTCGTCCTTTTTCATCGTTTTTCGTCCTTTTGCATCCTTTTTGCCCCCTTTTTGAGACCTTTTTACGGAGCCAAAATTGATGTAAGTCACCCATGCCAAAATGGCAGGCCGGACGAGAGGCCGCAAAGGCCCGAAAAGTTGTTAGAGTTCTAACAAAATCGAGAGAGGGGCCGAATTTTGTTAGAGTTCTAACAAAACGGCCGAAAAACAGGGAATAGGGGACAGGGAATAGGGAACGTAGAACGCCGAGCCCGCTGCGGCAGCAGCGGGGCACCTCGGAACAGGGAATGGGAGACACGGAATGGGGAATAGGGGTGGAAGGAAGCAATTTCGGATTGAACGGCAAACAGCAACGGCCTTAAACGCAGAGGACGCAGAGAACGGCGTGAATCCGGGTAACAGCAGACGGCAACGGCCCTAAGCGCAAAGGACGCGGAGGGCGCAAAGAACGGCGGTTACGGGGGAACCCGCCTTCGCCAAGGCTTCGGTGGGCAAGCGGCCAACGGCAACGGCTTTGAACGGGAGATAAGGTGTGTGTCACCGGAACTCCCACCGGAACTCCCCGGAACTCCCGCAACTCCTGGTCACCGGAACTCCTTGAGTGCTCTCCTATGCACGTTGGTGCCGTGGTCAGACGTTCAGCACTTCCTCTTCGGTCAGAGGCAGGTCTTCGCTGACCTCGGCCCCGATCCAACTGAGCATGTTCAGGTTGCGGATGGTTAGGGCAACTTTCTTCTCATCCAGCGGCGGCCGGCGTTTCTGTTTCCATTGCATGACCTGGCGGAGGATATCCGACTCGGCGGGCCTAGACCTGCCGGCCTGCCGGAGTTCAGCGGCGGCGAAGTAGACGGTGGCGGCCACCTCGGCCTGCTGGGTGTTCATCCGCATGAAGAGGTCCGTGATCTTGTCAATCGCGTCGCGCCACTCGCCAATCTGGTCGGCGTAGGCGCGGCGGGCGTCGTGGAAGGTCTGGCCGGTACGGACGGCGAACATGCGGCCAAGGCGTTCCTCGCGTATGAGGCCGTTGTTGACGAGCGCGGTGATGTGGCGCTTGAGGTCGGCGGCATAGGGTCCGTAACTGCCTCGCTTGTACTGGAGGCCCGTCGGGATGCCGGACTCGGTGGCAAAGTAGGCAATCTTCTGGAACGTGGTCCGGCCGACCGGCCAGTGGTACGGCTCGCGCTCGATGCCGCGCAGGATCTCAACCAGGGCGACCCAGCCTGGAGGAACCCGGTAGGACGTGTCCTGGCGGGACGGCGCGGGCTGCGGCCTGCCGGCATCGTCGAGGAACGCGGGCCTGAGTTCCTCGTGCGGCGTCCCAAACGGGGCGAAGAGATCCACGGGAATGCCCAGTTGCTTGAGGTGGCGGTACAGCGTAGGCCCAACAACGCGCCACTCCAGTTGGCCCTGACCGCAGCCGAGCGGCGGGACGGCCAGCGAGGTGATGCCCCACTCGCGGTAGTGGGCCTGGAGGTATCGGAGGCCGGCCACGATGTCCTGGAGGCGCGAGACGGACCGCCAGTGGTCCTTGGTGGGGAAGTTCAGGATCCACGGCGGAGTCAGCGACTGGTAAAGGTACGGCTGGCCGAGTTTGACCTTCCCGGCCTTGCATCGCTGGACGTAATCTTCGTGCATCTCGGGGAAGCGCTTCCTAAACTCCAGGGCGATGCCCTTGCCCATGACGCCGACGCAGTTGACGGTGTTGACGACCGTCTGGGCGCCGGACTCGAAGATGTCGCCTATACGCACGGTGATCATGTCCGTATAACTCACAAGAAAAACAGATGCCGGTCGATGCGGGCCGCCAAGCCCGTGTTCAGCGCCTCAAGGCTCGCCTTCGCCTTCTCACAGGATACGTAAGCGCCGGGCACAAAGCGAGCATCAACTCGGTCGGGCACGAGGACTTCGGCGCACTTCGCGGACTTGTGTTGCCAGTACTCAATCTGGTTGGGATGCCGCCAGTCATCCGCAAAGGTCTTGGTACGATCCACGATGGCTAGGCCTTCAGGTGCCGGCCGGAACTGCGGAAAATCAGCACCAGCGTTTCGGTCGGTGACGATAACGCCTGACAGGTCAAGGACATCCGTACTGACGGCCAAGACGCAGATCTGTTCCCGCTGGTCCAGGCGCTTGTAAAGCATCGGGTTGCGCCCACAGATGTAAAGGTTCACGTATTCGTGCAGACGCCGGCCGCCAGGCACACGAACCTTGGCGCGACGGTCCTGCACCTCCTGCATCGCTACCGACTGGTGCCGCAACCGCTCGGCGCGCACGTGTGACAGGATGCCGTGCTGCATGATCGACGGGACATTGCAGATCAGCGTGATGTAATGCAGTTCCTGTAGCTCGTCGCGTTCCATCAGGTTTCCCGCTCGGGGAGTTCCAGTGAGGAGTTCCGGTGACACACAACTTATCTGCCATGTCGTTTAGGCTTTCGGCCGGGCTTGCGGAGAATCCCGGCGACGCCATACCGAATTCGCCGAAGCCCCGTGCCCGGAGATCGTTCCTTCCCTGCCGAGTGTGTACAGTAATGCGAGATGTTATGTGCGTCAAGTTGAATCACCGGCGCAGGCGTCGCGGGTTGGTCTGGGGCGCGGTGGGCAAGATTGCCCACGGCGGCGATGCCTCGCCATAAGTGCCTGTCTTACAAGCCGTTAGCCAATCGCGCCGCTCTTATCTTGACCCGGCACAGGGAATATCCGGCGCTCAGCGCGCCTTCCGCGTCTTCCGCTTGTGCGGCGTGTACGGACCGCCGTAGGCGTCGCGGAGTTGGTCGCAGCGTGTTCGCATCGTCTTCAGGACGGCGGCGCAGGCGGGGTCGGCGGCGAAGTTCTTCCGTTGGTCGGGGTCGGTCTTAAGGTCGTGGAGGAACTCGTAGACCGGCTTCTGCTCGAAATACCGGGCGTAGACGTATCGCGGCCCTCGGACGCCTTCCCACTTGGGAATGGCCGCGTTGTCCATCAGGTGTTCGCAGAAGAAATCGGTCCGCCAATCGGGCGGCGTCCGGCCGTTGAGCAGCGGAACCAGGCTGCGCCCGCGGTAATGCCGCGGCACGCCCGCGCCGGCCAGGTCGAGCATGGTCGCCGGCAGGTCGATGTTCAGTGCCACCGCGTCGGCCAGCGTTCCGCGTTTCGATTGCGGCAGGCGGGGGTCGTAGATGATGAGCGGCACCCGCAGCGACTCCTCGTAGTGGGACCACTTCCCCGCAAAGCCGCGCTGGCCCATGTAGTACCCGTTGTCACCCGCGTAGATGACAACGGTGTCCTCGGCCAGGCCCTGCTCCTTGAGTTCCGCCAGCACCCGTCCGATGACGCGGTCCACGCCGCTGATCATGCGGAAATACGCTCGGATGTTCTTCTGGTATTTCTCCGGCGTGTCCCACCGCCAGAAGAATCGCTGACGGTTGAGCGACTTCTTCAGAAACTCCGGCTGGCTCTCAAACACCTCCGGCTCCGACAGCCGTGGCGGCGGCACGGTTACGTCGTCGTACATCCCGTCGACCGCCTTCGGCCACGGGAAGTGGTTCTTCTTGTCCCCGTCCTCGGCGTGGACGGCATTCAGGCTCACCGAGAGACAGAACGGCTGCTCGCGGGGAGCCGAGCGGATAAACGCGATGGCCCGGTCGCCCGCCAGTTCCGTCTCGTGTCGCAGCGAGCCGTCCGCCTGCTTCTTGAAGTAGGGGCTGCGGCCCATGGGCTGGAAGGAGTCGAACATCTCCTCCCTCGTCCCGGCCGGAACCGCGACGCCGAACTTGCCGATGAACCCCGTACGGTAGCCGGCCTTTCGCAGCAGCGTGGGATAGGCGGCGGCCACGTAATCCTTCGGGATGGGCGGCGTGCCGAAGGTGAACCGGTGCGTCCGCTCGTGCAGGCCGGTGAAGATCGACGCGCGGCTGGCGGCGCAGATGGACGTGGTGACGAACATGTTGACGAACCGCACGCCGCGGGCGGCCAGAGAGTCCACCACCGGCGTCTTCAGGATCGGATGACCCGCGCAGCCAAGCGTGTCGTTGCGCTGGTCGTCGATCAGGAAGAACACGATGTTCGGCCGCCGGCGACCGGCCTCAGCGGCCCCGCTCCGGCCCGGCATCGCCATGGCAGCCGCCCCCGTCCCCACCACCTGAAGGAAACGTCGCCTCGACATCATTCGCTCATCTCCTCGGTTGAGTATACGGCAAGGCCATCGAAAGTGGCCGTGTCAGGTGCACCGGCATTCGTCACGGCAGCCGATTGTACGCCATGCCGGTGGGCGGCACAAAGGGCATTTGCTGCGTTCTGTGTAGCCGATGGGCAAGACTGCCCACCGCGCAGAACTGGAGACCCGTTCCGCGGGTGCCACTGGCGGCTTGTCCGCCAGTGCCTTCCTGCTGCTCACCACACACTGGCGGACAAGCCGCCAGTGGCACCCCGCAAATCAGCAGCGACAGAACATTAGCCCTGGGCTCACGCCCCGAGCGAGACGACCAGCGCCGGCCCGGCCAACAGGTCCAGCACACCGCCGTCGGCGTCGAGGGCCGACGCGGCGGCCGGCGTGTCGGACGACGCTTGCAGACTCATTTCGAGCGGCGACCAGGACGGGGTGGACGCCGGCGCGGCCGGATCAACCGTCATCAGCACGGTCTCGAAGCCGTCTCCGGCTGCATCGTCGGACGCCGCGAGGACGGTCGCAGGAAGGGCTGATGCCTCGGCCGGGCCGGTTGCCGGCGGTGCGGCCTGCACCTCAAGACTGCCCGCGTCATCCGTCTGGGCGAGCAGGTGGATTTCGGCGGCGTCGGTCAGCGGCAGCGGCGACGGGGCGCCGGGGGCCATGCCTCCGCCGCTCGCTGTGGGGAGGTCTTCCAGATGGGCGCCCGACGTGATCGCCGCAGAGTAGCGCGACGTGAAACCGTTGATGTCCCAGGAGTTGACCGTCCCGTTCGGCTCCTCCTCCTCCATGCCGAAGCCGCGGAAATCGGCATCGAGATTCTTCACCAGGTACTTCTGCGTAAACCCGTTGATGTCCCACATATCGACCGTCCCGTTCGGCTCCTCCGCGTCCGGGCCGAATCCGTGCATGTCCGCCCGAAGGCTGCCGACGTAGAAGACCGCGTCGCCGCCGGCCGCGCCGTTGCCGCTCGGCAGGTCGTCAGCATCGTAGATGTATCCCAGGCCGCTCGAGTTGGCGAACGGCTCGCCGTCCAGGGCGTGGCTG
>CAYVAM010000249.1:0-5405 GCA_964449275.1 uncultured Anaerolineales bacterium
ACCCTTCCCCGCGCTGCCAAAGCTTGACCTCCACACTTGGGGCCGTGGGAAACACCTCTCCGCGGGGGGGGCCCCGGCACCCCCCGCGCCCCGGCCCGACGCGCCACGCCGGTGTGACTTTTCTTACTGGCAGTCGCAGGTCTGGGACTGGTGGCTGGTTGGTGTGCCGCAGGCACGATTGATCTGTAGCCACGCGCCGCAAGCCCGTGGAATGGTGAGCGCAAAAGAATCAAAAGCCCCGGCGGGGCGACTGAACGTCTCTCAGTCGCCCCGCCGGGGCTCCCATACGTGATGTCTCGGGCCTCTATTCCACGGGCTCGCGCCCGTGGCTACATGGCACTGGCCCCCGGCGGGGCCGAAAGGCACTACGGCAGCAGTTCCAGCATGGCCTGGCCGAATGCCTTGCCGATGCGGTTGTACCAGATCGCGCTGCCGAGGTAGTGGTACGCCCGGTCCGAGCCGGTCTTCTTCCATTGCTCGAGGTTCTCGCGCCACTTGGGGTACAGCGCCCAGGCGGCCTTGTCCACCAGCACGTCGGTGCGGAACGCCTTGACGTTGCCCTTGAACTCCGGCACGTTGTTCATCGCCAGTTGTGCCGTCCGCACGGCCAGGCAGCCACCCTTGGCCTCGTTCAGTCCGTTGGTGCCGATGGCGGCGATCACGAAGGGCAGATTCGGGGCGCCCAGGTCCTTGCGGACGTCGTTGATGAAGTGCTTCATGTTCGACGCGTACTCGGCCGGTGCCTGTTCGCCGAACTGGTCGTTGAACCCCTGGAACCAGAGGAACCCGGCCGGCTCGAGTTTCTTGCCCTTGAGCGCGGGGAACATCGTTTCGTAGTGGTCGAAGACGTCTTTGACCTCGGCCATCATATTGCGGTAGGACGATCCATACGGCTTCTTGATATCGTCCATCGTCGGCAGAGGATCGTTGCGTTTGCGCTTCTCGTTGTTCTGCGTGACGCGTTTCTGCGCCTGGGCCAGTTCGGCCTGGAGGACCTCGTCGGTCGGCATGCCGGCCGAGGGCGGGCGGAAGAGTTTGTACAACGAATGGCCGCCCCAGGCGGCCTTGATCAGCACGACCGGTTCGTCGAAGTGAGTGCCCATCGCATGGCCGAACTCGAGTTCCACGCCCGTGCGTCCCGGCGAGCCGTAGCCGATCGTCAGCGGGCCCGTGCGCTTGAGGAACTTGATGAACACGTCGTCCCGCACGATCCACTTGCCGTCCTTGCGCAGGTGCGCGAACAGGTCCTGGGTCTTGGCGTCCGTCGCCTGGTGGTCCAGCAACTCGTTGTTCGCCTTGCCCTCCATGTTGGACTGACCGGCCAGGATGAACACCTTGACCTTGCCCGCCGCGCCGAACAGCGGCGCGGCCAGAACACACAACGCCAGGGCCGTCAGGACCATCATCGTCCGCAGCGTCTTCATCATCGTCTCTCCGTTATCCCAGGGACCATTACCATCACGCGGGCATTGTCCGGCCTGGGGAGGCCCAAGTCAAAGGGCTTTACGTCGACGTCAGGGGACATCGTACAGGCGGAGTTCCGGCGACACCCATGACAGCCGTAGGCCGGGGCATGCCCCGGCAATCATGCTGCCTGGAACTGCCCCAGTCAATCGGATAGCCGCAACCGTCTACGAAAACACAGCGAAGATATGCGCCAGGCAGTAGTAGATGCCCACGACGACGAAAACTCCGCCGGTGATCCGACGGGCCCATTTCTCGAAGGGGACGAGTTTGTTGTAGGCTTCGCCGACCCGTTTCGCGCCCAGGGCGATAAGGATGGCGAACACGAGCACGGGCAGCCCCGTGGCTACGCCGTAGGCTAAGGGCAGAATCACGCCGGACTCGCATCGCAGCGCCACCGGTAGGAGGCTGCCGAAGAAGAGCGCCGCCGAGACCGGGCAAAAGGAGAGCGCGAAGACCACGCCGAGAAGAAGCGCGCCCCACATGCCCAGCGCCTCCACGCGCTTCTGCATCTTCTCGCTCACGCCCGAGCCGGAGAAGTTGATCTGAATAAGTTCGATGAGGACCATGCCGACGAGGATCAGGATCGGGCCGAGCGCCTTGTTCATGTACTTCTGTAGAATATGCGAGACATACGGGGCGGAAAGAAGGCTTGACACGAGAAGCACGCCGAGCACAAGGTAGGTCAGCGTCCGCCCAGCCGTATAGAGCAGCCCGGCCAGAAACACCTTCGCGGGACTTCCCACGCGGCGGCCCACGAACGAGATGGCTGCGATGTTCGTGGCCAGGGGGCACGGGCTGATTGAGGTCAGTATCCCCAGCCAGAAGGCCGACGCGATGCCAAGGAGAAACTCGGTCATTTTCCCGCCGCCTCCAGGTAAGCCCTCGTCTCGTCCTGAACATACTTGAGGAAATCTTCCTTATCGCCCCGGACGAGTTCCCACACGCGCTGGAGGTTCTTCCATTCCTGGTGCTTTCCGTCCGCAATCCGCTCCAGAACGACCGAGCGGGTTGAGATCTGGAAGTCTTGAACGAAGTGGTCATTGCCGGGGGCTTCGACGTTGACCACCCGCCATTCCAGGTGTCCGTCCTTGACCGCATCGGCGAACCCCATCTCGACGGCTTCCTTCGCGTAGGCCTCGATGGTGCGACAGGTCGTGCAGCGCACGTTCCCATGGAAGTAGTAGGCCACCACCTTGGCAACCGCCGTCGCGTTCTCAGAAGAGGCGGGCGGCGGTGCGCCGTGCTCCTGCCCCGTTTGAGGGGAAGTCGTTTCAGGCTGGGTCGCGTTCTGCGCCGGTTTCCCGCCCGCCTCTTTGACCACCAGGTAGACGACGCTGGCGGCAACGAACAGGAGCAGCGCGACGGTGACGATGGTCTTGGGTTTCATGAGCAGCAACCTCCGGCAAGCATCTGCCTTCCCTTGGCCGCCGCCTTTGCGACGGCGTCGTCACTGACGGGCGACTTGCCCTGTTCAAATCCGATCTCGGCGAGCTGCAGGTGCTCGAGATTCGTGAACCCGGCCTGCTCCAGACACTTCTTGGCGCAGTCGAGCGGGCAGCCGTCGATGGCGAGAATCTTGTCCGTCGCTTCCGTGGTCTTCATGATGCCGGAAACGCGCCCCCCCACTCCCGCCAGGCAGAACATCTTCCCGGCGCCTTCCTTCGTGAGCCTTCGGGCCGCCTGGTCGGCAATCGCCCCGACGTCCGCCGCGCCCGAGCACGCGAAGATCAACTGCGTTCCGCCACAACACTGGTTCGACATGACAGGCCTCCTTCTTATCTGAGGGTTTTCTTGATCTCGTCGGCCGACAGGACCTTGCCGGTCGACTTCACGTCGCCGTCCACGGCAAGCGCGGGCGTCATCATGACGCCGAACTTCATGATCTCGTTGATGTCTGTGACCTTTTCGATCTCGTACTCGACGCCGAGTTCCTTTGCGGCCGCTTCGGCGTTCTCCGTGAGGTTCTTGCATTTCGGGCAGCCGGTGCCCAGTATCTGAATCTTCTTCATCCTGACCTCCTATCCGAACAGGCTTCCGTAAACCGTTCCAGTTGCCGTGGCCATGACGACTACGAGCACCACGAAGACCACGGTCTTCTTCGTGCCCATCACGCTGCGGATGACCAGCATATTGGGGAGCGACAGCGCCGGACCGGCCAGAAGCAGCGCCAGCGCCGGGCCCTTTCCCATGCCGTTGCCGATCAGCCCTTGCAGGATCGGCACCTCCGTGAGCGTGGCGAAGTACATGAACGCGCCCGCCAGCGACGCGAAGAAGTTGGCGAAGAGCGAGTTTCCGCCGAGGGCCTTGACCACCCATTCGGACGGTATCAGGCCTTCGTGGTCCGGCCGCCCGAGCAGAAGCCCCGCCACGAGCACGCCGCCGAGAAGGAGCGGCATGATCTGCTTGGCAAAGCCCCACGACTGGCTGAACCACTCGCCGCTCTCGCCCTTGTCCGTGCTCGTGGCCCATGAAAGGCCGACCACGGCGGCCGCGAACGGGATCATCGGCTCGTGATGAAAGAACACTGCCAGGATTACCGTGGGCACGGCGGTCAGCGCCATCTTGAACCACGGCACGTTGATCCAGAAAACCAGGATCAGGCCCAGCGCCGCCGCGAAGAGGCCCGTGACGATCCACTTGGCGGAATGGATCGCGTGCCAGAGGCCGGTCGTTTCCTCGGGCTTGCCCCAGTTGGCGAAGACGAGCACGCCGACCATGACGGCGAAAAAGACCGCGTTCTGCCAGAGCGGACGGGAAACCTCCGGCTCGGGCGTGTCCGCCTGGGCGTTGGCCTTCTCCATCTCCTCCTTGCGGAAGATGAAGTGCATGGCAAGCCCGATAATGACCGAGAATGCAACCGCCCCGACCGCCCGTGCCACCCCGAGTTCCAGGCCAAGGACGCGCGCCGTGAGTATTATGGCCAACACGTTGATGGCCGGTCCCGAGTAGAGAAACGCGCAGGCCGGTCCCAGTCCCGCGCCCATGCGGTAGATTCCCGCGAATAGCGGCAGCACCGTGCAGGAGCAGACGGCCAGGATCGTCCCCGAGACCGAGGCTACGCCGTAGGCGAGAACCTTGTTCGCCTTGGCCCCGAGGTACTTCATCACCGACGCCTGGCTTACGAATACCGCGATGGCCCCGGCGATGAAGAACGCGGGCACGAGACACAGGAGCACGTGTTCCTGTGCGTACCAGCGCGCGAGGTAGAGCGACTCCCAGACCGCGTTCTTGAGCCTTGCCCAGCCTTGGAGGTATTCCACCGGCAGGTAGAAGCATGCCAAAAACGCGATCACGAGGATCGCAAGCGTTTTCCATTCGTCTTTCCACTTCATCCGCTCACCGTCCCGCATCTATTTGGCGAAAAGGCCAAGGATGGCCCGAAAAAAAGTTCACTTGGCCAGCGCCGCCTGTTCCTTCGCGTTTGTCTTGAGGACCGATTCCACGCAGGAGAAAAAGTTCAGCACGCAGGGGACGCGAAGCGTATAGAAGACCTGCGTACCGCGCTTCTCGTCTGCGACGATCCCGGCGTTCTTGAGAATCGAGAGATGCTTGGAGATGGTGGAAATGTCGTCGCCGACCATCTCGGTGAGTTCGCAGACGCATCGCTCGCCCTTGGAAAGCTCGTCCACCATGAAGAGCCGCGTGGAGTGCGACATGGCCTTGATGATTCGCGCCCGGGCCTTGTACTTCGCCTTGATCTTCGGGTCCATGACTGGTCCTTTCCTTATCATCCTTTACTATTATACCAAATCGCCAAGAATGTCAAGGGGATTTTTCGGCGCGGATTCAACTCTGAAACGCAACAGGGGTGGGTAGTTCCAGACAGGATACGGAATTGCAGGGATCCGGGCAGAGTTCCGTGAGAGTTCCGGAGTTCCGGTGACACACACCTCATCTCCCGTTCAAAGCCGTTGCCGTTCAATCCGCAATGCACGCGC
>CAYVAM010000250.1:0-5398 GCA_964449275.1 uncultured Anaerolineales bacterium
GCGAAGACGGCCGCCGCGTCATCTTCGGCTCGGAGGACATGCACGTCTATTGCCTGAACGTGGCCGACGGGCGACTGCTCTGGAGGTCGCGGAAACTGGCGGGCCTCAGCCAGCGGGATCACTTCCCCGTCATCACGAAGGGCCTCGCCCTGGTGACGACCAACCCCGTCCACGAGTTCCACTGGACGCTGACGACGCACCAGGAGATGCTCATCAAGCGGACGGGCTTTGAGGGGAAGGACACGCGGTACATCCCCGGCACGGCCGCCGACGTGCGGGCCGAACAGGAGGCCATCCTCGCGCACCTCGCGCGCCGGCCGTCGGAGCAGACGTTCTACGCCTTCCGCGTCGCGGACGGCGCCGAGCCGTGGACGGCGCCGGTGCTCTACACGGCAGGCCTGCACAACCCGCCCACGCCGCCGTGCGTCAACCTCGCCACCGGCGACGTGTACGTCTTTCTGCGGACGGCCTACGGCACGTGGGACGGCGGCGGCGAAGTCCGTCCGTACACGGCGCCCGGCAAACTCGACCTCGCGACCGGCCGCGTGATGCTCCTCCAGCACGGGTACAAGTCGAAAGAGCCCGGCCGTCCGCCCGGTCGCAAGGACATGCCGTGGATGCAGTTCAACTCCATCGGCGACGAGACGCAGACCCTTGCGGCCAGCCCGCGGCGCCTCTTCTCGATCCACCAGGGGTACATCGGCTCCATGAACTTCGAGACAGGCCTGATGAAAAACTTCTACGGCAAGCGCGATACGTACGGCGGGTTCTACGGGGCCGGCAACTTCGGGTGGGAGAAGGACGGCGGCCGCGAGAAGGCACGCGCCGCCGGACAGCCGTACGGTCTGGTCAACGAGTGGCACGGCCCGGCGAAGGCCATCGTCAGCGTCGTCGGCCGGTACGTCTACTATCCCGTCGGGTCGCAGGTCATCTGTTTGAAGGGCGAAGGGCGATGAGACCCTCCCGCGTGCGGAGCCTGATCGCGGCGGCACTGGCCGTTGCGGCCGCGGCCTGGTGGTCTGCGGCATCGGCGCAGAACGTCGTGGACGATAACCCGGAGACCCGGCGGATCGGCCGCGTGACGCTCGGGCCCGCGGACGTCGAGGCGCTCGTGGCCGAGACGCCCGACTTTGCCGCAACGGCAAAGGGCGCCGAGGCGGAGCGCGTGCGCGCCAAACTCGGGCGCCACGTCGCGGAGTTCGTCGCGGGGTTCCCGTGGAAAGCCTTCCACAACACGCTGGGCATCAGCGGGTACGAAGCGTATTTCAACCATCCCGACGAGATGTTCCACTGCCTGGCGATCGCCCTGCCGCAGTTGAAAGCGGAGGTCGCCACGGCGACCAGGAAGTTGCTGGCCGCCCAACTGGGCGAGAACCCGCCGTTCGCCGTCCAGGGGTTCCAGAACACGGATGGCCGACCGCGCGAGCGGTACGGCGTACCGGAAGAGGTCCGGATTAAGCGTCGCGGCAAAGCGAACGGGGCCCTGGGTGTGTACGCCTTCTGGGCCTGGTGTCACTGGGCGGGCGATAGCGACGCCGCAAAGATTTATTGGGCCGCTGTCAAAGAGCGAATGACACCCGTCCTGGAAAGCCAATACCGCTTCGACATCACCAGACGTGACTACGCGGGCGACGAGGCCGAGCGGCTGAACGCCGACCTCGCGGGACTGGTCGGCCTGGTGCGCCTCGCAAAGATGAACGGCGACCGCCGGACGGAGGCCAAGGCGAAGGCGCGAGCGGTCGAACTGTTGACCCTTCGCGTTAACCTCGAACGTGTCAACCCGAATATCCTGGAGAGGACGCGTTCGGCCTCCAAGACCCTGCACATCGCCAAACTGGCGCGGTACTGCCGCCTGGTGCCGGAGGTCGGCCGCGCGGTCCGCGCCTTGAGCGACGGGACGGGCCCCATGCGCCTGGAGGCGTTCCGTGAGAAACGAAACGCGTGGTACCTGGCCTTCACGGAGCGGCTGATCGGCGGCGAGAACTACGTCAGCCCGCCGCACATGGGCCGCGCCCTGATGGCCGGGGCCACGTTCATCGAAGAACTCCCCGGCGAGGAGTTGCTGACATTCGTCGATATCCCCTGGTGCAAAGGCGACTTTTACTTCATCGAGAAATGCGCGTACGGACTGTGGGCGGCTGCCGGAAACAAATGGAAAGCAATAGACTGACGTGCCCGTGCGCTAGCCGCCGGCCAGAAGTTCCCGCACCCGCTCGCAATCTTCGCCCATCTGGGCTTTGAGGGCGTCGGCGTCGGCGAAGGTTTGCTGGGGGCGAAGGTACTCGACGAAGTCGATGGCCGCCTGCTCGCCGTAGAGTTCGCCGTCGAAATCCAGCAGGAACGCCTCAACGGTAACGGGCTCATCCGTGTCGAAGGTCGGCGCACAGCCGACACTGACGGCCGCCGCGTGTCGGCCGCCGCGCACACCGGCCCAGCCTGCGTACACGCCCTCGGCCGGCACCAGAAACCGCGGCGCTTCGACGTTGACCGTGGGGTACCCCAGCCGCGCGCCGCGGTGGCGCCCTTCGACGACCGTGCCGACGTACGCGTACGGACGGCCGAGGCAGCGTGCGGCCTCGGCGACGCGTCCGTCACTGATGAGGCGGCGGATACGCGTGCTGGAGACGCGCCGGCCGTCCACCTCGACGTCGGCGACGAACTCGGCCTCGAAGCCGCACGCTGCGGCCAATTTGGTCAGCCGCTCTCGGTTGCCGGCGCCGCCGGCGCCGAAACGGAAATCGGCGCCCTCGACGACGGCTGCGGCGGCGAGGTGCTTGCACACGACCTCCCGCACAAACGTCTCGGGTGGCATTTTCAGAACGGCGGTCGCGTCGCGCGGCCAGATGACGGCGGCGATGCCGATCTCGCGCATCAGTTCCAGTTTCCGGCCGAACGTCTGGATGAGCGGCGGCGCCTCGTCCGGACGCAGGACCGCGAGCGGGTGCGGATGGAACGTAAACACGACGGGCGCGGCGTCCAACTGGCGGGCCTGCTCGACCGCGCGCCCGAGGACCTTCCGGTGGCCCACGTGGACACCGTCGAACACCCCGACACTCAGGACACCGCCCTTGAAGTCGGGCGGCAGGTTGTCGAGTTCGCGGATGAGTTCCACGGTACACCTCGGCACTCGCGCGAAACATGGCCACGCGAGCGTGGCCATGCCACCCGCCTCGCGAACGAACACGCGCGCGGGACAAGCCCGGCGGCTAACGCGGCGTTCACGTGTTCGGCTGGATCCAGACGTAGTAGATAGCCGCGGCAATCTGGACGGCGATGAGCGTGCACGCCGTGTAGTTGCAGACCATGTGCAGGCGCGGGCGGCCGCGGTCCTCGCCGGCAGGCTTTGCTACGAGCCCGCTTCCAATCACCCATGCCACCGTGTACAGCGCCACCACGACGATTCCCAGGACGAGGTGCAGCGTCCGGACGGCGTCCGGCAAGACGTGCTCGGGAAGCAGCCACCTGTGCATGGCGGCGCCGAAGAAGAATCCGATGTAAAGCATGACGTAATACACCAGTCCGCACGCCGTGTGCGTTTTCAGTTTGAAGCGTCCGGGCAGGGCGCTGGCGCCGCCCTCCCCTTGCGTCGCCCGCACAAGACCCAGGTATCCGGCAATTGTGCCAATGACGACCGCCAGGATCATCCATGCGGCATGAATTGTGACGTAAAGCATAGCGGGCACCTCCTCTAAGCCTTGAGCGCACTCAATTCTATGGCAAACGAGCGGGCAAGCCACAAGGGAATAATGCCGACGAGGCCGAAGGCACAGTCGATGAGTTGCCAGGAGAACGGGATGCCCCGCACGTGGCCGAATACGAACGACCACGGGATAACGAGGATGCAGGCGATCACGCCGAACGTGATGACCCAGAGGTTGCGGACGGGATCGAGGATGGCGCCGACGAACAGAATCCCCAGCACCACGTGGGCGAAGGCCAGCCAGTCGAAGCCGTAAGCGATGAAGGGGTACCGCGCGTCTGTCTCGCGGACGCCGCAGCGGACCTTCGCGATCCAGTGGGCAAGGCCCGCGTGGTCCTGCGGGTCCGCGTCGTGCGGCAGACCCAGCAGTCCCGCGAGCACGTCCAGTTCCCACCGGACCGGAATCGCCGTCGCACCCGCGGCGACGAGGCAGACTGTGAAGATCACGAGGATGATGCGCGTGCGGCGCAGCAAGATGCGGCGACGCGAGCCCGCGGTCATCGGCCTTCCCCTTTCGATCCCCCCCCATGGTGCTCGCCGGGCGCAGCGGAATCCCTCGCCGAAAAGATCTCCGCGAACGAAGGGCGCGTGAAAACGCGGCGGGTCAGGACACCCGCCGCGCGAACACGTGAGCCAAATCGCCGTGCGGCCTATGCCGTTGCCTCGGCCTCTTGCTCCTCGGCCATTTTGGCAACCTTGGCCTCAGCCTCTTTGGCGAAGTCGGGGACGGCATCGTCGCCGTAGAACTTGCGGATGTTCTTGGCCGCCAGGGCCTGGATGCGGACGATCTGCCCCGCGCCGCCCTCGGCGCGGAACAGGTGACGGAACCGGCCCTGTGGCTTCAGGTACTCTTCGACAGGCTTCCATCCTTCCTTCGGCGGTTTATGCGGCTTGGTCTCGCCCTCGATGATCTCGTAGAGCGGATAGCAGCCCGTCTCGAACGCCAACCGGGCGATGACGGCCGTCTGCGACGGGTCGCTCCGCCAACCCAGCGGGCACACCACATGGACCTGGAGGTACTTCGTGCCGCGATACGAGAGCGCCTTCTTGACCATGCGCGGCAGTTCGCGGTAGTAGCCGCACGAGCCCACGCCGATGTACGGGATGTTGTGCGCGGCCATGATGGCCGGCATATCCTTCTTCAGCCGGTCGTTGCCCCAGGAGACCTTGCCGGCGGGGCTGGTCGTGGTGGCGGCATCGAACGGCGTCAGGCTGGAGCGCTGAATGCCGGTGTTCATGTAGGCCTCGTTGTCCCAGCAGCAGTAGAGGATGTCGTCACCGCGCTCGGCCGCGCCGCTGAGGCAGCCGATGCCGATGTCGGCCGTACCGCCGTCGCCGCCGGTCCCGATGACGTTGACGCCTTCGAGTTTGCCCCTGTGCTTGAGGCCGTAGTACACGCCGGACGCAACGGCGGCCGAGTTCTCGAACAGGCTGTGGATCCACGGCGCGGCCCACGAGGAGGTCGGGTAGCGCGACGTAAAGATCTCCGAGCACCCGGTGCAACTGGTGAAGATGGTGTTCTTGCCGGCCGCCTGGGCGACGATCCGCATCGCCATCGCTTCGCCGCAACCCAGGCACGACGTGTAGCCGGGCACCAAGACGCGATCGCTGTAATCAAACTCCACGGTTTGTCCTCCATGTAGGGTGGGTGCTCAGCACCCACCACCGTTTCTCCGACGTTTTCTGCGACGTTTCCGC
>CAYVAM010000251.1:0-5292 GCA_964449275.1 uncultured Anaerolineales bacterium
TCGCCATCGTGCCGGTGATGTCCTGGGTCAGCGTCTGGTCGATGCGGATGCCGATGGGCTCACCCGGCGCCAGGTCGCCCTCCACGAGGTGGTCTTCGAGGATTTTGTAGACAAGCGTCTTTGCCATGGCCCTGCGTTCCCTGTCGCGGTTACGGGCGGGGCATTATAGGACCCGGCAGGAGGGCGCTCAAGGCGAAAGGCTGACCTGTCGGGTGGCACGGCTACGCTTGCGTGACCGTGTGTCGGAGCGACCGTGCGACTTACCGGCGCCCCGTCTGCGGCGCGGTCCGAACCGCCTTCTGCATCTCGTCGCGGCTCCAGGCGGGTGCTTTGAGGCCGTCGTACGCAAGGACCGTCTCGAACCAGTGCTGGGCCATGACCTCGGCGCCCATCTGGTTCGGGTGGACCTTGTCGCGGGCGAAGGCCTGCGGCCACAGTCTGCTGGTGGGCGTCCACACGTCGGGGCCGGCTGCGATGCCGGGGACCTTTCGTTTGAGGAGTGCCGCCAGGGCCAGCCGCTCGTTGCCGATCTCCGGTTCCATCGGCTTCTTGTAAATGTGCATCGCGATGAAGACCAGATCCGCCCCGTCCTTGCGCATGAGCCGCGCGTACTTCTCCAGGGCGTCGGCGCCGCGGCGGATCCGCTCCGCGTCATCCTTGTTGCGGATCCCTGCCCGCCGGTCGCCGAGCGCCCACTGAAGCGATTGCTGAGCGAGGACGATGACCGGCGCGCCCCCTCGCCGCTCGAGCGCCGGCCGCACGGTTGAGAGCCACGCTTCTTTCGGCTCGCCGGTCGCCACGTCGATCCACTTGGCGATGGGCGTGCCGCCCCTTGTTGCCGAACGGACCTCGATGACCCGCTTGCCGAAGTGGCGGTCGAGTTTCCGCTGCAGGATCTTCGGCCAGTGGAACGACGTGGAGTAGCCGTTTACGACGAACGTCTTCGGCTTGCCGTCAAAGAGTCGGAGTCTTGCAGATGCGGTCTTCCCGACGGGGAACCCCAGGTCCTCGCCCTCGTGGATCGCCAGGCCGATCTGTTCGACGCGCTTGTGCCGACCGTTGTACCAGAGCATCCACCGGCCGCCGCTGAAGATGGCGAACGGCTTGTAGCACGCGTCGCCGTCCCACTTGCCCGCCCCGGGTCGGATGATGGGATTGGCGGGATGGCGCTGCCAACCGGTCAGACCGTCGCGCGATCGGGCCAGGCCGATCTGCGCGTGGTGCTCGTCACGGAAGCCGATGTAGAACATAACGTGCCAGCCACCGTGTCGCACGACCTGGCACGCCGTGACCTTGTGCTTCTCCCACTGGCTCTTGGGGTCGGCGCGGAAGACGGGGTTGGCTTGGTGCTTGGTCCACGTGCGGCCGTCCGGGCTGGTAGCGTAGCCGATGGCGTTCGGCTCGTACTGCTCGCCACCGGAGTACCACATCCGGAACAACCGTCCCTCGTCGTCCCAGATGACGTGCGGGCACATGACGGCCACCTTCTCCCACGGCGCTTCGGACGAGAGGACGGGCTTCGTGCCCGTCCGCTTCCACGTCACGCCGTCAGAACTGGTCGCGTGCCCGATGAAGGACTCAGTTCCGGTCTGGCCCGTGTACCATAGGTGATAGCCGTCGGGGCGCTTGACGACGACAGGGCGGTTGATCCTCCCTTCCCAATCCGTGTCCTTGTTCGGCCCGAGCACGATGACGGGTTTGCTCCAGTTGACGCCGTCGATGCTTTCGACGAGGGCGACGCTTCGCTTCGGGCGCCACGAGAACCACATGCGGAACCGTCCGCCCTCCTTCAGCAGGGCCACGTCGAAGCATGTGCCTAACTCACCGCCCAGGACAGGGCTCTCGGGAGCCTTCACCCAACCGGCGCGGGTCTCGGCTTGCGCCTGCTCCTTGCCGGTGGCACGCCTTGCCTTCGCCGAGTCGGGCGCTGCGGCGATGCAGGTGAGCAGCCCGAGGGTGACGGCGACAGAGCGCAAAAGGCGTGGCATCATGGCAGGGCCCTTCCCCTGTGCGCGGCGGGCCTCCGCACCCGCCGCGCTTGCGCGCTGTTATGCGCGGTGGGTCCGGAGACCCACCGCGCACGATCCATTCACGCCGCCTAAGTGACGACGTTCTGCGGGCGGCCGTCGAGGAAGGCTTTCACGTTCTCGACGACCGTCTTCATCAGCCGCGCCCTGGCCGCACGGGTGGCCCACGCGTAGTGCGGCGTCAGAAAGCAGTTTTTTGCCGCCAGGAGCGGATTGTCGCGTCTCGGCGGCTCGACGGCAAGGACATCGAGACCCGCGCCGGCCGGCCGGCCGGCGTTCAGGGCATCGGCCAGCGCCCGCTCATCGACCAGCGGCCCGCGGCTGGTGTTGATGAGCAGCGCCGACGGCTTCATCAGGGCCAGCCGCTCGGCGCTCATGAGCCCCTCCGTCTCCGGCGTCAGCGGACAGTGCAGGCTCACGACGTCGCTCTCGCCCAGCAGGCGGTCGAGGTCCACGAACTGGACGCCGTCTCGCGGCACCTGCGGCGTCCTGGTGCAGGCGAGGACGGTCATCCCGAACGCCCGGGCCAGGGCGGCCACGGCCGAGCCGATGCGGCCGAGGCCAACGATGCCCATCACCAGGCCATTGAGTTCCACGAGCGGACCGTCCCAGTAGCAGAAGTCCGGGCTGTCGGACCAGCGCCCGTCGCGGACCGTCTGCGCGTGGTGCGCTACGCGGTGCGTAAGTTCCAGGATGTGTGCGAAAACCGCCTGCGCGACCGCCGGAGTGGCGTAGTCCGGAACGTTCGTGACGACCAGGCCGCGCTCGCGCGCGGCGCGGGCGTCCACGACGTTGTACCCGGTGGCCAGGACGCCGATGTACCTGAGGTCCGGCAGCGTCTCGAGACGGGTGCGGTCGAGAACGACCTTGTTCGTCAGGACGATCTCGGCGCCGGCGGCGCGTTCCGCAACCTCATCCGGCGGCGTGCGGTCGTAGACGTTGCAGTCGCCGAGCGCCGCCAGAGAATCCCAACTCAGGTCGCCGGGATTCAACGTGTAGCCGTCGAGGACAACGATCTTCATGGTGGCATCCAAGCGGTTCAATAGATCCTGGCGCGGTGGGCAGTCTTGCCCACCGCGGCGCAATCTGGCAGTCGCCGCGGCAGGCAGGACTGCCCGCCGCGCAAGCGTGAAACGCGCTCAGCCCTTGACCTCGACAATCATCTCGAGTTCAATCGGCGCGCCGAGCGGCAGTTCGGCGGCGCCGAGGGCCGCGCGGCTGTGGCGGCCGGCGTCGCCGAAGATCTCGCCAACCAGTTCGCTGGCGGCGTTCATCACTTTGGCCTGGTCCGTGAAGCCGGGGGCGCCGGCGACGTGACCCGTCAGACGGACGACGCGGGCGACGTTTTCGAGGCTGCCGACCTCGGCCGCAACGACCGCCAGGGCGTTGAGCGCCGCCTGGCGGGCGCAGCGTTGCGCCTCTTCGAGCGAGACCTCCGCGCCCACGTGCCCCGTGGCCATCAACTCGCCGTCCTTCATGGGCAACTGGCCGCTGACGAACACGAGATTCCCCGTCCGCACGGCCGGGACGTAGACGCCGACCGGTTCCGGCGCGGCGGGCAGTTCAAGGCCCATGTCGCGCAAACGCTCTTCGGGTGTCATGACGCACCCACCTCCTTCGCATCAACGGCCCGCGCGCTGCAAGCAGCGGGGCCAATAGGTATCACGATGCGTCCTTTTGCTTCCGCGCGACGACAAGAAGGTGGCGGCTGGTATCGGGGTCGAACGGTTTGGGGTCGTATCCGCCGTAGAACTGGGTGCGGTCGAATCCGGCGTCCGATAGCATCGCCTCGAGTTCGGTCCGGCCGGCGGCCCAGGCGCGGTCGTGGGTCTGGAGTTTGCTCCACTCGCCGGCCTGCTTCTCGAGGACCAGGATCGTGATGTCGCACAGGCGGCGGGTCTTGCGGAGGATCTTGGCGAACAGGATCTCGCGGTCGTTCACGCGGCGGACCTGTGGGTCCTCGATCACGGTGCGGCCTTCGGGAATCCGCGCGAAGTTCAGCGTGTCGAGGATCAAGAGGCCGTCCGCCCGCAGGACGTCGTGCATGGCGGCGAGGGCCTGCCGGAGGCCGTCGGCCGAACCGACCAGCGGCAGGCTGTTGCCGGTGCACGTGACGGCGTCGAACGGGTGAGAAAAGTGGCCGGGCAGGTTCCGGAAGTCGGCCACCTCGAACCGGACGGGCGAGCCCTCTTCGCGGGCATCGGCGAGGGCCTGCTCGACCATCGACTCGGCGATGTCGGACCCGACGGCCTCCATCCCCCACCGCGCGAACAGACGCACGTGGTGCCCCGTGCCGCACGCGCAGTCCAGCACACGCTGGGCCGACACGCTCGCCAGCGCCCGCTGGAAGAACGGGGCCTCGTGGCCGATGCGGCTCTCCCAGTGGACCATGATGTCGTAGTAGGGCTGAAACGCGTCGAAGTCGGAATCGGCTTCCGCCATCTCGGGTCTCCCCAAATGCGCGGCGATCGACTCGCCGCGATTCTAGGCCGCGCCGCGAAGCCTTGCAAGCCTTTGCGAGCGCGAGCCATTTGCGTTGTGGGCGTTTTGGCGGATGGGGCGAGGTGCAGTTCCTCGACCGTCTCGAAGGCCGGGACCCACGGCAGGACGCGCTACTTGCCGACCTTAAGCAGGACCACCTCGCCTTTCGCGCTGGCCAGAAGTACCCCGACACCGACAGTTGCATCCTCGAAAGAAGCGATGCACGTGGGAGCACCGTTGATCCGGCCGGTTCGGATGGCGCTGCCGCGCCCGTCGAGCACCACCACGTCGCCGCTCTCGCAGCCCAGCACAACCCACGGGAACTTGGCGCCGGCCGGCGTCAGGCACTTCATCACCGTTGGCGGGCTCGCGAGGCGCGCAGCCCACACCTTGCGGCAGCGGCAATCGAGTGCCACGACAAGGCCGCCGGAAGTCGCTGTCAGGATCTCTTTCCTGCCGTCGCCGTCGAGGTCGGCGATGTCCAGGTCGCGCATGTTCCTGGCGGGGATGCGTCGGCCCGGTCCGAAGTTCGCACTGTACAGCGCCTTGCCCGTGCCGGTCCACACCGTCACGCGGTTCCACGTCCCGTTCGTCTCGCTGACGACCTCCCTGACCCCGTCGCCGTCCAGATCCTCGTAGAAGAGGTGATGCCGGTTCATGCTCGACCAGCCGCCGACGTACGTGTGCCCCGGCGGCACGGTCTGGAAACCGCGCGGCTTCGGGTCGAGGGTCGCGTTGTTGATGATGGCGACCCGGTCAACCCCGTTGCGCTTCCGGGCAGCAA
>CAYVAM010000252.1:0-5282 GCA_964449275.1 uncultured Anaerolineales bacterium
GTGGTACACGTTCGAGACCTCGCGCGTGTACGGGTCGATGCCGACCTCTCCGGCGAACAGGCGTGCGAAGAACGACCGCCCGGCCCCCGTCAGGCCGACGGCGACGCGCGGCTGCAGAACGCCATACCCTCCGGCCACGCAGCCGGTGTCGGGATCCATGACGGGCCGGTTCAGTGGATGGGCCATCGAGCCGACCATCTTGACGGCCGTTCCGGGCGGCAGCAGCGTGTCGGTGTCGAGCGGGATGACGTACCTGACGGTGCGGAGAACCTCGATGTTGCCGACAATCGTCGTGAAGGCATCCGTCCGTCCGCCGCGCAGGACACGGTTGAACTCCATCAGTTTGCCGCGCTTCCGCTCGTAGCCCATCCAGACGCCCTCGGCCGGGTTCCACAACCGCGGACGGTGCAGAAGGAAGAAGATCGGCTGGCCGGGTTCGGCGTACTTGGCATTCAATTCGCGGATGCCGGCGGCCGCCCGGCCTACCAAGTCCTCATCGTCGGTCATGGTCTCCTGGGGCGCGTCGGTGAAGTCCGAGAGCAGCGCGAACAACAGGTTGGGACTGCGGTTGGCCAAGCAACGAATCTCGAGGCCCTCGACCAGCGAGTCCACCCCATCCCGCGACGCGAGCAGCGTGGGTATAACGACGACCGTCATGTGTTCGCGCGGGATGCCCTTCGAGAAGTCCAGCCGAGGCAGGCTGCGAATCGGCACCAGAACCGTCGCCAGCCAGTTGATCAGCGAAATCACCGACCGCGAGACGAACACCAGCATCGCCACCGTGACAGGCACCAGCCAACTCCAGCCGTACACGATCAGGCTCTTCGTCAGCAGCAACAACACGCCCGTCACCACTGCGGTCGTCACGGCTTCGCCCAGGACGTACACCCAGGGAATCCAGCGTCGGAGCCACCGGCCGACGCGCCGCCGAATCGGCGGCCGGCAGCCGATGGCGCGTTCCAGTTCCGGCCGCCCCTCTCCCGTCAGAAACCACCCGACGTGACGCCGGCGGCGGGCGGCGTCCGGGTCGGCCGCACGCTCTTCGGCAAGCCCGACGGCCGACACCGCCACCTCGTGCTCGGCCCGTCCGCTCCAGCGTGCCAACTCCTCGACCACGTGACGGTACGTGTCGCGGGTGGCGAAATCCATCGTCGCGTACACGCCCAACGGGTCGCGCCGAAGCGCCGCCTCCGTCTCGCTCAGTTCCTCGACGAACTCGTGCCAGTCCATCGCCGTCAGCGTCCGCAAACTCGTGATGCTGTTGGCGATGGAGACACGGTCTGCGGCCTGGTCGTGGCTCTCGGCCCGCAGGATCTGGTCCATCGTCTGGCCGTGCTCGGTCAGGTCCTGCTCGATCCAACTGTTGACCAACGACAGCGCCGGATGCTGGCCCTGGAGACCCGTGCACAACTCCGCGATGAACGCCTGCGACATCGTCGGCGACGCCCGGACGAAATCCGCCAGTTCCGTGATCAGCGCCTTGGGCTGCGAGCGGACCACCTCCAGGAACCGTCGGACCCACACCAGGGCGCGGTCGCGGTCCCGCCGCCGCGCCGCCACGCGATACGACACACGCCGCAGGTTCTCCAGCAGCGCCAGCCGCAGCATGATCGGCACGGCCCACAGTTCGCCCAGCGTCAGCGCCCGGACCGTCTGGCCCCCCCGCACGAAACGCGAGAGGTTCTCCATGTCGATCCGCCCGTCGGTGTGCGACACGAGTTCCAGCGCCAACTCGTACACGCGCGGGAAGCCACTGAGTGACCCCGTGCGCAGGCGCGGCAACTGGCGGCTGTAGCCGGGCGGCAGGTGGTCGCGGGCGATGTCGATCTGTTCTTCGATCAGGTAGTAGTTGTCGAGGAGCCAATCGGCGCCCGGCGCGGTCTGGCGGCCTTTTCGAACCGCTTCAGCCACGACCTCGTACGACTCGCGGATGATCCGCTCGTTTTGCTTGAGGCGCTCCAGCAGCACTTCCGGCCCGTGGGTCGGGTCGATCTGCTGGTCGGCGACCAGCATCTTGCCGTGGCTCTCCAGTTGGGTCAGCGCGAAGAGTTCCGCCCGCAGCGGATACTCCGCTTCCGCCGCCCGCTGCGATCCCTGGCCGAACAGGCGGCTGAGCGGCGGGCTCTTAAGCGCAGATAGAAAACTGTTCGGGCTCATTCTGCCTGGCCGAATCCTCGTGCCGTGCTATCCCGGCTCCGTGTAATCCCCAACATCAGTTATATCACTACAGGTATGACAAACCATCCGACACAAGGCTGGAACATCGAAGGGACCCCCGTCTCTCCCATTCTACCCTTTGCAGGGGACCCTGTGTCAAGGCGCAGCCCTTCTGCATGGAAACCAAGCGACTTCCCCCGCCCACTGGCTGATTCATCGGCGAAATGGCGGGTGCTTCCGTCGAAAATCCGTGACCGGGCAACCTGAATAAGTTGCGCGGCCCCGTTCAACCGCGCTAAGTCGCCAGGGAACCGCGCATGTATGCAACATCCGGGTCCGGACTCGTGCGGGTTGACATCCGACTCCCCGCGCGGTATCGGGAGTGGGCGCTCGTCACCGGCAACCTGGTGCACCGTGCCTTGCGTACCGGTGTGGCTCGCACGCTGAACCGGTTATCATGCTGTTGTCCGGGCCGGCCCAAGGCACAGGTGCGAGCCCGGGCGCCGCCAGGGAGCACGTACCGTTATAGGAGATTGCAATGGATCGTCGTGGATTCCTAAAGGGCACTGTCATGCTTGGGATGGGCGTTCAGGCCGGCGCCACAGAAGCCGGCACGGGAAGGGCTGTGGACCAACCGGCGGAATACTACGAGGAACCAGCGAGAAAACTGCCTGTGAGGCAGTTCGACGTCGTCGTGGCGGGCGGTGGCACGGCAGGTGTGGTAGCGGCCCTGGCAGCGGCACGCCAGGGAGCCAGGACGATATTGATCGAGCGGAAAGGGTATCCGGGCGGAACCGTCACGGAAGGGGGCACGGCGCTTCACAGTTTCTATAACCTGTGGAAAGGCTTCCCGGGGGTCAAGAAGCGTCAGGTTGTCAGAGGGATTGCCCAGGAGATCATCGATCGACTGGCGAAGGTGGGCGGCACGACCGGACACGCCGAGATGACCAAAGGGTACGATTACGACTCGGCATGCACGGCGATCGACACCGAACGATACAAACTCGTGACGTTCGAAATGCTTGCGGAAGCCGGTGTGTTTGTCTGTGTGAACACCCTTCTGGCCGGGGCGATCGTGGATGGGGCGCGCATAAGGGGAGCGATCGCGGAAAGCCGCTCCGGAAGGGAGGCGATCTGCGCGACAGCCTTCGTCGATTGCACCGCCTATGGCGACCTGGCCGCCTACGCCGGCGCGGATTACACCGAGCCGAACGACTACGCTGTGGCCAACAGCATAGGCGTCGCCAACGTAAGCGTCGAGAACTACCATGCGTTCCTCAAGTCGCACAACGCCGTAACGGAATACGCCGAAGGCCTTCGCAGCGGCAAGGAGGGCCGCATCGTGCGCCTGCACGCCAACGCGCGGAAACTACCCGCCGAGTTCACGGCAGAGGCCAGGAAGATCGGCATGTCGTTGGTGACGACCACCGTTCACGACAACTACTTTATGTTCATCAAACTGAACTTCAAGATGCGTGTCAGCCCGACAGACCGCGATGAAGTGGCGAAGGCGGAATTGGAGTTGAGACGGCGCCAGGCAAGGGCCATCGAACTGTTCCGGAAGCATGTTCCGGGTTGCGAGAAGGCGTTTATCGCAAGAACCAGCCCGTCGCTCTGCATCCGGCGCGGCAGGCGGATTGGCTGCGACTACGACATCACGCACGAAGACGTCATCGAAGGCAGGCATTTCCAGGACGATGTCATGGCGTACGGCTTCCACGACTCGGCGCCCCGCCTGCAGATAAAGAACGGCGGCACGTACGGCATTCCCTACCGCGCCCTGCGCGTAGCCAGGATCGACAATCTCCTGGCTGCCGGGATGATGATCACCTCCGACCACAGGGCCCACATGTCCACCAGAAACACCGTGTGCTGCATGGGACAAGGCCAGGCCGCCGGCACGGCCGCCGCTCTATGCGCCGCCGGGAAGTGCGGCTCACGAGATCTGCCATACCGCGACTTGAGACAGGCCCTCGAAAAAGGCGGCGTCTATTTCGAAGGCTGACCGGCGTGCGGCATCGACGGCAAGGGGGTCCTCATCTTGCGCGGAGCCCGCGTCCTGCTTTCCCGCACGTTTGGGACGATACCAAGTTTTTCGCATGGATTTCGCTGGCGTCCTGCAACCTTTTTGGGGAAAGGGTGTCGCGGAGGCCAAAACAGTACCGTCCTAACTCCTTGCAAGACAATACGTTATGCTCGTCTCTCTCGTTTCGCCTTCCTAGGGGGCCGCGGCGCTTTGACACCGACACCCTCCTGCCTATACTGAAAATGGCTAAAGCGAAAACCGGCTGGGGCCGATGAGCATTCGCAGATAGCGCTGTATGTGAGGTGCCGCGGCATTCAGGGAGTGCGGCAACAAAAAAGGGGAATACGCTATGTTACGAGGGGTAATGGCAGTTGTTGCCTTCCTGGGGACCCTTCTGCTCCTGACCTCAGCCGCCTGGGCGGGAACCGACGATGCGGTCGTCAGCATGACGGCGACCGTCGATTCCTTTGCCGAATGGGAAAACGCCACCCCAACCATCGCCTCGGGCGACTGGACCGGCAGTGTGGACGGAACCACGATTAACCAGATCGGCGAGGACCTGACCGTCACGAAGGCGATGGTCCTTTACGCCAACGCCAACGTGACGCTGTCACAGACCGCCGGCGCAAACAGCGGTATCCTGACAACAGGCGCCGCCGCCGACACGCTCACCACCTCCTATCAGATCCAGGGCGATGTCGACGTCCCGGACGCCGCCTACAAGGCTGCAGGGGCAGGCGCCGGCGAGTTCTTCAGCGCCGGCAACACCTACGCCGTGACGCATGTCTCCGGCGATGGTTCCTACGCGATCAACCTGCTCGTCCAGGCCGAATCCGATGACGCCGCCGCCGATGACGCAGGCGATTATACGGCCGGCCTGACCATCACGGCCACGTGGTAACCGACTGACGGGCGGCCTCAGGCGCCAGGCGGAGCGACGGCACAACCGACCCGTGCGGCGAAGCGGGCGAGGCGGGACGCAAAGCACACGCTTGGCGCCTCACTTCGCCTCTTCTCTATTACCTGCGTACGTGTTTAGCGTGTTCTCGAAGCGATGTCATTTCGACCGAGCCCTCGCCAAAGGTGAGGGCGAGCGGAG
>CAYVAM010000253.1:0-5238 GCA_964449275.1 uncultured Anaerolineales bacterium
GCGCCGGGGATAAACCCCGGCGCTACAGCCAAGCCGCAGGAAATCGTCCCATGCCGGAAATCGTTGCCACGCCCCTTGACGGCGGGTCGCGCAGAACGCCTTGCACAGCCGCGTGCGTTACGTAGAATAAGCGCGCGTCGCGGCGAGCGGACCGTACCTGATCGCGCGGTGGGCAGTCCTGCCCACCGCGCGCCTGGGCCGTGGCTTGTTGCATGGGCGCGGGGGGCAAGATTGCCCCCCGCGCCGCCGGCTTGGCGGTTCTTGGCGCGACGCTGACAGAGCAACCACAGGAGGTGCGTGGCCATGAAACGGGCGTGTGTCGTGTTCGCTCTCGCAATGGCGATGGGCGTCGGATGGATGGCCGTGACGCTGGTCCACGGCGAGGGAGCGAAGACGGAAGCGGTTCTGGCCAAACCCGTCAAAGCGGTCAAGCCGCCGCCTGCCGAGGAACCGCCGGTCGTGCCGCCGGCGCCGCTGCCGGATGTCAATATCCCGCCGATCCCCGAAGTGGACGACGACCCGTTCAAGCCCGGCCCGCCGCCCGTCCGGGGCAAGCCGACGGACATCGTCGAGGAAGGCAAGCGGCTGTTCAACCGCGAGGGCCGGCTCGAGATGGACAAGATCGGCCGGGCCATCTTCGTCTTCGACTCCGGCGATAAACCGATGCAACTCCTGGAAAACTCCTGGCGCGAGTACATCGAGGCCCGGACCCACTATGCCAAGAAGAAGGCACGTTGGCGCGTCTCCGGCATCGTGACGGTCTACGGCAAACGCAACTACCTCCTGGTGACGACGTGCACCCACATCATGCCGGAGGAGGAGAAACTCTAACGAGAATGGCGAATTCCGAATGACTAATGACGAATGGTCCGCAAGCGGGAACGCCCCATGACACGTGTGCCACGGCCCGTACGGGCCGTGCTCTTTCTCGCCGGACCGTGTGTGATCCGTCGTAGGCGGTCCCATGGAACTCCTTGCCCCGTGGTCGCTGGCAGGCCTTGTCCTGATTCCTGTGATCTTCCTGTGGGGCCTCTTGGCGCCGCGTGGCCGGCCGGTGGTCGTCGGCTCGCTCATGCTCTGGCGGAGGGCACTTGGGGACGGCGCTGTCGGCAGACCGTCGGCACGCGTCCGTCTTAAGGCCCCCCTCTTGTGGCTCGATGCCCTCTTGGTCCTCCTGATCGTGCTGGCGTGCGCGCAGCCGGCCCGCCGGACGCACGAGCCCCTTGAACCCGTCGCCACCCTCGTCGTGGACCGCACCGCAAGCATGGGCGCGGGCGCCGACGAACCGTTCGGCATGCGGTGGCGGCAGGCCCGGGCCATGCTGGCGGAGGTGCTGAAGACCGTCGAGGACACGCCGATCCGCGTCGTCTCGGTTCCCGGCCCGACCGGCGCTGCGGTCGCGCGGGTGACCACGGTTCGCGAGGTTCTCGGCGCTTACGGCCCCGCGATGGAGTTCGTCCTTGCCGCCGGCGACGTCTGGCCGGTTGCGCTGGCCGAGGCTGCACGCCGGCGCGGCCGGCCCGTCGTGGTGGCGACCGACGTGGCGCCGGCGGCGGCCGTGCCGGAGAACGTGTACGTGCTCGCACCGGGGGCGAAGTCCGCCAACGCGGGCCTCGGGCGCGTCGCCACGCGGATCGAAAAAGACGGGTGGTGGGTCCTCGCGTCGGCCAAAGCCGCTCCGGACGCACCGGGAACCTACGCCCTCGTCGTGTCAACGGCCGCGACGGTCCACGCCAGGCGAGACGCGTTCCTCACGCCCGGGAAGGAGGCGGAGATCGTCCTGCGAGCAGCGGGCCCGCCGCCGAAGAGACTTCGCGTTGACCTCGAAGGTCCCGGCGATTCGTTCCTGCCGGACAACGCGGCGTTCCTCGTCCTGGAACCAGCCGCCGGCCTTCGCGTGCTGCTCGTCGGCGACGCCGACCCCGCCCTACGGCGCGCCCTTGCCGCCGGCGCCGACACCGTCGTGGTCGAAGCGGCCGGCGAGTCGCCCGCGTCGGACGCCGAGGCCGACCTGGTGATTGCGTCCGGGACGCCCCTGCCGGCCTCGTGGAAGGGTCCCGCCGTCGTCATCGCGCCGCCGGAGGCCGTCGGCCCGGTGCGTCCGGCGGGAGGGCAGGGGGCCCCCGAATGGCGCGTGGCCGAGAGCCATCCGCTGGCTGCGGCGTTCTACCTGGCGCCGCCGCGGATCTCCGCCGTCGGACGCTACGCGATTGACGCCTCCGCACAACTGCTCCTCGGTGCCGATGACGTGCCGCTGATGGCCACGTGGGAAGCGGGCGGCGTGCGGCGGCTGGCCGTCCTCTTTGGCTTTGATGAGGCGACGACCGATTGGCCGCACCGCGCAGGCTTTCCGGTTTTCTGGTCGCGGGCACTCGACTGGCTTGTGCCGAAGGATCGCCGCCCGGCCGCCCACCGGACGCATGCGCCGCTCGGACGGCTGCCGCGCTCGGGCGTCCTTGCGCCGAACCGGGCGGGATTCCACACGCAAGGCGACGAGGTTTTCGGCGTCAGTTTTATCGGCACGGACGAGGGGTTCCAGGCGGGTCCCGGCCGCGACGATTCCGCGGCCGCCATCCAGGCCGTCAACGCATCCATCGAGGCCCGCCGCCGGGCGACCCTTGCCCCCGTCTGGCCGTACCTCGCCGCCGCCGCCCTGGTCGTCGTGCTGCTGCGGACGTGGGTGGCCCGATGAGCGGCTGCCGTGGGCCGTTAGCCGAGATCTCTGGGTTCTGCTGATTTAAGGAGGCGCCATGAAAATCGTTCGACAGATTGGCTCGTTGGCGTTCGTGCTGGGGCTCTTCACGGTAATATTCGCCGGCATGCCGTGGCACGTGATGGTTACCGATGATCCGGTCGTGCCCTGGTGGCTCAGGATAGCCGTTTTCTGCCTTCTGGGTGGTATCCTTGTGGTCCTGCTGACAGTGGCGCTCGATCAAAGCAGGAACAAGCCGCGAGGAGAGGGGCTGCCGCCTGCTGAGTCGGATCGCACGGTTCTGCTGTTGAATTCCACAACACTGCCCGGCCGCCAGATCACGGAGATTCTCGGTCTCGTCCAGGGCCATACGGTATTTGCCATCTGGCTTGGCAAAGATCTATCCGCCCTGGTCCGGTTGATTCTTGGCGGCGAATTGACCGAGTACACAGAGATGATGGGGCAGGCTCGGGCGGCGGCCGCAGGGAGGATGATCGACCAGGCCGCAGAGATGGGCGCGGACGCCATCATCAATGTACGCTATATGACTACGAGTGTTGTCGGGAGTGCGGCCGAACTGTTGGCCTACGGCACGGCCGTCAAACTCAGCGAATAGATCGCTCTGCGCCGGGCGGCAGTGAACCCTTGCTCCCTGCCGCCGGAACGGTATTCTATCACATGCGAACGGACGGGTTTCGACAAATAGGAAAGGTGACAAGATGCCGGAAAAGAAAACCATGGATCGGCGGCGGTTTCTGAAGCAGGCGGCGGGGATCGCCGTCGGCGCGGTGGCGGCGCCGTACGTCGCTCGCTCGTCGGCCCTGGGCGCCGACGGCGCCGTCTCGCCGAGCGAACGGATTGTGATGGGTTTCATCGGCACGGGCGGCCGGGGATCGGCGCTGCTCAGGAACTTCCTGGGCCTCAAGGATTCCCAGGTCGTGGCCGTCTGCGACGTGAAGCAGCCCGCCCGCGAGAACGCCCAGCGCACGGTCGACAAACGCTACAACGACCAGGGGTGCAAGCCGTACATCGACTTCCGCGAACTCTGCGGCCGCAACGACATCGATGCGGTGACGGTCGCGTCCACCGACCACTGGCACGTGCTGCTGGCATTGACGGCGGTGCGGGCGGGCAAGGACGTGTACTGCGAGAAGCCGCTGGGTCTGAGCGTCGAGCAGGGAAGGGCCCTCCGCCAGGCCGTCAACCGTTACGGCCGCGTGTTTCAGTTCGGCACGCAGGAACGGTCGAGTTGGAGCACGCGGTTCGCCTGCGAGATGGTTCTGAGCGGCCGGGTGGGCAAGATCCACACGGTCAAGGTGGGGTCGCGGTTCAGCCGGGCCTCCGGAAACTATCCGCCGATGCCGGTGCCCGAGTGGCTCGACTACGACATGTGGCTGGGACCCGCCCCGTGGGAGCCGTACACCGAGAACCGCGTCAGGAACAATCATTGGTTCCACATAAGTGATTATGCCTTGGGTTTCATCGCGGGTTGCGGCATCCATACCGTGGACATGGCCCAGTGGGGCAACGGAACCGACCTGACCGGGCCGGTTGAGGTGGAAGGCACCGGCGAGTTCCCCCGCGACGGCCTGTGCGACTGCGCCCTGGGCTGGAACGTGAACCTGAAGTTTGCGGGCGGCGTCACCATGAACTTCACCGACGGCAAGAAGAACCCCCTGGGCGTCCGCTTCGAGGGGACGGACGGCTGGGTGTTCGTCAAGGAGCGGCACCTGGGCGGCACGTTCGATGCCAACCCGAAGTCGCTGCTCCGCACGCCCATCGGCCCGGGCGAGGTGCATCTGCCCGTCAGCAACCATCACCAGGGCAACTTCCTGGAGTGCGTCAAGACGCGAAAGCGAACCGTGGCCCCCGTCGAGGTGGCCGTCCGCTCCGACGCCATCTGCCAATTGAGCGACATCGCCATGCGCCTCGGACGGAAACTGAAATTTGACCCCGACAAAGAGCGGTTCCTCGACGACGCCGAGGCCAACCGAATGCTCTCGCGACCGATGCGCAGCCCGTGGCGGCTGTGAGGGAAGGCGCGCTTGCTGGATGTCGAACGCCAGGGGGATGCTGATCCTACAGCGCTACTTGCCGCGCGGCGGGTCTCCGGACCCACCGCGCATAGCGGGATGCATCGCTTTTCGCAAACGCGGCCGAGGCATGCCTCGCCCCTACCTGATTCGGAGGTACGCGATGCGTAAGCCTGTGTGTCTGATCGTCCTTCTCGTCGCGTTGGTGGCTGTCCAAGCCCGGGCCGCCATCGAACTGCCTAAGATCTTCACCGACAACATGGTGCTCCAGCAGAACCTGCCCATTGCCGTGTGGGGCAGGGCGACGCCCGGCGAATCGGTCACCGTCCGTCTGGCCTCGAATTCGGAAACAACGAAGGCCGACGCCGGCGGGAAGTGGCGCGTGGCCCTGCGGCCGATGAAAGCCGACGGCAAGACGCTCACGCTGACGATCCGGAGCGGCGACACCGTCACCCTCAAGAACGTCGTCCTCGGCGAGGTATGGTTGTGCGCGGGCCAGTCGAACATGAACCG
>CAYVAM010000254.1:0-5223 GCA_964449275.1 uncultured Anaerolineales bacterium
CCGGCGCTACAACCGCCTGTCCCGATGTATCGGGACCAGAAAAACTTGCCACACCGCCGTCAAGGCAAGCGCGGCCCGTACCCGGTACGCGTCCGTATAGACGGGCCGCGCGTACCAATCTCGCATTCGATCCGGGCCGGGACAGTTACCGGTCGCGGCGCTGGAGCCGCTTTTCCATCTCGTCGAGGCGGCGTTCGATGCGTTCGAGACGCTCCAGGATGCGGCCCATGTCCTTGCCCACGTCGTAGGGCTCGCGCTCGGGCTTCGGCTTGGCGATCTTGGGGGCCGGCGTCGGCTTGGCGAATTGGGGGGCAGGCCCGGGCCCATGCGGACGCGGCCGGCCCTGCTGGTCGCGAAACCGTTTGGCCCACTCCTCCAGGTCCGGTTGCAGTTGCTCGAAGTACTTGCGGAGTTGCGGCATGTCGCCGAAGAGGTCCCCGGGCAGATCGAAGAGCGGCATGGCTTCCTTCTTGAGTTTCCCTTCGCCGGGCCGTCGGCCAAGGGCAACCTGTGTCTCGCGGCGTTTGCCCATGCGGTAGTACACGACGTGAATGCGGTCGCCCGGCTTGTGACGGCCGACGGCCTCCACCAGTTCGCCCGGCGAGTGCACCTGGCGGTCGTCGATATGGACGATGACGTCGCCGGGCTGCAGGCCGCCCTTGGCCGCCGGGCTGCCGTCCGTCAGGCTGTTGATGAGCACGCCCTTGTCGGTTCCCGCAATCTCTCTCACCTCATCGGTCAGCGGCGCGGCCATGACGCCGAGGAAGGCTTCTCCCCCGGGTTGGTCCTTCGCGGGCCGGGGTTCCTTCGGGCGTTGCTCGGTGCGTTGCTTCGGGTGAACCGTTTCGGGGCGTGGTCCTTCCTCGCCCGTGCCCAGGATGACGGTTTCGCGCATGCGGCGCCCGTCGCGCGACCACTCCAGGCGTACGCGGTCGCCGGGGCGGCGGTCGGCCATGTGGTCGGCCAGCCCGCGCGGCGACTCGACGCGCTTACCGTCCACGGCGGTGATGACGTCGCCTTCCCGGAGGCCCGCCTTCCGGGCGGCGCTGCCGGGCGTTGTACCCTGGACGACGGCGCCGGCCTTCACGTCGGCCTTCTCGGCGGTCGCGTCGTCGAGCGGCGCGATCATCACACCGAGGACACCCCGGTCCTTGTCGGGGCGCGCCTCCTCACGGCGCTCGTCGGTCTTTCGGCCGGACCGGGCACTGGCCTGAACCTGCACCCGTCCCTTGCCGCCAAGGTCAATTGCCTTGCCCGGCTCGACCTCCTTGCCGTTGACCCAGATGCGGACCTGGGGCTCTTCGCCCGGTTTCTGGGCCCGAACCTCGACGCGTGTCTCGGCACGCTGCACCTTTGTTTCGTTAGCCTGAGCGGCGGCTGCCAAGAGCGAGGCCGCCAAAGCCATCACCGTCCAACGAGCCCACTGACCTTTCATCGCGTGCTCCTTTCCTTTGTTACTGCCACCTTCCATCATATCGCCTGAGACCGGCGAATGAAACCAGTTTTGCTTTGGTTGCCCGCAACCGCCCCGCTTATAATCACACCACACTACACACGCTCGCCGGGCCGGGATTTATGCGGCGACTTCGGCCGGCGGCGCCGGTCCGGCCACCGGGCGGCCGTCGGTGTGCCGCGCGAGCACCGGCCTGAACCGTCCGTTCTCCGCGGCGGCGCTGCTGCGAAGGATGGACGGCGAAGCGTGCACAGGGAATCTCGACGCATGGCTCAGGGTCTGGTCCGGATCATCGTGAACCCCGTATCGGGTCGCGGTCACGACCCCAGGTTCGTTCAGGAACTCGTCCGCCACCTGTCGCTCCGGGCGTTTGCCGTGGACGTGATGCCGACCGGCCGCCCGGGCCACGCCCGTGACCTGGCCCGCGAGACACCGGACGACGCCCGGTGCGTCGTCAGCATCGGCGGCGACGGCACGCACCGCGAGATCCTCTCGGGCCTGGTGGGCCGGCCCGTGCCTGTGTGCATCGTCCCGTCGGGTACCGAGAACGTCCTCGGTCACACGTTTCGCCTGACCGGGACGGTGCGCGAGACGGCAGCCCTGATTCAGCACGGACATCCGGTGGGCCTGGACGTGGGTCTGGCCGGCGACCGGCCTTTCATCATGTTCTCCGGTGTGGGTTTTGACGCGGAAATAGCCCTGGAAGTTCAGCGAAAACGGCGCGGCCCCATCATCCGGTCGGCGTACTACGGGCCCATTGTGCGCAAGTGGTGGCGCTACGGTTTTCCGCCCATCACGGTTTCGGTGGACGGGCGGCTGCTGGCCGACGACGCGGGGATCGTGTTCGTCGCCAACACGCCGCTCTATGGAGGCCGGCTCCGCTTCGCCCCGCGCGCCAGGGCCGACGACGGACTGCTCGACGTCGTCTGCTTCCGGACGCGGTCGAGGTGGCAGATACTGCTGCACTACTTGCGGACGTGCCGCGGCACACACCTCGACCATCCGCTCGTCGCCTACGCGCAGGGCAGGCGTATCGAGGTAACCTGCGCCGAGCGCGACCTGCCCGTCCAGACGGACGGCGACGTGGTCGCGACGACACCGCTTGTCTATACGCTCCGGCCCAAGGCGGTGCGGCTGCTGCTGCCGCTGGACGCCGCAACGTAACCAGTCCAAGGAGATCACGATGGCAGAGCGAACGGCAACGGTTGGAGACTTTACCCTCAGCAACGACCGGCTCTTCCTGATTTCCGGGCCGTGCGTCATCGAGTCGGAGGACATCTGCCGCCGCGTCGCGGAGCACATGAAAGAGGTGACCGACCGGGTCGGTATACCGTATATCTTCAAGGCGTCGTACGACAAGGCAAACCGCACAAGCGGCGACTCGTTCCGCGGTCCGGGATGGGACGAGGGGCTGATGATCCTCGACGGCCTCCGCAAGGACGTCGGTGTGCCGATCCTGAGCGACGTCCACAGCGTCCAGGAGGCCCGGAAGGCCGGCGGCGTGCTCGACTGCATCCAGGTGCCCGCGTTCCTCTGCCGCCAGACCGACATCGTACAGGCGGCGGCCAAATGGGGCAACGCGGTGAACCTGAAGAAGGGCCAGTTCCTCGCACCGTGGGACATGAAGCACGTCGTCGCCAAGGCCGCCGACGCCGGGGCGAAGAACATCCTGGTGACCGAGCGCGGCACGAGTTTCGGCTACAACCGCCTGGTCTCCGACATGGCGGGCCTGCCGGTGCTGGCAGAACTGGGGCGCCCCGTCGTATTCGACGCCACGCACAGCGCCCAGCAGCCGGCGGGGCTCGGCGCCGTCACGGGCGGCAGCCGCGAGACGGCTGCCCTGCTTGCGAAGGCGGCCGTCGCGGCCGGGGCCGACGGGCTGTTTCTCGAAGTCCACCCCGACCCCGACAACGCCAAGTCCGACGGGCCGAACTCCATCGCCCTGGCCGACGTCGAGGCGCTGCTGGAGACCTGCCTGGCGATCAAGGCGGCCGTGCGCGCCGCCAACGCGCCGGGCAAGCCCGGCGGCTAACCTTCATCGGCCGGCTTGGCCTGGGGCGGTGGCTTGGGCAGGCGCAGGGCCGAGGCGAAACGTGAAGTCGCCGCTCTTCAGCCGGTCGTCCCACGGCGCGCCGCCGTCGTCTTTCATGTTGCTGCCGATACTGTAGAAGATGACGGCGCCGTCCTCGGTGACCATCCTGAGCGGCTTGCCGTCGAAGGGGTCGGGCGGCACGGCGGGGATGAAACGGGACGTGAGGTCGCCGAGCGACTTCGGCCAGGATCCCGTGTCGGCGCGATACCGCGCGGCAGCCAGCCCGAGGCGCGCCAGCCCGCGGCCGGCGTCTGCCTGGGCAGCCTTCTCCGAGCACGCCGAGAGGGCCGGGAACAGAAGCGCGCTGATGAGCCCTATCCCCGAAGCCTTGGCGTCGAGCCGCTCGCCGAGCGTCTCCCACTGCCCATGCGCTTCGTGGAACGGTAGCGAAGTCAAGTTCTGATAGTCGCGCAGCCCACTGGCGTAGAAGTCGAGGTCGGCAGGAAGCAGGAAAACACGCCACACGGCAAGCCCGGGCCACAACCTGACCATAACCCAAGGCACCTTGCTTCCAGTCATACGCATGAGGTTCTCAAAATCGCTGAAGCTGAACCTGGCCATGTCGGTGAAGAGCATCGTGCCGAACGCCTCTTCCATCCGAAAGGCCCGCCCGAGCGCATGGTTGTAGAACTGCGACCGGCGCAGCCTGACGCCAGACAGGTCGTCGGCTTTCAGATCGCCCGACTCCAGGACGCCTTCCAGCGTCTTCACGGCGGCCTGATCCACGGCCATTGCCACGAGGACCGAGACCAGGATCGGTTCGCTCTGAACGTGTTTGCCCATCCGGAGAATAGCCTGAATATCATCGAAGGCCGGACGCGTATTCCCTGCGGCGGCGCCGGCGCGGGCACTCAGCGCCAACAGGTACGCCCCGTTGCGGAAGTGCCCGAGTTCCGGCAGCAGCATCAAGGCGCTCGGCCGGCCGTAGTCGCGGTCGAAGTAGCAGCCGGACATGCCCGCGGCCTCGCGCAGCAACGCCAGGGCGGGTTCCTGCGTCTTGAGATACGCCAGCAAGGCGGGATCGGCAGGGTTAAGCGCGGCTGCGTCGTCCTGCTCCATCCAAGCGGTCCACTCCTCATACAATTCAGGCGGCGGGTCTCCGGACTGGTTCATGACGATGAACGCCTCGCGGTAGATGGGCGCGGCGTTATCGGCGTCCGGCACGCGGGCCGGCGCCACCGACAGTGCGAGCGCCCCCGCCTGAGACCGAACGGCCTCCAGGCGGTTCTGCATCGCCAGGTCCATGTTCCAGAACGTCATGACGAACAGCACCGCCACGGCCGCCAGCGCCACCGCCAACTTGCCGCGCGGCCATGCCGACGCAGCAGGGACAGGCTCGGCGCCGCGTCGTCTGAGGCCGAGGCAGGCGACACCCACAGCACCGGCGGCAATGAGAATCGTCCAGGAAAGGCCGTAGTAGAACCAGGTCGGTCCCATCCAGCGTATCACCATCCCCATCACGACCGTGAAGCAGACTCCCACGGCAAGCGGAAACAGAGCCGCCACCGCAATCAGGAGGATCTGAAGCCAACGTCTCGTGAGCCTCGCCACGAGCGCCGTGATCGTTGCCACCAGAAGGCCGACTGCGGCCAGACCTTCGATCCACATCATTGCGTAACCCATGGTCCACCCTCCTTGAGTTCGTGGAGCAGGAGCGCGCCGGCGGCTCGGCCGGCCG
>CAYVAM010000255.1:0-5121 GCA_964449275.1 uncultured Anaerolineales bacterium
TGCGTAGCACCCTTCGGGCCCTTCAGGGAAAAGGATCCTGGAACCTTTTTGCCCTGCCGCCCGGCGCCGGTTTGATTGGTGCAGCGCCTGGCGTTTGGGTGTATAGTCTGCGTCGAACCCGAGGGCGAAAGGACCGGGCGCGTGCGTTTCTTCCTGAAGGTCCTGGCGATTGCCGTCGTCCTGGCGGTGGTCTTCGCGGCCGCCTTTTCGCTGTGGGGCGATACGTTCGAGCGCCTGTTCAGCCAGGAAGCGTGCCGCGCGTGGTTCGAGCAGATTCGCCCTTTTGCGTGGGCGGTGGCCATCGGGCTGCTGGTGGCCGACATCGTGCTGCCGATCCCGGCGACGGGCGTCATGGCGGCCGTCGGGAGTGTGTACGGGCCGGTGCTGGGGGCGATCGTGGGCGCCGTCGGATCGGCGTCGGCGGGTGTGGTTGGCTACGCCGTCGCGCGGTTCGGCGGGAAAGGGCTGGCCCGCCGGATCGCCGGCGAGGACGAACTGGCGCGGTTTCAGACGCTCTTCGACCGCTGGGGCGGGTTCGCCATCATTCTCAGCCGCATCCTGCCCATCCTGCCGGAGGTCGTGGCGGTGCTGGCGGGGCTGGCGGGGATGCGTTTGAGGCGGTTTATGGCGGCCCTCCTTTTGGGGACCGTACCGACGGCGGCCCTGTTCGCGTACCTGGGGCACGTCTCGCGCGAGCAGCCGTGGTACGGGATGATGGTGGCGGTGGCGGTGCCGCTCCTGATCTGGCCCATCTTCCTGCGATTCCTTGGCCGCCGGGCGCCTCGGCGGCGTAGCGATCAACCCGAATAGGCGGCGACTGGCCGCCGCGCGAAATGGCAAAGTGGCGCTGTAGTATTAGTCCGAATCGTTGTTGACACGGGAGCGAGTTCCCGAATACTTGCCGTGACTGACGTAACAGTCTGTCACCGGACGCACTTGGCGAGATGATATCATGAAGACTGAGACCAAAGACGTACCGCACCGGACGCTCGAACGGCTCACACTCTACCGCCGCTTGCTGAACGTCCTCCACGAGGAGGGCGCCCGATACGTCTACTCGCACCAACTGGCCGAGATGGCCGGCCGGACGGCCGCGCAGGTCCGGCGCGACCTCATGGCTGTCGGGTACGCGGGCAACCCCGCGCGCGGATACGAGGTCGAGGGGCTTATCAAGAGCATGCGCCGGTTCCTCGACAAGCCGGGCGGCCAGAACGCGGCGCTGGTTGGGGCCGGGAACCTCGGCAAGGCACTGCTCGCGTACTTCAAGGGCCGGCGGCCGAATCTGCGGATCGTAGTTGTTTTCGACATCGATCCGAACAAGGTCAACCGCCTGATCGGCGGGTGCCGCTGTTATTCGCCCGATCGCATGGCCCAGGTAATGAAGGCCAGGGACGTCCGGGTGGCCATGCTCGCGGTGCCGGCGCCGGCGGCCCAGGAGGTGGCGGACCAACTGGTCGCCGCCGGTGTGCGGGGCATCCTGAACTTCGCGCCGGCGCGGCTTCGCGTGCCGGAGAGGGTATATGTCGAAGACCTCGACATGACGATGGCCCTGGAGAAGGTGGCGTACTTCTCGCGGCGGAAGCCGTCTCGCCGAAAGGCCGCGCGGCACGCATGACGGACGCCGGTCAGGGCGCCGGCACGTACGCCACCGACGTCTGGAGCGGGTAGGCGCAGGTGCATCCGCTGCTGGCCTCCGGTATGAGGACCATCCCGCCGGCGGGGATGATGTTGATCCAGCATCCGGGGCGTGTCACGCTGTTGACCTTCGACGCCTGGCCGCCCGGCGCGAGGTCCCATCGCCACGGGTTTCCGCCTCGCCAGAACAGGTTGTGGGCCGAGGCCGAGACGTTGCCGCACCCGTGCCCGTGCCGCGAGAACTTCCACCCCTCCAGCACCTCGCCCGTCTGCAACTTGTAGGCGAGCGGGTAGGTGTAGACGGTGTCGCCGACGATGGTGGGGTGCCGGTTCTGTTCGCCGTGGCTGCCTCCGGGTTTGTATCCGGAGTTGTGCGACCGGTGCCACACGATTTTGCCGGAGTCGGCGTCGATGCCCCAGAAGAAGTACCACAGGCGGCCGTCCACGTACTTGTTGCCGCTCAGGATGAGTTTCTCGGCGGAGTAATTGATGTAGGCGATGTGCCGGCAGTTCGCCAGGTCGGCCTGCTTTTTCCAGAGCGTGCGCCCGGTCGCGAGGTCGAGGGCGACGAGGTGGTTGGGGCCGTCGAGGAACGTCACCATGGGCATTCGCCCGAGTTTGTCGGCCAGGGCCTTGGGGCTGTGGCTCTCGATGAAGTAGACCCGGCCGCCGCCGATCGCCAGCGTGGTGTTCAGAATCAGGCCCGATTTGTAAGTCCACCGCGCTTGGCCCCCGGCCGGGTCGAGGGCAAACAGATAATCGCTCGCGACGAGCGACATCTTGTCGTTCCAGAGTGCGGCGTCGGCCTGGCGGCTTTGGCGGAAGTAGGCGGCGTGCGGACGGCACCCGCTGCCGACGAGCAGCCCGCCCGCCGGCGCCAGGTAGCCCCAGTGCCGCGTCTGGCCGCCGACGAGTTGCGGCATGGCCGTCTTGCGGCGAATCTCGCCGGTGGCCACGTCGAACTGGTGGCAGGTCGCCTGGGCCACGAAGTACAGCACCGTGTCGCCGACGGCCATGTTGCTGGAGTCGAGGAACGCGCCGAGTCGCCGCGAGTTCGGGATCTCGCGCCGCCACAGTTCCGCACCGTTGTACGCATCGACCGCGATGATGCGCCCGTCGCCGGGGATGAACAGCCGCCCGTCTTTGTAAAGCGGCGAGACGTTGCGGTGGTGGCGGTCGGCCATCTCGCGCGGCCCGGGCCGCCCGAACCACTGGACCTGGAGCGGCCCGGCAACGCGCTGCTCCTTCGAGCACGCCGTGTTGCCGGGATCGGCCAGGCCGTGGGTCCATTCGCCGGCCCCGGGTAGCGGCCCGCGGCGGACGACCGCCCACACGCCATCCTCCTTGACGGTGCGGGCATCGGCCCCGTCCCATTTCGATGCGGCCAGCCACGCCTTCACCTGCGCGGCGTCCGTTCCCCCGGGCCGGCCGATGCAGACCACGCCGCCGCACGGACGCAGGACGCGGAGGATCTCCTTGTGTGCCGCCGGCAGCGCGCCGTCCGTGACGGCGGCATCCGATACGATCAGGTTCGCAAAGTACGGCGGGTACGGCAGACGGCCGCCGTCGCCCGCGACGTGGTGTATGGCGATGCGCTTGCCGTAGGCGCCGACGCGGCTCAAGCGGCGTCTGGCCGCCGCCACCTTCTCGGCGTCGCGCTCGATGCCGACGACGCGCAGGTCCGACCGCTTGGCGATCTCCTGCGCCAGCCGCCCCGTGCCGGCGTCGAGAACGAGGCAGAAACCTTTCGACGCGCCGCACTGCTTGACCGCGACCGCCGCAGCCTGCTCGTACAGGGGCGTCCACTTGTCCGTCGGATACGGCGAGGGCAGGGCGAACGGATCCGTCGGCGTACGCAACGAGAAGCCGTCGCTCGTGTGCCGGCCGGGGCCGTGCTCGAAACAGGTGATGGCGCCCTGGTTGGTGCTGACGAGCAGCCTGCCGCCCGCCACGGCGAGGCCGTAGGCCCGCCCGGCCACGTTTGCGGACCAGGTGGCGCGGCCGTCGTCGGCGCGGTGGGCGACGACGCGTCCTTCGCCGCCCGCGAAGAGCGTGTCGCCGGCGAGGATCAGCGCGTAGGGGTTCGTGCACGGCGTGCGCCAGAGCCAGCACGTTTCCATAGTGGCCGTCCGGTCGGCGATCTCCTTCGTGAGCCTCGCCCTCTCGGCCTTGGCCTGTGCGTCTTTGCGTTTGCCCAGTTTCTTGAGTTGCGCCTGGAGGGCGAGGCGCTGCCGGGCCAGCGGCACGTACTTCGCGCGGTCGACGGCCGCCAGTTGCGTCCGTGAATGGAGATAGAAGCGACCGTCGTGCGCAATGAGATGCAGACCGCCGAACGCGACGATGCGCTGCCGCGTCTTGGCGTCCGAGAGGTCGAGTTGTCCGGCGGTGTCTCCGGGTCCCGCCGCCACGACGTCGCCTGCGACGAGGGCGTAGCCGCCGCCTGTGCTGGCCACGCCGCCCAGGGCACGGCCGTCTTTGCGGTCGAAGACTCCGGGAGCCGTGCGGCCGGACGGCAGGTACAGCCGCTCGGCCGAGGCGAGCGCGTAGCCCTGCGTGGGTTGGTTGATTTTCTGCTTCCAGAGTTCGCGTCCGCCGGCGGCGTCGAGCGCGCAGAGGTAAACGCCCTCGGTGGTGGGGAAGAGGCCCGCCGCGCAGTAGGCGACGCCACCGTCCACGACGACGCCCGTCCGGATGGGCCAGCGCGAGATCAACCGGCCGTTGCCGATGCAGCGGCGGTCGTCCGGGCCGGGCCGACTCTTCCACAGCAGGTGCCCGTCGGACGCCGAGAGGCAGTAGACCCGGCCGTCATCGGAACCGGCGTACACCTTGCCGCCCGCGATGGTTGGCGCCAGACGCACGGGGCCCTCGGTGAAGAACGTCCATCGCACCTTGCCGTCGGCCAGGGCGAGGCACACGATGCGGTCGTCGGCGGAGGACCCGAAGAAGACGGCGTCGCCCGCGACGGCCACGTGGAACGCGCGGTCGTAGATGACGCGCGGGTTGAGGTTGTGCTTGTTGTGCCAGTAGTCGTGCCTGGCGGGGTCGGGCCAGGAGGGTGCCGGCGGGTGGGGCGGCGCGAAAGTCCACGCGACCTTCAGCGGCAGCCTTAGCGCCTCGGCCGTGGCGCCGCTGCGGGCGGCGTCGTGGTTGTAGGTCGGCCAGTCGGCCCCTGTCGCGGCGGCGGCAAACGCCACCGACAGGCACCACACCGTCACGACGCTCGCTTTCTGTCTCACGCGCGGCTCCTCCTCTTACGTGGATCGGGATACCCGGCCGCCTACTACTACAACGCCGGTTGCGCGGCGGGTCGGGAGACCCACCGCGCAAAGGGCGGTGTCGCACACATTGCGCGGCGGGTCTCCCGACCCGCCGCGCCCGGGCGAGCCGGAAGGTCACCATTCCAGCGCGGTGGGTCGGGAGACCCGCCGCGCAGAGAGGTTCAAGCAGCGTTGTCGTACTACTCGGTGTCGATCTTCGTCGTGTGGA
>CAYVAM010000256.1:0-5112 GCA_964449275.1 uncultured Anaerolineales bacterium
AAAACAGCAGGTCAGGCCCATATTCAAAACAAAACCGGGCGTTTGGTTTTGTTTTGGAATGCCGTGGGCATGGCTGTACGCTTGGCTCCTTGGAGCGTTTTGCTGATCAAACGGAAACGGCCCCGTTTGATCGCAAAAGTGGGCCTGACCTGCTGTTTTCTCGGATAGGCCGGGTCCACGCTGACCCCGAGTTAGCATTGTAGTACTAGAGAAGGAGTCGGGGCATGACGATCCTGGCGTGGGAGCCCTCGTTGACACTGGTCGTCGTCGCCTTTGCGGCGGGGATCGTCTTTGCGGTTGCGGAGGTTTTTCTGCCGAGCGGCGGGCTGCTGACGCTTCTGTCGGTCCTGAGTTTCATCGCCGCCGTCGTGGTGGGCTTCACGATGGGGACGACCGAAGGAATCATCACGCTGGTGATCGTGACGGTCCTGGCGCCCACGCTCCTGTACGTCACCCTTCGCATCTGGCCGCATACGCCCATGGCGAAGAAGATTATCCTGACCGGCCCCTCCAACACGGGGAAGGCGGGGGACCTGGCGGACCTCGACCCCGAGGAACTGGTCGGCAAGGTCGGCGTCGCCAAGACGCTCCTGCGCCCGGCGGGGAAGATGGTCCTTGACGACCGGCAGATCGATTGCGTGACCGAAGGCGACCTCGTGCATGCCGGCCGCAAGATCGAGATCATCGAAGTCCACGGCGCCCGCGTCGTCGTCCGCGCCGTCGAGGAAGACGAGGAGGCGTGACGCCGCAGGCGTCGCGCACGTTAGCCGCCGGGCTTGCCCGGCGCGTCAAAAAAGGAGCGCACCATGTTGACCTATCTTCACACGGCAGCCGGGTGGCTGGCGATGCAGCGACCGGGCGGCGAGGTGGGCACGGATGAGTGGGGCCCCGGCACCATCGCCGCGGTCGTCGCGCTGATCATCGTCCTGCTGGTCATCGGCCTGTTTCTGCTTCAGTTCATCGGCCTGTGGATCCGGTCGATCGCATCGAAGGCCGGCATCGGCCTGCTCGACCTGGTGGCGATGCGGCTGCGGAAGGTGGACGTCCGCGTCATCGTCGGGACGAAGATCATGGCCGTCCAGGCCGGCATCCCGAGCCAGACACGCGACCTCGAGAGCCATTACCTGGCGGGGGGCAACCCGGTCAAGGTCGTCCGGGCGCTGATTGCGGCCGACCGGGCCAACATCGAACTCGATTTCAAGACCGCCGCCGCCATCGACCTCGCCGGACGCGACGTGCAGGAGGCCGTCGCTACCAGCGTGCTGCCGAAGGTCATCGACTGCCCGGACCCGGAGCGCGGCCGGCCGACAGTGGACGCCGTTGCCAAGGACGGCATCCAGGTGAAGGCGAAGGCCCGCGTCACGGTCCGGGCGAACCTGGAGCGGCTGGTCGGCGGGGCCACCGAGGAGACCATCATCGCCCGCGTCGGCGAAGGCGTCGTCACCACCATCGGCTCGGCCCAGAGTTACAAGAACGTCCTGGAGAACCCGGATTCGATCTCCAAGCGGGTTCTCGAGAAGGGGCTTGATTCGGGAACCGCCTTCGAGATCCTCTCGATTGACATCGCCGACCTGGACGTCGGCGACAACATCGGGGCGCGCCTCCAGGCCGACCAGGCCGAGGCGAACAAGCGGATGTTCCAGGCCGAGGCCGAGAAACGCCGCGCCGCCGCCGCCGCTCGCGAACAGGAAATGATAGCCCTCGTCGCCGAGAACCGGGCCAAGGTCGTCCTGGCGGAGGCCGAGATCCCCAAGGCCATGGCCGAGGCGTTCCGAAGCGGCAACCTCGGCATCATGGATTACTACCGCATGAAGAACATCCAGGCCGATACCTCGATGCGCGACGGCATCGGCCGAAGCACCGAGCCGCCCAAGCCGACCGAACCCGGCGCCTGAGACACAACAAAGCCAGACCGGGGCGGCCGCCTGTAGCCGCCCCGCTCGGAGCCAACGATGGAAGAGTGGCTGGAATTGGTCCCGTTTGCACTGTTCTTGCTCCTCGCGCTCGGCGGGGGCCTGTTGAAGCGGTACCTTGAGAAACAGCACGCCGAGAAAAATGCCGCCGAACGCCGGACCCAGACCCGTGGGCAAGAGCCCGTGCAGCCCAGGCGGACCGCCGTTCCGCCCCAGTTGGGCGCCGGGCGTCCTCCGACACCTGCGGCGCCTCGCCGCCAGGCGCCGCCCGGCGCTGCCGTGGCGCGGCGGGCCATCCGGCAGAAAGTCCAACGTCGCGGCACGCCTGCCCGTGCGGCGCGCGGTCCGGCCCGGGCCGAGGAGAAACACGAACCGGCACCGGTCGCGCATCTCGAGCAGCGGCACCTCGGATCGCTCGGCACGGGCATGGTCTCGGTCCTTCGCGGCAGCACGCTCCACCCCGCCACCGAACGGCCGGCGGCCGCACCGTCGGTCGCCCCCCACCTTGCGCCCGGCTTTCTCGGGAACATGCTTCGCGGCAGGAATACGGCTCGCGCCATCGTCCTGTCGGAAATCCTCGGCCCGCCCAAGGGACTGCGCGACCTCTGAGCCCGTCGCACGCGCTTCGCGCGGCGGTCGTCCCACGGATACCGTGAACAATTCCCTTGAGAAACCGCCGGCCGCAGCGTTATCATCATTGTTCCGAGACCGCGGGGTGACACAGGGATGAGCGACGACCCCCAATCCGACGAATCGACCCTGCGCCGGCACCTCAAAGTCCTGCTCGGGGTCATGCGCCGACTGGCCTCCGAGCCGCGCCTCGATCCGCTACTCGGGTCCATCGCCGAAGAAACCTGCGAACTGCTCGATGCCGAGCGGACCACGCTCTTCCTCTACGACGCGGGAACCGACGAACTCACCAGCCGCACCCTCACCGAGAGCGAGATCGAGGTCATTCGTTTCCCGGCCGACCGCGGCATCGCCGGGGCCGTCGCACGCAGCAAGCAGCCACTCATTATCCCTGATGCCTACGCCGACCCACGGTTCAATCCCGACGTGGACCGAAAGACGGGTTGGCGGACCCGGGACATCCTGGCCGTCCCCATGACCAATCTCGAGGGCGAACTCGTCGGGGTGCTCGAGGCCCTCAACAAGCGAACCGGCTCGTTCACCGAAGACGACACGGCCCTGCTGACGGCGCTGGCGGACCAGGCGGGCGTGGCGCTGGAGCGTGCGCGGCTGCTGGAGGAGTTCCTCGCCAAACGCCGGCTCGAGGACGAGATGGAACTGGCGCGCGACATCCAGGCCGGCCTCCTGCCGCAGGACCCACCCGGCCTCGACGGGTTCGATCTGGCCGGCTGGAGCCGGCCCTCGGAATACGCCGGTGGCGATTTCTTCGACATCTTCCCCTGGGGCGACGGACGCGTCGGCCTCATGCTGGGCGACGCCGTCGGACACGGCGTCGGACCGGCGCTGCTGGCCGCAGAGACCCGGGCGCTCGTCCGGGCCCTGGCCCTTCGGGAAAGCCGGCCGGCCGTCGTCCTGTGCGACACCAATCGGCTGCTGGCCGCCGACGTGGAAGAGGGCCGCTTCGTGACGCTGGCGCTGGTGGTCGCCGACGCCGCCGAGGGCACCGTCTCGTACGCCAGCGCCGGGCAGGGTCCGATGGTTTGGATGCGGGCCGACGGGCGGCACGAGCAGTTCAGCGCCACAGGACTTCCCCTCGGCATCCTGCCGGACACACCCATCGAGGCCGGCGAGCCGATCGCGCTCGCGCCCGGCGACGCCTTCCTCCTGATCTCGGACGGCATCTTCGAGTGCGAGACGACCGGCAGCGAAGACCTCGGCATGGACCGCGTTCTGGCGAACGTCCGCGAGCACCTGGGCGGGTCGGCCGAGTCGGTCATCCGGGCGCTCGAGGACCTGACCGAGTCGGTCAGCCCGGGCGGCCGGTTCCGCGACGACCGCACCGTCGTCGTTATCAAGCGCGCCTGATGAGGTCGTCGGGCGCCCGGCGCGGCCGGTCGCTTGCCTCGTCGCACTCGCCGGGGTTGCCCGGCCCGTCGCGCAAGGCGTAAACGAAGACACCTGCCATGGCCGAGCCTGTAAGCGACGATCGATTCGACCGCGCGACCGATCCGGAGTACGCGGCCGTCTGCCCGTTGGCCGTCGTCGCGTTGATCGTGGGCGTACTGGGTGGGACGGCTTTTCTGGTGGCGCCGCTGGTCGCGGTGCCGGTCGTGGCGATCGTGCTGGGCGTTGCGGCCGGGCGGAAGATCCGCCAATCGCAGGGTGTCCTGGTCGGCAGAAAACTGGCTCTGGCGGGGATGGTGCTCGGAATTGCAACGTCGGCACTGGGCGGCGGGTACCACCTCAGCATCTACCTGGGCGAGCAACGGACGCTCGAGGATCTCAAGGCGCAGGCTTTCGAGATGATCGACGACATCCTCGCCGGCCGGTACGAGAAGGTGTTCGAGAGACTGCCGGATGATTCTCCTCAACGCAGGGTGGGGCTCGAACGCTTCCGCAAAACCGTCTCCGGTCTGTTCGAGGGCGGCGGCAACCTGATCCGGCGCGACCTGATGTCGCTTCAGAAACTGCCTACCGAACAGGGCGGCCTCGTCGCGCCGGCCGGCATGCGCGTCACGCTCGACCACCGCATCCTCGAAGTCACCCTGTGGTTCCGCCAGGAGGAAGGTGGACAGTGGCAGTTCGTGGGCGTCGGCGGCCAAGAGACGTTCGAAAGCATCGCGAAGCACGGCGACCGAGACGGCCCGGTCAGCGTCCCTGCGCCCTATCAGCGGGGTTCCGGCCACGACCACCACCACTGAGGCGGCCGCCATCCCGGCGCGCCGGCCCTGCTCCCCCTACTGCTTGACGCGGCGAATCGCAGCGCCCAGGCGGCGGAGTTTGTGCTCCAGGCGCTCGTAGCCGCGGTCCAGATGATACACGCGCGAGATGGTCGTCTTGCCCCCGGCCACAAGCCCCGCGACGACCAGGGCGGCCGAGGCCCGGAGATCGCTGGCCATCACCTCTGCGCCCGACAGGGCCCGCGTCCCGTGAACCACCACCGCGTTGCCCTCCTTGCGGATCTCGGCGCCCATACGGCCGAGTTCCGCCACGTGCATGAACCGGTCGGGGAAAATCTTCTCGGTGACGACGCTGATGCCGTCGGCCACCGTCAGCAGTGCCATGACCT